>NZ_SMKD01000033.1 GCF_004348595.1 Micromonospora sp. KC723
CCCCCGCCGATCCGACAGCACGGACATCCGGAACACCGCCCCCGGACAGGCGCTGACCCGGACACCGGCCACCGCTTCTGCTGGCGGCAGATTCGCTGTGCACAGCGTCCGGTATCGGCCAGGCTGGGGCGCATGAGACTGCTGGTACTCGGTGGCACGGGCTTCGTCGGCGGCGCGGTGGTGGCCGAGGCGGTGCGCCGGAACTGGCCGGTGACGGTCTTCAACCGTGGGCTGCACGGGGCGACGCCGGAAGGCGTACACCGGTTGCGGGGTGACCGGACGGCGCCGGACGGGCTGGCGGCGCTCGCCGGCGGCGAGTGGGACCTGGTGGTCGACACCTGGGACGGCGCGCCACGCGCGGTGCGAGCCGCGGCCCGGGCGCTGCGCGACCGCGCCGGACACTACGCCTACGTCTCCAGCGGATCCGTGTACGCCCATCCGGTGCCGCCCGGGGCCGGCGAGGAGGCGCCGGTGGTGGTGGCGGCGCCGGACGCCCCGGACGGTGACTACCCGTCGAACAAGGCCGGCGGCGAGCGGGCCGCGGTGGCGGTGTTCGGGGACCGGGCGCTGCTGGTCCGGGCCGGGCTGATCCTCGGGCCGGGGGAGGACATCGGCCGGCTGCCGTGGTGGTTGCTCCGCATCGCCCGGGGCGGTGACGTGCTCGCCCCCGGGCCGGTCGACCTGCCCGTGCAGTACATCGACGTGCGGGACCTGGCGGCGTGGACGCTCGACCGTGCCGCCGCCGGCACCGGCGGGCCGTTCAACGTGATCAGCCGCCCCGGGCACACCACCATGGGCGAGTTGCTCGCCACAGCGGTCGCGGCGACCGGCTCGGACGCCCGGTTGCGCTGGACCGACCCGGAGCCGCTCCTGGCCGCGGGCGTGGTGCCGTGGAACGACCTGCCGATCTGGGTGCCGGTGGGCCACGAGTTCCGCTGGTTGCAGGAGCGGGGCGTCGACAAGGCGTACGCGGCGGGGCTGATCTGCCGGCCGGCGGCCGAGACGGTCGTCGACACCTGGCACTGGCTACGTCGGGTCGGGTCGGTGCCGCAGCGCGCCGGCCGGCCGGCCCGGGCGCCGGTCGGGCTCGACCCCGCGCGGGAGGCCGCGCTGCTCGCCGCTGACCGCCCGGCCGCCCGGATCAGTGTTCCCGGGCCACCGCGACCGGGCAGTGCGCGTGCTGGATGAGCTGCTGACTGACCGAGCCGAGCAGCATCCCGCGCAGCCCGCCCCGGCCCCGGCTGCCCACCACCACCAGCCGGGCGTCCCGGCTCGCCTCGACCAGCGTCGCGGCAGGGTTGCCGGGCGTGACCACGACGTCGACCGGCAGGTCGGGGAAGGCCTCCCGCCACGCGGCGAGCGACTCCTCCAAGGCGGCCCGCTCCCGGGCGGCGACGGACCGCTCGTCGTGGTCCGACGGCGGCCACCGTCCGCCCGGCGGTTCGAAGACCCGCATGACCCGCAGCGGCGTCTTCCGCTTCGCGGCGCGCTCCACCGCGAACCCGAGCGCCACCCGGGACGGCTCGGAGCCGTCGAAGCCCACCACGACCGGACCCGCCGCGCCGGTGCGCCCCTCGCGGACCACCACCACCGGGCAGTGCGCGTGGGCGCTCACCGAGACGGTGGTGGAACCGGCGAGCAGGCCGCCGAAGCCGCCGTGCCCCCGGCTGCCCAGCACCAGCAGCCCGGCCTCGGCGGAACCCTCCTGTAGCACCAGGGCGGGCGGGCCGTCGAAGACGTTGCCGTGCACGGTGATGCCGGGCCGTGCGGCGGCGGCGTCGGCCGCCGCCTTGCCGACCAGCTCCTCCACCTGCCGGCGGGTCGTCTCGTCCAGCCAGATCCCGGGGGCCATTCCCGGGTTGATCCAGCCGCCGATCGTCAGCCACTCGAAGACGTACGCCAGGCGCACCGGGCGCCCGCTGTGCTGCGCCTCGTCCAACGCCCAGTCCAGCGCCAGCCTGGCGTCGGCGGAGCCGTCGAAACCGACCAGGATCTCGTCGCCGCTCATGCCGTCGCCCCCGCCCCGTCGGTCGGATCGGTCTCGCGGATCCAGCGCCACTCGGCGACCCGCGGGTCGTCCTCGCCGTACCTGCGGGTGTGGTCCCGGCAGCTCTGCCGGGCGTCGACCAGCTCCTGGCGCAGGTGGGCGGCGCGCGAGGCGAGCCCCGGCACCCGGTCGATCACGTCGATGACGAGGTGGAAGCGGTCCAGGTCGTTGAGCATCACCATGTCGAACGGCGTGGTGGTGGTGCCCTCCTCCTTGTAGCCGCGTACGTGCAGGTTGCCGTGGTTGGTCCGGCGGTAGGTCAGCCGGTGGATCAGCCACGGGTAGCCGTGGTACGCGAAGATGATCGGCCTGTCGCGGGTGAAGATGGTGTCGAACTCGTTGTCCGGGAGGCCGTGCGGGTGCTCCGACGGCGGCTGCAGACGCATCAGGTCGACCACGTTGACCACCCGTACCCTCAGCTCGGGCAGGTGCCGCCGGAGCAGGTCGGCCGCGGCGAGGGTCTCCAGGGTCGGCACGTCCCCGGCGCAGGCGAGTACCACGTCCGGCTCGCTGCCCTCGTCGGTGCTGGCCCAGTCCCAGATCCCCAGGCCGCGCCGGCAGTGCTGGATGGCCTCGTCCATACCCAGCCAGCTCGGCAACGGCTGCTTGCCGGCCACCACCACGTTGATGTAGTGCCGGCTGCGCAGGCAGTGGTCCATCGTGGAGAGCAACGTGTTGCCGTCCGGCGGCAGGTAGACCCGGACCACCTCGGCCTTCTTGTTGACCACGTGGTCGATGAAGCCCGGGTCCTGGTGCGAGAATCCGTTGTGGTCCTGCTGCCACACGTGGCTGGAGAGCAGGTAGTTCAGTGACGCCACCGGCTGCCGCCACGGGATGCCCCGGGTCACCTTCAGCCACTTGGCGTGCTGGTTGACCATCGAGTCGACGATGTGGATGAACGCCTCGTAGCTGGTGAAGATGCCGTGCCGTCCGGTGAGCAGGTAGCCCTCCAGCCAGCCCTGGCACAGATGCTCGGAAAGCACCTCCATCACCCGGCCGTCCGGGGAGAGGTGGTCGTCACCCTCGACGGTGCCGGCGACGAATGCCCGGTCGGTGACCTCGAAGCAGGCGCCGAACCGGTTGGAGGCGATCTCGTCCGGCCCGAACAGGCGGAACGTCTGCGGGTTGCGGCTGATCACGTCGCGTACCCACCTGCCCAGCACGCCGGTGGCGCCCACGGCCGGCTGGCCCGGCTCCGTGACGTCGACGGCGTAGTCACGGAAGTCGGGCAGTTCGAGGTCCCGCAGCAAACGTCCGCCGTTGGCCACCGGGTTCGCGCTCATCCGCCGGTCGCCCCTCGGGGGCAGGTCGGCCAACTCCTCGACCGGGCCGCCGGTGGCGTCGAAGAGCTCCTCCGGGTGGTAGCTGCGCATCCAGCGTTCCAGCTCGGCCAGGTGCTCGGGGTTCTCCCGTACGTCGGCGAGGGGCACCTGGTGGGAGCGGAACGTCCCCTCGACCCGCTTGCCGTCGACGTCGCGGGGGCCGGTCCAGCCCTTCGGCGTACGCAGGATGATCATCGGCCAGCGGGGGCGCCCGACGGCCCCGCCGGAGCGGGCCCGGCGCTGGATCCCGGCGATCTCGTCGCAGGCCCGGTCGAGGGTCGCGGCCAGCGACTGGTGCACCGTCGCCGGGTCGTCGCCCTCGACGAGGTACGGCTGGTGGCCGAAGCCGCGCATCATGGCGAGCAGGTCGTCGGCGGGGATCCGGTCCAGCACCGTCGGGTTGGCGATCTTGTAGCCGTTGAGGTGCAGGATGGGCAGCACCGCGCCGTCCCGGGCCGGGTTGAGGAAGGCGTTGGACAGCCAACTGCCGGCGAGCGGGCCGGTCTCCGCCTCGCCGTCCCCGATCACGCAGGCGACCAGCAGGTCGGGGTTGTCGAACGCGGCGCCGTAGGCGTGGCTGAGCGCGTACCCGAGTTCGCCGCCCTCGTGGATCGAGCCCGGCACCTCCGGCGCGACGTGACTCGGGATGCCGCCGGGGAAGGAGAACTGGCGAAACAGCCGCCGCATGCCGGTCTCGTCCCGGCTGACCCCGTGGTAGAGCTCGCTGTAGGTGCCTTCCAGCCAGGTGTTGGCGACCAGCGCCGGGCCGCCGTGGCCGGGACCGGTGATGAAGACGGCCGAGAGGTCCCGGTTGACGATGACCCGGTTGAGGTGGGCGTAGAGGAGGTTCAGGCCGGGGCCGGTGCCCCAGTGGCCGAGCAGCCGGGGTTTGACGTGTTCGGGTCTCAACGGCTCCCGCAGCAGCGGGTTGTCCAGCAGGTAGATCTGCCCGACGGTCAGGTAGTTGGCCGCCCGCCAGTAGGCGTCCAGCCGGCGCAGCTCGTCGCCGGTCAGCGGGCCGTGCAGGTCGAGAGCGGTGTCCATGCTGCAATAGCCTTTCGCGCGTCGGGGAACTCCGCACCCGGGCGTCGGTCCCGGGGTCAGGCGTTGGTCCCGGGGGTCAAGGGTGTCCGGCCGCGTCCGGCGGGCCACCGGCCATGCCGCGGACGACGATGACCGGCGACGGCGCGTGGTAGAGCAGGGACTGGCTGACCGAGCCCAGCATGCCGCGCCCCGGCTGGTCCCCCCGCGCGCCGACGATCGTGAGCTGCGCGGACCGGGCCTGCTCCACCAGGACGACGCCCGGGTCGCCGCGTACGGTGTGGCATTCGGTGGCCACCCCGGGGTGGGCCCGACCGGCGCGGGCGACCGTCTCGGCGAGGGCGTCCTCGGTCGCGCCGGGGCGGCCCGGTTCGACCACCCGGATCGCGACCAGTCGGGCCTGCCGGCGGGCCGCGCAGTCCAGGGCGAAACCGAGGGTGGCGGGGGTGCTGTCCGATCCGTCCACCCCGACCAGCACGGGCCCGGGGGGCGGCGGATCGGGGCGACCCACCAGCACCGGGCAGCCGGCCCGGGCGGCCAGCTGCACCGCCGCCACGTCGGCGTGGAGGCACGCCGCCTGGTGCGTCATGCCGCCGTCGCCGACGGCCACCATGAACGCCGAGCCGGATCGGCGGACCAGCGCCGCGACCGGTGGACCTTCGACGATCTCCCCGCGGACCGACACCTCCGGCTCCACCTCGTTGGCGATCGCCGCGGCCCGGGCGATCAGCTCCTCGGCCTCGGCCCGCGGGCCGGCGATCGACGGGGCCGCGAAGGCCGCCTCCCAGTCGAAGGCGTGCAGCAGGGTCAGGTCCCGGCGGTGCGCGGCGGCCTCCTGGGCGGCCAGCCGGACCACCTGCATGCCCTGCGGGCTCGGGCCGACGCCGGCCACGACCGGCCCGCCGGCGGATCCGGTCATCCGGCTCACCTCCCGGGCGTGGCGCACGGCACGGCCGACGCCGTCCCCTCCGACGCTAGCGGGGCCGTCCGTGTGGCGGGCCGGATCGCGGGACGCGGCGCGGTCAGCAGGCGGAACGCACGCGCAGCGCGACGGCGGTGGCGTTGTCGGCGCCGCCCTCGGTGAGGGTGGCGTTGAGCAGGGCCTGGACGGCCTCGGCCGGATCCTGCCCGACCAGCAGGTCCCGCAGCCGGTGGTAGTCGAGCTGGTCGCTGACCCCGTCGGTGCAGAGCAGCCAGGTGTCGCCGGGGCGCACCGGCACGGCGAGCAGGTCCGCCTCGGGCCTGTCGGGGTGGCCGACGTAGCGTAGGAGCTGGTAGCGGGCCCGGGCGGCCTCCGGGGAGTTGGCCGGCCACCAGCCGTGCAGCACCCCGAGCCAGGCCGTGGTGTGGTCGACGGTGACCAGTTCCAGCACCCCGTCGCGCAGCCGGTACGCCCGCGAGTCGCCGAGCTGGACGATCCAGCAGTGTTCGCCGTCCGGCTCCACCAGCAGGGCGGTGAGGGTGCAGCCGGTCAGCTCGTCCAGCGCGGCGCCGGCCCGGCGTACCCGGATCTGGGACTCGGCGACGGCGGCGCGCAACTCGCGCGGCCCGATCACCGGCCACCTGGCGCGGATCAGCTCGACCAGGGTCTCCGTCGCGACGGTGGCCGCGAGCCGGCTGCCCTCGCCGTCGCCCATGCCGTCGGCGACGACCACCAGAGGCAGTTCCGGGTCGACGTGCCACGCGTCGAAGTTGCCCCGGTAGCGGTGGCCGACCACGCTGCCGTCGGCGATCTCCAGCGTGACCGGACCGACGGCCAGGCGGCGGGTGGCCGCGACGGTCAGGGCGGCGGAGCGGCGACGGAACACGTGCGGACGGTAACACCATCGCAGCCTCGGACCGGGCGTCCGCCGTTCGTGTCGGCGGACGCCGCCTCGTGTCAACGTGGGTTGACGCGAAGGGTGTGTCAATGTAGGTTGACAGTATGAGTCAGGCGACGGAACTCGCGGCGGCAGCCGGCAGCACCGACCCGAGGGTCGGGCTCCGCGCGGTGCTCGCCCTGCGCCGGCTGCTCGAACGGTTGGAGGTCGTCCAGGTGGACAACGCCCGTCGACAGGGCTGGTCCTGGCAGGAGATCGCCGACGCGCTCGAGGTCAGCCGGCAGGCGGTCCACAAGAAGCACGCCGGTCGACCGGCGGTCCCCGGCAACAGGGAGGCATGATGTTCGAACGGTTCACCGACCGGGCCCGCGTGGTCGTCCACCGGGCGATCGAGGAGGCCCGGGTCGAGGGGCGGCGCCCTGTCGGCACCGAGCACCTGCTGCTCGCGCTGCTCGCCGACGGCGACGCGCTCGCCGGCCGGGTGCTCGCCGACGCCGGCGCGGTCAACGCCGACCTGCGCGCCCGCATCGCCCGGCACACCCGTAGCGGCGTCAGCGGGCTCGGCGAGGCCGACGCCGCCGCGCTGCGGGAGATCGGCATCGATCTGACCGCGATCGTCGCCCGGATCGAGGAGTCCTTCGGCCCGGACGCGCTGCGCGAGGCCGCGCCGGCCCCCCGCCGCCGCTGGGGCCTCCGCCGGCACGACGGCGGGCGCTTCTCCCCCCGGGCGAAGAAGGTGCTGGAGCTGTCCCTGCGCGAGGCGCTGCGGCTGCGCCACCGGCACATCGGCACCGAGCACATCCTGCTCGGGCTGCTCCGCGAGGGCAGCGGGCTCGGCGCGCTGGTGCTCACCGAGGCTGGGCTGCACCTGGACGACCTGCGCCGCCGGGTCGAGACCGCCGTACGCGCGGCGGCCTGACCGGGACACGCTCCCGGCGGCGGCCGGACCGGATCGGTGCCGGTCGGCGCAACCTGCGGTCCCCGTGGGCTCGCTGACCGGCCCCGGTTGCTGCACACTTGCGCCGTGGACGGTGGAGAGCACGAGCGCCCGGTGACCGCCGACGACCCCCCGCCACGCTCGGCGGTCGTGGTCAACCCGGTCAAGGTGACCGATTTCGACGCGTTCCGTCGTACCGTCGACGACGCGCTGGCCGCCGCCGGCTGGCCCCGGCCGGTCTGGTACGAGACCACCGTCGAGGATCCGGGCCGGGGCCAGACCGAGGCGGCCGTCCGCGACGGCGCCCAGGTCGTCTTCGCCTGCGGCGGCGACGGCACCGTGATGGCCTGCGTCAGTGGGCTGGTCGGCACCGACACCGCGCTGGCCGTCCTGCCACAGGGCACCGGCAACCTGCTCGCCGCAAACCTCGGCCTCTCCGCAGACCTCGCCGCCGGGCTGGCGGTCGCCGTGGAGCGCGGCCTGCGCCGGCTCGACGTCGGCGTGGTCGGCGACCGGCACTTCGCCGTCATGGCCGGGATGGGCTTCGACGCCCAGATGCTCCAGGACACCTCCGAGACGACCAAGGCGCGGATCGGCTGGCCGGCGTACGTCGTGGGCGCCGCCAGGCACCTGCGGGACCGCCCGATGCGGGTCACCATCACCATCGACGACGAGCCGCCGCTTCGCCGCCGGGCCCGTTCGGTGCTGGTCGCCAACGTGGGCCGGCTCCAGGGCGGGGTACGCCTGCTCGCCGACGCCGAGCCGGACGACGGCTGGCTCGACGTGGCCGTGCTCACCCCGCGTACGCTGCGGCACTGGCTCGCCCTGGGATGGGGGGTGTTGCGCCGGCGCGGCAGCGTGCCCCGGATGGAGGTGTTCCGGGCCCGCCGGGTCGAGATCAGCAGCGACCGACCCCAGCCCCGCCAGCTCGACGGCGACCTGATCGAGCCGGGGCGCTCGCTCCGGGTCGAGATCCGGCCCGGGGCGCTCTGGCTCTGCGTGCCGCGACCCGAGCGGGACCCGGACCTGGCCCGCGACGTCGACGCGGTGGGGGAGCGCGGCGAGCAACTGGTCGAGGAGGCGCGCCGTGAGTAGCACCCGGCTCGTGCCGGAGACCCGGCTGATGGCGGCGCGGGAGCTCTCCGCCGACGACGCCTGGCACACCCTGCGCCGACACGGCGGCTGGTGCCTGCTGCGGGACGCGTTCGTCCGGTTCCGCTACGGCGACGGCTTCAGCCACTCGCGGGCCCTGGCCCTACAGCTCTGCCTCGCCGTCGTGCCCTTCATGATCGCGTTGACCGGTCTGAGCAGCGAACTCGGCGTGGAGGAGGGCGGGCAGGTCGTCGCGGACACGGTGCTGGCCCTCACCCCGGGGCAGAGCGAGGAGATGGTCCGGGAACTGCTCAGCGAGGGCGACCGGATCGAGCGCCGGGGTGAGCTGGCGCTGAGCCTCGGTCTGCTGACCGGGCTGGTCGCCCTGACCACCACCATGGCCCAGATCGAACGCGGCGCCAACCGGATCTACGGCGTCGAGCGGGACCGTCCGGCGCTGTGGAAGTACCTGCGGGCCAGCGTCCTCGCGGTGGCGGCCGGCCTGCCGGCGCTGGCCGGATTCCTGATCCTGGTCGGAGGCCGGGCCATCGGCGACTCCGTGCAGCGACACTACGCCTGGGGCGACGTCGCCGCCGGGGCCTGGGACGTGATCCGCTGGCCGTTGAGTCTCGGACTGACCGTGGTCGCGGTGGCGGTGATCTTCCGGCACGCGCCGCGCCGCAACCAGCCCGGGCTCACCTGGCTGGTCTTCGGCGCCGGCATCGCCACCGCCCTGTGGTGGCTGGCCAGCCTGCTGCTCGCCGCGTACGTCAGGTTCGGCGGCGGGTTCGGCCAGACCTACGGCGCGTTGACCGGCATGATGGCCCTGCTGCTCTGGGCCAACGTGACCGGGATGGCGCTCCTCGGCGGGCTGGCCTTCGCCGCGCAGTTGGAGGCGATGCGGGTCGGGGCGCCGGAGCCGGCCGAGCCAGACCTCTGGGTGCCGGAGGCCGACCGGGAGGCGTCCCCCGAGAGCGGTGAGATGACCTCGCTGTAGAGCCCGGGACAGCCGCCCCGCGTGTACGCGCCACGCCGATCGGGTACAGCGCCTCGCCAAGGGCGCAAGGGAGGCTGCCGTGAGCGCGGTCAAAGAGGTGTGGCGACGGCCGCTCGGTCATTTCACCGAGCGGACCCTCACCGGTCTGGTGCTGGTTCTCGGCGCCGGGGTCGGCTTCGGGCTGCTGCTCGCCCTGGTCCGGGCCGAGTGGGCCCCGCTGTACGACGTGGACCACGGCGTCGCCGCCTGGCTCAACGACCTGGTCGCCCCGCACGGGCCGCTGGTCACCGTGCTCACCGCGCTGACCGGCCTCGGCGGCCGGACGGTGATCATCTGGCTGGTCTCGGTCGCCGTGATCGGCCTGTTGATCCGCCGCCAGGGCCGGCTCGCGGTCTTCCTCGTCGTCACCGGCCTCGGCGCGCTGATCCTCGACCCGGCACTGAAGGCCCTCGTCGGCCGGCTGCGCCCGGAGGTGGCGGTGCCGATCGGCGTGTACGCCGGGAACAGTTTCCCCAGCGGGCACGCCCTCGGGTCGTTCGTCGCGTACGGGGCGCTGCTGCTGGTCTTCCTGCCGGCGACCCCGCGCCGCTGGCGCGGGCCGGCCTTCGCGCTGGTCGCCACGCTCATCGTGTTCGTCGGGCTGACCCGGATCGCGCTGGGTGTGCACTTCCTCTCCGACGTGCTGGGAGCCTGGCTGCTCGGCGCGGCCTGGCTCGGCGTCACCGGGTACGCCTTCCGGCTGTGGCGGCTGGAGCGGGGCCGGCGGGTCCCGGCGTTGACCGAGGGGCTGGAGCCCGAGGCCGCGCACGAGGTCGCCCCCGCCCCCGACGAGGCGCACCTGCTGCCGCACCCCCGGGCCGCCGTCTTCGAGCTGGTGGTCGGCTGGGTGCTGGTCCTCGGCGTGCTCTACGGCTTCGGGATGTTCGTCAGCTACCACGCCGGCGGCACCTTCCTCGCCACCCTCGACACCGAGGTGCCGAGGTGGTTCGCCGAGCACCGCACCCCGGCCGGGGACGGGTTCAGCTACTGGTGGAGCAAGGCCGGCGACACCCACGCCATCCTGCTGATCTCGCTGGTCTTCTGCCCGCTCGTGCTGGCGGTGTGGCGGCGCTGGCGGCCGGTGCTCTTCGTGGCGCTGGCCATGTTCGGCGAGTTGAGCCTCTTCCTCACCGCCGCGGCGGCGGTGGACCGGCCCCGTCCGCCGGTCGGCAACCTCGACGGCCCGATGCCCACCTCCTCGTTCCCGTCCGGGCACATCGCCGCCACCATCTGCGTCTGGGCTGCCGTCACGCTGGTCGTCTTCCCGCGTACCGACCGCTGGTGGCGCTGGCTGTTCCTGGCGCTCGCGGTGGTCATGCCGGCCGGCGTGGCGGTCTCCCGGATGTACCGGGGCATGCACCACCCCACCGACTTCATGGGCGCGATCCTGCTCGGCGGGCTCTGGATCGGGCTGCTGTACTGGGTGGTCCGCCCCAACGCCGACGTCTACGAGGGGAACCGGCCGGCGATCGAGTCGGAGCAGGTCGACGAGCTCGACGACGAACTGGCCAGGGCCGCTCGGCCGTAGTGGGACGCCGGCATGCTGCGGGTGATGACCTGGAACATCAGGACCGGCGGGCGGGACCGCCACGGGTCCGACCGCCGGGACCTGGTGGTCGGGGTGGTCAGCGCGCAGCGACCGGACGTGCTGGCCCTGCAGGAACTGCGCGGCTTCGACCGGGGTGGGCTGCTCGACGAGTTCGCGGGCCGGGTGGGGATGCGCCCGCACCTGGCCCGCTCCTGGTTCGGGCAGCCGGTGGCGGTGCTGGTCCGCCCGCCGCTACGGGTGCTGGCCACCGGTCGGGTGCGGAGGCCCTTCCACCACGCCACCGCCCGGGTGGTGGTGGTCACCTCGGCCGGGTCGCTGGCCGTGTTCTGCACCCACCTGAATCCGTACTCGGGAGGCCGGCGGCGGATGGAGGCGGACTGGTTGGCCGCGGCGGTGCGGGCTGCCGGCGGTCCGCTGGCGCTGGTCGCCGGCGACCTGAACGGTCTCGACCCGATGGTCGAGCACGCCGACCGGCTGGCCGCCCTGCCGGCGCACCACCGACGCCGGCACCTGCGACGCGACAACCACACCGTCGACACCCGCGCGGTGTCCCGGCTGCTCGCCGCCGGCCTGGTGGACCTGTGGCGGGTCGGGGCGGGAGACACCGGGGAGGCCGACGGGCTGACCGTGCCGACCCGGCACGGCGGGGCCGAGTTCACCGGGATGCGCCTGGACTACCTGCTCGGCACCGCTGCGGTGGCCGAGCGTGTCCGCCGGGTGCGGGTGGTCCGGGGCGGGGAGGCCGACCTGGCCTCCGACCACTACCCGGTCGTCGCCGACCTGGACCTGGACCCGGCCTGACCGGCGACCCGCAGGCGTCGGGCCCGGTCGACACCCCAGCCGGCGAGCAGGTTGCGCCGACGTGGGGCGCTGCCCGCCCGGCTGCCTAGAGCACCAGGTTGAGCAGGACGGTCAGCACGACCGAGGCGAGGACCGAGAAGAGGATCATCAGGAGGCAGCCGACGCCGCCTCCGGCGGGCCGGATCTCCGTGTTGCCGATGCGCATGGGACCACCATCTCAGGATTGGGGGAGAGTAGGGCGCGGATCGCGTCGGCGACCTGCCGGGGAGCGGTGGTGGCGACGTTGTGCGCGGCGCCGGGCACGTCCACCTGACGGGCGTCGGGCACCAGCCGGGTGACCTGGCAGCGCCAGGCCGGCGGTACGACCGGGTCGCGCGAGCCGGCCACCACGAGGGTGGGCGCGGCGACCTGGGCCAGGTCCTCCTCGACCGGGTTGCGGACCGAGTGGCAGAGGGTGGCGTACACCCGCCAGGGGCGGGCGTCCCAGACGTCACGTAGCCGATCGGCGCCTGCAACGGGGCCTCCCGCAGGGTGTCGACGAGCCAGCGGCCGACCTGGCCGGAACGGGACCGGGCGGTCGGGTCGGTGGTGGGGCCGGCGAGCACCAGCGCGCGGACGGCGTCCGGGCGGCGGGCCGCCAGCGCGGCGGCGACCTCCGCGCCGAAGGAGTGACCGACCAGGCAGACCGGCGGCATCCGGTACGTGTCGAGCCAGGCCGCCAGGAACGCGGCGTGACCGCTCACGTCGTACGCCTGCCCGGGGTGTTCGGTGAGGCCGAAGCCGGGCAGGTCCGGCGCGTACACCGGATGGGTGGTCGACAGCGCGACGGCCAGCGGGGTGAGGTACCGGTGCGAGACGGCCAGTCCGTGCACCAGCACCACCGGTGGGGCGTCGCCGTCCGGCCCGGCGGCGCGGCGGGTGTGCGTGCGCAGCCCGTCGACCAGCCGCCACTCGCTGGTCAGCCCGGCCGCCGGCCGGGGCGCGGCCAGGGCGAGCCGGAGCTCGTGCGGCCCGAAACGCCCAGGGGCGGTCGGCCGTGGTCTCACAGCTCGCGCAGCCGGGGCAGTAGCTCCTCCTGCGCCCAGTCGAGGAACATCGGTTGGGTTTCGCCGCCCACCTGGACGATCGCCACGTGGGTGAAGCCGGCGTCGACGAACTTCTTGAACGCCTCGACGTGGGCGTCCACGTCGGGGCCGCAGGAAATGCCCTCGGCGACGTCGTCCTCGCGGACGAACTGGGTGGCGGCGGCGAAGGCCTCCGGGCCGGGCAGGTCGGCGTTGACCTTCCAGCCCATGCCGAACCAGCGGAACTGGTCGTGCACGATCTTGCGGCACTCGGCCTCGTCCGGGCCGTAGCAGATGGCGACCTGCCCGAAGCGGGGCTGGCCGGTGCCGCCCGCGTCGTCGTAGAGCTGGATGATCCGCGGGTCCGGTTCGGTGGCGACGACGCCGTCGGCGTACTCGGCGGCGAGCGCGGCCGAGGACGGCCCGGAGGCGGCCACGGCCATCGGGACGGGTCGGTCGGGCCGGTCCCAGAGGTAGGCCTCCGGCACGTCGTAGTGGTTGCCGGAGAAGCTCAGCGTCTCGCCGGCCAGCAACGGCCGGATGATCTGCAGCGCCTCCTCGAACATCTCGTGCCGTTGTTGCACGTGCGGCCAGGCGCCGACGACGTGTTCGTTGAGGTTCTCCCCGGCGCCGAGGCCGAGGGTGAACCGGCCGTCGGAGAGCGCGCCCATGGTGCTGGCCTTCTGCGCGACGACGGCCGGGTGGTACCGGCGGATCGGGCAGGTCACGAAGGACATCAGCTCGGCCCGGTGGGTGGCGTGGGCGACCGCGCCGAGCACCGACCAGGCGTACGGGGAGTGGCCCTGCGAGTCCAGCCACGGATAGTAGTGGTCGGATATCACCAGTTGATCGAAACCGGCGGCCTCCGCCCGTACCGCGTAGTCGACGAGTTGCCGGGGACCGGCCTGTTCGCACATCAGGGTGTAGCCGACGGTGACCATCTCTGGTTTCTCCTTCCGCCCAACGGATCGTCACCGGATACCCCGGCGGGCGGTGGCCAACCCTGCTGTCCGTTTCGGCCCGCCGGTCCGCCCACGGTCGCGCCGTCGGCCCACCGGGCGAGGGGTCGGTGGATGTCGATCCTTGACGTGGTCGTCGAGCCGCGTCTACCGTCGAAACTTAACCGGTTCAGGCCGGAGTGGCGTCACATCCTGTGGTGGGGATGCTCGCCTCTGTGGCGGCCCACGTTCTCCGTGGGCTGCCACAGACCTCGCCGGACGGGTGGCCAACTTAACCGGTTGCTTTCCCATATCCATCGCCATACGCTGATGCCTGCGCACGACCGGGGAGTCGGGCGGCGGCTGCCGGGCTGCAGCCGTCCGTCACCGTCATCACCACCAGCACCCCACCAGGGCACGGGGTCGACACCTCCTGAGGACAATCATGAGAAAGCGACTCGGCGTCGCCGGCGTTGCCCTGCTCACCGCGCTCGCCGCCATCTTCGTCTTCGTCCAGCCGGCGCACGCCGCGGCCGGGTTCACCGTCTCCGGCGGGAAGCTCTACGACGCCAACGGCAACGAGTTCATCATGCGGGGCGTCAACCACCCGCACGCCTGGTACCCGCAGCAGACCAGCTCCTTCGCCAACATCAAGGCGCTCGGCGCGAACACCGTCCGGGTGGTGCTGTCCAGCGGCGACCGCGGGACGAAGAACAGCGCGGCCGACGTCGGCAACGTCATCTCCCTGTGCAGGACCAACAGGCTGATCTGCGTGCTCGAGGTGCACGACACCACCGGCTACGGCGAGGAGAGCGGCGCGATCAGCCTGGACCGGGCGGTCGACTACTGGGTGAGCATCGCCAGCGCCCTGCAGGGGCAGGAGAAGTACGTCATCGTCAACATCGGCAACGAGCCGTACGGCAACCAGGGCTACGGCACCTGGGCCACCGACACCAGCAACGCGATCAAGCGGCTGCGCGCCAACGGCTTCAGCCACACGATCATGGTGGACGCGCCGAACTGGGGCCAGGACTGGTCCTTCACCATGCGCGACAACGCCGCGTCGGTGTTCGACGCCGACCCGCAGAAGAACACGGTCTTCTCGATCCACATGTACGGCGTCTTCGACACCGCCGCCGAGATCAGGGACTACCTGGGTCGGTTCCGTGCCGCCAGGCTGCCGATCGTGGTCGGCGAGTTCGGCCACGACCACTCCGACGGCAACCCCGACGAGGACACCATCCTGTCGTACAGCCAGGCCAACGGAATCGGCTACCTGGGCTGGTCGTGGAGCGGCAACAGCAGCTACGTCGGCTACCTCGACATGGCCATCGGCTTCAACCCGAACAACCTGAGCAGCTGGGGCCAGCGCATCTTCAACGGCGCCGACGGGATCAAGCAGACCGCTCGGGAGGCCTCCGTCTACGGCGGCACCACGCCGACCCCGAGCAGCCCGACCCCGAGCAGCCCGGCGCCCAGCTCGCCCGCGCCCAGCTCACCGGCGCCCAGCTCACCCGCGCCGGGTGGCTGCACCGCGACGTACACCGTCGTCAACTCGTGGGCGGGCGGCTTCCAGGGCGAGGTCAGGGTGACCGCCGGCAACGCGGCCGTCAACGGCTGGACGGTGCGGTGGACCTTCACCAACGGCCAGGTCATCAGCCAGGCCTGGAACGCCGAGGTGACCCGCAGCGGGTCGGCGGTGACCGCCCGCAACGTCTCCTACAACGGCCGGCTCGGCGCCGGTGCCAGCACCAGCTTCGGCTTCGTCGGCAGCTGGAACGGCACCAACCCGGTTCCCACGGTGACCTGCGCCGCGAGCTGACCATTCCGTTCACCACCGGTGGCCGGGTCCGCAGCGGACCCGGCCACCGGCCCGCTCCGGTACGACCACCGGCCGTCGCCGCGGATCGGTGGACGGGCCACCCGGGACGACCGGTAGGACAACCCAACCCGCTCAGTCGGCGGCGGTGACCTCCAGCAGCAGCGCCTGCTCGGGGTGCAGCACCGGCATCTGGAGTCCCACCGAGCCGAGCGCCGCCCCGCCGAGCGTCACGCCGTCGTCCGAGGCCAGCCAGGCCGGCGGGGCGTGTTGCATCACCGCCGGTGCCGGCACCCCGGCGGGTGGGCGTACCCGGTAACGGCGGGCCGGATCGAGGCCCGGCAGCCGGACCGGACCCGGGACCTGCGCGGTGGAGGTGGTCAGGCGGGACACCGCGTACACGGCGTGGGAGCCGTCGTGGGCGACCACCCCGTGTGCCTGCACCGCCGGGTCCGGGTGGTCGACCCGGACCACCCGGCCGCCGTGCAGCAGCGGACGCAGCCGCTTGTGCAGCGCCACCCAGGCGGCCAGCTCGGCGCGCTCGGCGGCGCTGATCCCACTGATGTCCCACTCGATGCCGTGGTGGCCGAAGAGCGCGGTGACCGCCCGGAAACCCAGGTCGTGCACCCGGTGGGTGGTGTGCGAGCGTTCCGGCCCGATGTGGGTGCCGACCAGCTCCGGGGGCAGCAGCAGCCCGGTCCACCGTTGGATCGACAGCCGTTCCAGGGCGTCGTTGCAGTCGCTGGCCCAGACCCGGTCGGTGCGGCGCAGAATCTCCAGGTCGACCCGGGCCCCGCCGGAGGAGCAGCTCTCGATCTCCACCCCGGGGTGCCGGCGGCGCAGCTCGTCCAGCAGCCGGTAGACGGCCACGGTCTGCGCGTGCACCCCGGGCCGGCCGGCGTGCCCGGCCTCGGTGAGGTCCCGGTTGTGGTCCCACTTGAGGTACGCGATGCCGTCGTGCTGCGACAGCAGCGCGTCGAGCCGGTCGAGCAGGTGGTCGTACGCGTCCGGGTGGACCAGGTCGAGCACCTGCTGGTACCGCCACGAGGGCGGCAGTCGTCCGGGCACCTGGAGCACCCAGTCGGGGTGGGCGCGGAACAGGTCGGAGTCGGGGTTGACCATCTCCGGCTCGACCCAGAGCCCGAACTGCATCCCGTGCCCGCGGACGTGGTCGATCAGGGGCTGGAGCCCGTCGGGCCACACGTCCTCGTCGACGTGCCAGTCGCCGAGGCCGGCCTGGTCGTGCCGCCGGCCGCGGAACCAGCCGTCGTCGAGTACGAACCGTTCCACACCCACCTCGGCGGCCCGGTCCGCCAGGGCGGTCAGCCGGGCGAGGTCGTGGTCGAAGTAGACGGCCTCCCAGACGTTGAGGGTGACCGGCCGGGGGGTGCGCGGGTGTTCGGGACGGGCCCGCAGGTGGGTGTGCAACACGTCGCTGAGGCCGTCCAGCCCGGTGGCCGAGTGCACGGCGTGCAGCAGCGGGGTGGCGTACTCCTCCCCGGGACCGAGGACGATCTCACCGGGGGTGAGCAACTCTCCGCCGCCGAGGGTGGCGTCGCCGGTGGGGCGGCGTTCGGCGACGGTGACGTGGTCGCCGCTCCAGGCGGTGTGTACCGCCCACAGTTCGCCGTGGCCGAAGCCGAAGCCGGCGGTGCCCGCCACCAGCAGCAACGTCGCGTCGTGTCCGGTGCGGCCGTGCCGGCCCTCACGTACCCAGGCGCCCATCGGCCACGGGTGCCGCTGCGGGGCGCGTTCCCGGCACCAGCGGCCGGTGAGGTCGAGCAGTTCGGTGGCGACCGCCGGCACCGGCAGCACCGGGGTCAGCTCCCGCAGCTCGTACGGGGAGTCGCCGTCGTTGCGCAGCCGGTGCCGCAGCGTCAGCAGCCCCGCCGGGTCGAGCGTGATCTCGATGGTCAGCGACAATCCGGCGGTGGGGTCCGAGGCCCGCACGGTCACCCGCGCCGCGCCAACCCCGCCGTGGTTCCGGGCCCCGTCGGGTACGCCCACCGTGTTCCCGTCCGGGGCCGCGTGACCCGGTTCGGGGCCGGCGTCGTCCACGTCGAGGGCGTCGAGGAGGAAGGCGGTCGACCAGTTCCGGCCGTCGCGGTGGCCGGCGAGCCCGGGCCGGCCGCTCCAGCCGGCGCTCGCCTCGGGCAGCAGCGACAGCGCGACCGGCTGGTCGAAGCTGCTCGGCGCCACCGGCGGGACGGTCACGGCGGCCAGGGCGGGCAGGTCGGCGGCGGGTGTCGGGCCCAGGTCGGCGCCCCAGTGCAGTACCCGGGGCAGGCCGACGCCGCGCGCGTCGAGCACCAGGCTGGTCCGCGCGCGGCGCAGGTGGATGATGGTCATCCCTTGGACGCTCCCAGGGTCAGGCCTCGGACGAACTGCTTCTGCAACAGGAAGAAGACGACCAGCGTGGGGATGGCGACCAGCACCGATCCGGCCGAGACGAGGTTGTTGTCGGTGAAGAACTCGCCGCGCAGGTTGTTCAGCGAACTGGTCATCGGCAACTTGTCACCGGAGCGCATCAGCACGGTGGCCCAGAAGAACTCGTTGTAGATCCAGGTCACCTCCAGGGTGGCCAGCGCGGCCAGCGCCGGCCGGCACAACGGCATCGTCACCTGCCAGTACTGCCGCCAGATGCTCGCGCCGTCGACCATCGACGCCTCGTACAGCTCGCGGGGCAGCGCCTTCATGTAGTTGCTCAGCACGAAGACGCAGAAGCCGCACTGGAAGGCGACGTTGATCAGGATCAGTCCCCAGTAGCTGTCGTAGAGCAGCTCCGAGTCGCTCATGAACGCCGGTAGCGGCACCTCGGTGAAGATCCGGAACAGCGGGATCAGCAGCGCCTGCTGGGGCAGCAGGTTGGCCGCGGTGAACAGGCCGAGCAGGACGATGTTGAGTTTCCAGTTGAACCGGGCGATCACGAAGGCCACGCAGGAGGCCAGGAAGAGCGTCAGCAGCACCGCCGGGACGGTGATGTAGACCGAGTTGAGGAAGTGCTTGCCGAACTCGGCCGTCCGCCAGGCGGTGATGTAGTTGTCGAACGTCCAGCCGCCGAGCGAGACGTACCCGTGGGTGGCGGTGTACTCGTACGACCGCAGCGAGGTCAGCACCGCCCAGAGGACCGGGAAGAGCCAGCCGATCGCGATCGCGCCCAGGAACAGGTGCAGCACCACCCGGGCGGGTCGCAGTGGCGCGCGGTGGGCGACCGGCGTACCGGCCGCCGGCTCGCGGGTCAGCGTCGCGGTGTTCATCGCCGGTCCTCCCTCATGACGACGGCCAGGTAGGCGGTGATGAAGATCAGCGAGATCATCAGCATGATCGTCGCCAACGCCGAACCGAAGCCGATCCGGCTCGCCTCGCCCACCACGTTCGAGGTGACCAGGGCGGAGATCAGCTCCAACCCGTTGCGGCCCTTGTTGATGACCCAGACCAGGTCGAACGCCCGCAGCGACTCGATCACCGTCACCACCAGGACGATGATGTTGATGGGCCGCATCACCGGGAACACGACCCGGAAGAAGGTGCTGGCCTCCGACGCGCCGTCGACCGAGGCGGCCTCCCGCAGCGACGGGTCGACACCCTTCAGGCCGGCCAGGTAGAGCAGCATGATGTACCCGACGTGCCGCCAGCCGGCGGCGACGAGCACCGCCCAGATGTTGACGTTCGGGTCGCCGTACCAGTCGGTGCTCGTGCCGAGGACGGCGTTGAGCAGGCCCTGGTCCCGGGAGTAGATGAGCTGCCAGACGAAGCCGATCAGGGCCAGCGACAGCACCACCGGCAGGTAGAGCGCGGTCTGGTAGAACCGGCTGCCGCGGATCTCCTTGTCGAGCAGGACGGCCAGGAACATGCCGAGCGGGGTGGCGACCACGAAGAGCGCCGCCAGCCAGAGCAGGTTGTTCTGGATCGCCGGCACGAACGGCGGGTAGTTGTTGATCACATCGGAGTAGTTGCGGCCGCCCACCCACTCGATTCCGCTGAGGGGGCCGATGCCGTCCCAGTTGGTGCCGGAGAGCGCCACCGTGGCGAGTGCCGGCAACCAGACCAGGCCGATCACGATGAGCAGGGGTACGAGCACCATCAGCGTGATCACCACGCGGTCGGTGCGGGACAGGAGCCGTAGCCGGCGGCCGCGGCCACCACCGGTGAAGGTGGTGGTCGCGGCCCGTGACGGCACGGCGCGATCCGCTTGGATCAGGGGCAGGTCGGACACGATTGTCCTCCCCCTCTCGCCGTCAGCTGGAGAAGATCGACTTCTTCTGGTTCTCGATGCTGTTGACCAGCCCGTCGATGTCGTTCGGGTTCTTGATGAACTGCTGGAAGGCCGGGATGATCACGGTGGAGGCGAAGTCGGGCCGGGTGTCCCGGTCCAGGAACTGCGCGATCTCGGTGGCCGAGCCGACCAGTTCGGCGGCCTTCTTCTGCAGCGCGGTGTAGCCGCTGGTGTCGGCCCCGCTGTTGGCGACCAGGGTGCTCGGGTCGTTCTTCACGGTGATGTTCGCCGCGTCCTTCGAGCCCACGTACTCCAGCAGCTTCCTGGCGTTCGCCTCGGACTTCGGCTTGCGGGCCATCATGTAGCCGTCGATCGGCGCGTCCAGGGCCTTCGCCCCGATCGCCGGGTCGATCTCGGGGAAGGTGAAGAAGTCGATGTCGTTCTGCTCGTCGTTGCCGAACTGCTGGGCGACGAAGAGACCGAGCAGGTACATGCCCGACTTCTTCTGCTGCAGCGACTGGGCGGCCTCCTGCCAGGTCCGGCCCAGGCTGTCGGGCTGGTGCAGCGGGAGCAACCCGCGCCAGGTGTCGAAGACCTTCTTGACCTTGTCGGAGGTCCAGGCCTCCTTGCCGGCCATCAGGTCGACGTGGAACTGGTAGCCGTTGATCCGCAGGTTGAGGACGTCGAAGGTGCCCATCGCCGGCCAGCCGTCCTTGTCGGCGAAGGCGATCGGGTTCAGCCCGTCCTTCTTCATCTGCGCGCCGAGGGCGTTGAGCTCGTCGAGCGTCTTCGGCACCTGGTAGCCCCGCTGCTCCCACACCGACTTGCGGTAGAACATCGCCCACGGGTAGTACGAGGTCGGCACGAAGTACTGCTTGCCGTCGTCGCCGGTGGAAGCCTTCTTGAAGGCGTCGGAGTAGCCGGAGAGCTTGCCCCACGTCTCGGTGAGGTCACCGGCCAGGCCCTTGGCGGCGAAGAACCGCATCCGGTAGCCGGCGAACCACATGAACACGTCGTCCGGCTTGCCCTGCAGGTAGTTGTTGATGTTCTCCTGGTAGGTGTTGTGGTCCACCGTGTTGATCTGGGCCTCGATGCCGGTCGAGGTCTTGAACCCGTCCATCACCTTGGCGATGACCGCCTTCGGGTTCGGGTCGGACTGGTTCGAGCCGAGCGAGACGGTCTTGCTGTCCGAGCCGGAGCCGGAGCCCGAGTCGGAGCCGCAGCCGGCGAGCGCGCCGCTGCCGAGCAGTGCGCCCGCGCCGGCCGCGCCGGCGAGCAGACGGCGTCGGCCGATGCCGGCGACGGATGGCGGAACGAGCCGGGCCAGGTACTCGGCCTCGGTGCGTGGACGGGACATGGTGCCTCCTGCCGATGAAGAGGTGCTGCGCCCAGAGGGGGTGTTGGAGGTGGGGGGCCGGTGGTCCGGAATGCCAACATGGATCCATCGCGATCCAACATTGGCAAACACGAAGTGCCGGTGGCGCTTGAAGCTACCCCTCCCCGGCGTGCTGTCAAGAGGGCAGGTCGGGATCGATACCGCAGTGTTTCCAAGTGAGTCACCGAGGTAAACGTTGGAAACATCGGTGATGTTGGAAAGTGTTGACTTGGTGGGCCCGGGGCGGCACGCTCTGCTCTCATGCGGCAACACGGCAGCTGGCAGGGCGACGGCATCTACTACGGCGCGGACTACAACCCCGAACAGTGGCCCGAGGAGGTGTGGGCCGAGGACGTTGCGCTCATGCGTCAGGCCGGGGTCGACCTGGTCTCGGTAGGGATCTTCTCCTGGGCGCTGATCGAGCCGACCCCCGGGCGCTACGAGTTCGACTGGCTGGACAGGGCGCTCGACGTCCTGCACGCCGGTGGAATCAACGTCGATCTGGCCACCGCCACCGCCAGCCCACCCCCGTGGCTGGCCCGACGGCACCCCGAGACACTGCCCCGCACCGCCGACGGGACGATCCTGTGGCCCGGTGGCCGGCAGGCGTACTGCCCCAGCTCCCCGATCTTCCGTGAGCGTTCGCTCGCCCTGGTCGAGGCCGTGGCCACCCGGTACGCCGAGCATCCCGCCGTGGTGATGTGGCACGTCTCCAACGAGCTGGGCTGCCACAACGTGCACTGCTACTGCGACGTGACCGCCGAGGCGTTCCGGGGCTGGCTGCGGGAACGCTACGGCGACCTGGACGCCCTCAACGCGGCCTGGGGCACCAGCTTCTGGAGCCAGCGCTACTACGACTGGGCCGAGGTCAACCCGCCGCGGACCGCGCCGACCTTCGCCAACCCCACCCAGCAGCTGGACTTCCTGCGTTTCTCCTCCGACGAGCAGCGGGCCCAACTCCGCGCCGAGCGCGACCTGCTCAAGCGGTTGGTCCGGCAGCCCATCACCACGAACTTCATGATCGGCACCGGCATCAAGTACATGGACTACCGGTCGTGGGCGGCGGACGTGGACGTGGTCTCCAACGACCACTACCTGACCGCCGCCGACCCGCAGTCGCACCTCGGCCTGGCGCTCGCCGCCGACCACACCCGGGGCGTCGCCGGCGGAGCGCCCTGGCTGCTCATGGAGCACTCCACCAGCGCGGTGAACTGGCAGCCGCGCAACGCCGCCAAGACTCCCGGCCAGCTGCGCCGCAACAGCCTCGCCCACGTCGCCCGGGGCGCCGACGGCGTGCTCTTCTTCCAGTGGCGGGCCTCCCGCGCCGGCGCGGAGAAGTACCACTCCGCGCTGGTGCCGCACGCCGGCCCCGACACGAAGGTGTTCCGCGAGGTCTGCCGGCTCGGTGCCGACCTGAAGGCGCTGGCCGAGGTGCGGGGCAGCCGGGTCGAGGCGGAGGTGGCCATCCTCTTCGACTGGGAGGCCTGGTGGGGCGTCGAGCTGGACTCGCACCCCAGCGTCGACGTCACCTACGCCGACCGGTTGAAGGCCCTCTACGACGCGCTCTGGCGGGCCGGTGTCACCACTGACGTGGTGCACCCGTCGACCGACCTCAGCGGCTACAAGCTGGTGCTGGCACCCACGCTCTACCTGGTCCGCGACGCCGACGCGGAGGCGCTGCGCCGGTACGTCGAGGCCGGCGGGACGGCGCTGGTCACCTACTTCAGTGGCATCGTCGACGAGAACGACCACATCCGGCTCGGTGGCTACCCGGGCGCGTTCCGGGACCTGCTCGGCGTCCGTACCGAGGAGTTCTTCCCGCTGTGCCAGGGCGAGCGGGTCCACCTCGACGACGGCTCCACGGCCGACGTCTGGACGGAGTGGCTGCACCCCGATGGCGCCGAGGTGCTCGCCTCGTACGTCGACGGGCCGCTGCCCGGGGTGGCCGCCCTGACCCGGCACCGCGTCGGAGCCGGCACGGCCTGGTACGCCGCCACCCGGCTGGACGAGGCGGCCACCGACCGTCTGGTGGCCCGGCTGCTCGCCGAGTCCGGCGCGCGTCCGCCGGCGGTGGCCCCCACCGGCGTCGAGGTGGTACGCCGGCGCGGCGCGGACGCCTCGTGGCTGTTCGTCATCAACCACACCGACGCCGAGGTGCGGCTCGACGTCACCGGCGCCGAACTGCTCGCCGGCACGTCCTGTGCCGGCGAGCTGCGGGTGCCGGCCGGCGAGGTCGCCGTGGTTCGGGAGGAATCGGCGGTGGGAGCGATCCCACGGGCTGAGCCGCACCTGCCCTCGGGCTCCTGAGCTGCGTACCGTTTCCTCGTCCGCCCGGTTAGGAGGTTCGATGCTCGCCCAGCAACGGCAGAGCGCCATCCTGGAGCTGATCCGGCAGCGCGGCGGTGTGCGCGTCAGCCACCTGGTCAGTCGCTTCGGGGTCTCCGACATGACGATCCGGCGGGATCTGGAGGTGTTGGCCGAGCGGGGCCTGGTCGACAAGGTGCACGGCGGCGCCACCCTGGCCGGCCCGGGCTCCGCCGAGGAGCCCGGGTTCGCCGCCAAGTCGATCCGTCAGCAGACGGAGAAGCGCGCCATAGTGGAGCGCGCCGCGTGCCTGGTCGAGCCCGGCATGGCGGTCGCCCTGTCCGCCGGCACGACCACCGCCGCCCTGGCGACCCGGCTGGCCGACGTGCGCGGGCTGACCGTGGTGACCAACTCGATTCCGGTCGCCGACGCGCTCTACCAGAATCCGCGTCCCGACCAGACGGTCGTGCTGACCGGCGGCATCCGTACCCCGTCGGACGCGCTGACCGGGCCGGTGGCCGAGGCGGCGATCGGTTCGCTCAACGTCGACGTGCTGTTCCTCGGCGTGCACGGGATGAGCCCGCGCACCGGCTTCACCACGCCCAACCTGCTGGAGGCCGCGGTCAACCGGCGACTGATCAGCGCCGCTCGCCGCCTCGTCGTGCTCGCCGACCACACGAAGTGGGAGACGATCGGCATCGCCACCATCGCCCCGCTGGAGGCGGCCGACGTGTTGATCACCGACGCCAGGCTGCCCCCGGAGGGCCGCCGCCAGATCGGCGAGCAGGTGGGGGAGTTGATTGTGGTCGAGGCCGACTGACCGGTCGCCGTGGCGTGGCGCGGGGCGGGCGGCCCGACTGCTTACAGCGATCTCACAGCCCCTCCGGTTAGGGTGCCCGGTAGCCGTGTCGCGCTCCATGGTGGAGTGCGTCTACCGTGAAGCGGGAGTTCCGATGGTCTTCAAGAAGATGCTGAGCGCGTTCGGGGTGGGCGGGCCCAGCGTCGACACCGTACTGGCCAACCCGAACACCCGACCCGGGCTGGCCCTCGACGGGCAGGTCAACCTCGTCGGCGGGGACGCCCCGGCGAACATCGAGCAGGTCACGGTCGCCCTGGTCACCCGGGTGGAGATCGAGGGCGGCGACACCGAGTACGCCGGGATCATGGAGTTCCAGCGGGCGACGGTCAGCGGTCCGCTCCAGCTGGCGCCCAAGCAGCAACTGTCGATCCCGTTCCGGCTGCCGGTGCCGTGGGAGACCCCGGTCACCGACGTGTACGGCCACCGCCTGCACGGCATGACGATGGGGCTGCGCACCGAGCTGGCGATCGCCCGGGCGGTCGACAAGAGCGACCTGGACCAGGTCAACGTCCACCCGCTGCCGGTGCACGAGCGGATCCTGGAGGCGTTCCAGCGGCTCGGCTTCCGGTTCAAGCACGCCGATCTGGAGCGCGGCCACATCCGGGGGACCCAGCAGACGCTGCCGTTCTACCAGGAGATCGAGTTCTTCGCCGCGCCGCAGTACGCCCAGACGATCAACGAGGTCGAGCTGACCTTCGTGACCAGCCCGCACGGGGTGGACGTGGTGCTGGAGTGCGACAAGCGCGGCGGGTTCCTCAGCGCCGGGCACGACGTCTTCGGCCACTACCAGGTGGCGCACGCCGACGTGGACCGGCTGGACTGGACAGCGGTGGTCGACGGGTGGCTGCGGGAAGCCACCTCCCGCTACGGCGCCCTGCGGGCGCAGGGCTTCGGCGGCGGGCACGGCCACGGGCACGGCCGGCGGTCGGGTATGGGGGGAATGGTCGCCGGGGCGGCGCTCGGCGTCGCCGGCGGCATGGTCGCCGGAGAGATGATCGAGGACGCCTTCGAGGGCGACCTCGCCGAGGACTTCGGCGGCTTCGAGGAGTAGGACCACGGACGAGGGGGCCTTCCGGGAATCCCGGAAGGCCCCCTCGTACCTCGTCACCGGCGCTTCGACCGCTCCTCGTGCGAGCGGTGTCCGCTACCGGCCTTCGCCAGGCCACGGCTGCCCAGGTAACCCAGGGTCAGCAGGGTGATGAAGAACCACGCCTGACTCGGGTTGTTCAGGTTCAGCCCGTTCGTGGCGGGGCCGCGCCAGAACGCGGCGATCACCACGGCCGCCACGGCGGCGGCGTAGATCCAGAACTCCGTCGTCAGCAGCGAGTGCTTGGTCTCGGTGCCGGGTGCCGGTGCCGGCTGCCGGTGACCGTCCTGCATCATCGGCATCGGACGGGTCGGCGCCTCCTGCATGGCCATGTCCGACATCGGGCGGCCGGGCGCCTCCTGGGTCTGCCGGTTCATCGGCCTGGTGGATGCAGCCTGCGTGCTCATCTGGTCCTCCTCAGGATTTGATGAGTACCTGCGATCTCGCCCCGCTACCGCGTTTCGGCCACGGCACGGTTCGCGTACTTGGCGAGGCCACCCGGGGTCTACCCGAGGCCCCGGAGGAGGTAACACCCCGCCGGCCCCGGATCCGGGGCCGCGCCGGCGCGCCGCGCGGATCCGTGCCGTGACGAGCCAGCCCGAGCCCCGGTCACGGGCCGGATGGGCGGTACGGACCACTGCGGCCCGGCCGGGGGCGACCGTCCGGTCTGTGCGTGGACGGTGGCCGGGCCCGGGGCGGTTTGCCCGGGGCGTCAGCGGGCAGCCTGTGGATTACGCCAGATCTGTGAGGTGATGGACGTGCGTGACGACGACAGGATGCGGGAGTCCACCCGCCGGGCCGAGGAGCGGCTCACCGCCGGCGTGTACGGCGAGGGCGCGCTGGACGAGGTGACGACCCCGCAGACGGACGTGAACCGGGTGATCCAGGACGAGGATCCGGACGACCCCGCCCACGTGCCGGTCGACCCGGCGGTGCTGCGCGACGGTGGCCCCACCCGGGGGCAGGGCGCGGTCACCACCACCGGCGGCACCGCCGGCCCGGCGAGTGTGCGCCGCCTGGCCCGCCAGCCGGAACGGCATCCCGGAGTGGTGGCCCCGACCACCACGGGTGACGCCACGACGGGCGGCCTGAGCACCCCGGCCGCCGGCACCACCAGCGACGCCTCGGGCCCCGGCGCGCAGGTCGGTAACCTCACCGAGGACTGATCGGGGAGCCTGCGGTGGGGCGGCGTCCGACGCGGACGCCGCCCCACCGCCCGTCGGCAGCGCGGCCGGCGCCGGTCAGGGCGCGGGGCGGAGGATGCCGAGGCGTTGGGTGGCCCGGGTGAGGGCGACGTAGAGGTCGCTGTGCCCGCGGGGGGACTCCGCCACGATGCGGTCCGGGTCGACGACCAGGACGCAGTCGAACTCCAGGCCCTTGGCCTGGCCGACGGTGAGGACCACCACCCGGCTCTCCAGCTCGGGCTGCTCACCGACGGCCGCCTCCGGCAGCGCGGCCACCACGGCGGCGGCCAACTCCTCGGCGCGTCCCGCCGGCACGATCACCCCGAGCCGGCCATCGGCCAGCCCGGCGGCCTCCCGGGCGGCCGCGGCGACCAACTCGTCGGTCAGTGCCGCGGCGTCGACGGTCCGATCCCACGGGGGTACGCCGCTGGCGCGTACCGAGCGGGGCGGGCGCAACGCCGGATCGATCTCGGCGAGCACGTCGGCGGCGACCGCCATGATCTCCGCCGGGGTGCGGTAGCTGACGGTCAGCTCCTCCAGCCGCCAGCGTTGCGCGACGTACGGTTCCAGCGCGTCCGACCAGGACGGGGTGCCGGCGAGCGCCCCGGTCTGCGCGACGTCGCCGACGATGGTCATCGACCGGCTGGGACAGCGGCGCATCAGCAACCGCCAGGCCATCGGTGAGAGTTCCTGCGCCTCGTCGACGATGACGTGCCCGAACGCCCAGTTCCGGTCGGCGGCGGCGCGCTGGGCGGTGGTCAGCCGGTCGGCCTCCTCCTGCCGTTCCAGCAGCCGGTCGGCGTCGAGCAGGTCGGTGACGCCGAGGATCTCACCGCCGTCGGCCTCGTCCTCGACGTCGATGGAGCGGGAACCCCGCCAGATCTCCAGCACGCCCTCGGCGTACTCGCGTTGGGAGGCGCGGATCCGCTCTCGGCGGGCGGCGGCGGCCCGCTCGTCCTCGCCGAGCAACTCGGCGGCCTCGTCCAGCAGTGGCACGTCGGCCGGGGTCCAGCCGCCGCCGGGCGCCCGGTGCAGCAGGGCCCGTTCGGCGTCGGTGAGCATCGGCGCGGCGGTGGTGATCCGGTCGGTCGAGGCGTACAGGTCGGTCAGCAGGCGCTGCGGGGTGAGCACCGGCCACAGTTCGTCGAGCGTGGCCCGGACCCCCGGCTCCTCGCGCAGCTCGCGGCGGATCTCGGCGCGGTCGGCCTCGGAGAGCAGGTTCTCCCCGCCCAGCGGGTCCGCGCCGATCCGCTCGGCGACCTGGTCGGCGAGGGCGTGCACGATCTCGACGTCGAGCAGCGCCCGGGCCAGGTTGTGTGGCCGGCCCGAGCGGCGTACCCGGTCGCGGGCCTGACGGACGGTCTCCGGGTCGAGCAGCAGCGTCTCCCGTTCGACCTCGACCGCCAGCGGTTCGTCCGGCACCCACTGCCGGTCGCGCACCGCGTCGGCGAGCACCTCGGTCATCACCGGGCGACCCTTGAGCGCCGCTACCCGCGCCGGCTCCGCGCGCCGTGCGCGCACCCCGGGGAAGAGGTCGCCGGGGGTACGCAGCAGCACGCCGGTCTCCGCCAGCGCGGGCAGCACCTGGGAGATGTACCGCAGGAAGGTGGCGTTCGGGCCGACCAGCAACACGCCCCGGGTGGAGAGTTCCCGCCGGTGGGTGTAGAGAAGGTACGCGGCCCGGTGCAGCGCCACCGCGGTCTTGCCGGTGCCGGGGCCGCCCTGCACCACCAGCACGCCCGGCAGTTCGGCCCGGATGATCCGGTCCTGCTCGACCTGGATGGTTTCGACGATGTCGCGCATCCGCCCGGTACGGCCGGCGTTGAGCGCGGCCAGCAGCGACGCCTCGCCGGTGAGTTCCTCGTGGGCGGTGGGGGAGGCGGTGGCGATGTCCAGCACCTCGTCGTTGAGGCCGGTGACCTTCCGTTGCCGGGTACGCAGGTGCCGCCGGCGCCGTACGCCCTGCGGGTTGGCGGCGGTGGCGAGGTAGAAGGGACGGGCGGCGGGGGCGCGCCAGTCCATCAGCAGGGGGTCGTAGTCACCGCTGGTGTCGAAGATGCCGATCCGGCCGATGTAGTGTCGGGCCCCGTCGTCGCCGTCGAGCCGGCCGAAGCAGAGGCCGTTCTCCACGGCGGAGAACTGCTCGACCTGCTCGGCGTACATCCGCACCGAGCTGTCCCGCTGGGAGCGGTCCTGCAACGTGCCGCCGGTGTGCCGCAGTTCCTCGGTGAGCCGCCGGGCGGCCTGCTCGCGCAGGTCGTCGAGCCGGCCGTAGAGCATCGAGACGTACTCCTGTTCGCGGCCGATCTCGTCGTCGTCCCGCTGCTGCCCGGAACCGTCGGAGTGCGTTGACAAGCCGTCTCCTCGTCAATTATAATCGCTGAAGGAATGGCAAAGAATGCCATTCCTTTTTTGTGCCTGAACTGAGAAACCTACCGCGCGGCGAGCGCTCCCACCAAGCGCGCCGGGCCGGCGGCTGACCGCGGCACACCGACGTGTGCGCTGCCCTCAGCGGCGCTTGGTGCAGACCTGGCCGGAGCGGGCCACGCTCTCGGTCGACCAGACCACCGCGATCGTGAAGCAGTAGTCGTTGGTGCGGTCCAGGCCGTACACGACGAAGTTCTGCGTCCCGGCGGGCAACTCCTGGAAGGCGCGCGTCTCCTGCCCGGCCCGGCCGCCGGCGACGACCACCGGGCCCTCCGCGCCCGGCGGGTACCGCCAGGACAGGGCGATGTCGTCACGCCGGTCGGTCAGCCGTACCTGGTCGGGTGCGGCGGCGACGGCGGTCGGCCCCGAGGTGGTGGGGGTGGTGGCGAGGTCCGGCGTGCCGCCGGGCGGGGCCGGCGGCGGCGCGTGCTGCTCGCCGCCGTCGACGCCGGCTACCCCGGCGATGACCGCCACGGTGCCGAGCAGCACCACCGCCACCCCGCCCACGACGAGCGGCACGGCCCGGCTGCGCGGCGGCGGCTGCTGCCGGGGCACCACGACCGGCAGCAGCCGAGCCGGGTCGTGGTCACCCACCCGGTACACCCCGTCGGCCTCGGCGTACCCACCGGTCGGACCGCGACCGGCCGGGGGGAGCGGGTCGTACGCCGGCCCGGCGGGCGGCTCCGACGGCCACGGATCGACGTGCTGGCCGGACGGGTGCCCGGCGTCCGCGTCCTCGGTGGGCAGCCGCTGGCCGGGCACCGTCGGCGGGTACGTCTCGTCGGTCGTGGCCGGGCCCACCGGCCAGGTCGGTGGCTCGGGCGGCCCCTCGTCGGGCGGAGCGGTACGCGCGGCGGGCACCATCGGTACCGGGTCCTGCGGTGGGTGTTCGTCGTCGCAGACGTGGTCCGGGTCGGCGGCCGACCGGGCCAGCGTGGTCACCTGCCGGGCGAGCGGGTCCTCGGCGTCCAGGTGCTGGCGGGCCAGGTCGCGGGCGAGCGCGAGGTTGTCCTGCGCCTCGGAGAACCGGCCGCAGTCGCGCTGCATGGCGCCGAGCCGGGCGAGCATCTTGATGCCGCTGGGATGCCCGTCGCCGTAGACCTCGCGGTGCAGCTCCCAGGCGTCCTGCAGGCGTTCCCGGGCCTGGGCGCACTGGCCCCGGGCGTACTCCACGGTGGCCAGGTCGGCGTGGGCGGCCAGCACCCGCAGCGACTCGGGCCCGTCGTGGGCGGTCAGTTCCAGGATCACCTCGGAGTAGAGCCGGGCGGCCCGGGCGTCGCTGCCGACCCGGTGCAGCACCGCCGCCAGGGTGGCCGCCGCGGCGATCGTCCGTTCGTCGGAGCCGCCGTGCAGCCGGGTGGCCGCGGCGTACGCGAAGGCGGCCCAGCCGCGTGCGGAGTGCGGCTCGCCGAGCGCGACCAGTATCCGCGCCTGGAGGCCGGCGGCGTCGGCCAGCTCGGGCGAGGCGTGGTCAGGGCGGGGGTCGGCGTCGGCCAGCGCGTCGGCGAGTAGCCGCTGGGCGCCGGCAAGGTCGCCGGCGGACACCAGGTGGTGCGCCTGGAGGGTCAGTTCGCCGAAGCCGGAGGACACGCCCCATCGTGCTGGTCCGGCCACGGTATGTACAACCCTTGCCGGGCAGCAAGTTGGTCAGGAACCGGTCAGGTGGGCGACCAGGGTCTCGCTGATCCGGCGCAGCTGGTCGAGCTGGGCGGGGCTGAGCGCGTCGAAGAGGTGGCGGCGGACGCCCTCGACGTGGCCGGGGGCGGCGGCGGCGAGGGTGGCGAAGCCCTCGTCGGTGAGCACGGCGATCTGGCCGCGCCGGTCGGTGGGGCACTCCTCGCGCCGGATCCACCCGGCGGCCTCCAGTCGGGCGGCGGCGTGCGAGAGCCGGCTGCGGGACGAGCCGCTGCTCTCGGCCAGTTCGCTCATCCGGAGCCGTCGCTGCGGGGCTTCGGAGAGCCGGACCAGGATCTCGTAGTAGGCGTGCGGCATCCCGGCGTCGCGTTGCAGTTCGCGGTCGAGGGTCTCCATCAGCGCCCGCGTGGCGGTCAGGAAGGACCGCCAGGTCTGCTGCTCGTCGGGGTTCAGCCAGCGGGTCATGAGAACCATCATACCGGTAGTGGTTGAACGCTCAACAAAACGGCGCTACGGTGGTGGCCATGGGAATCCACCGCCTCAACCACGCCGTACTCTACGTCGGTGACCTGGCCCGCAGCGTCGCCTTCTACCAGGACGTCCTGGGCTTCCGTCCGGTCCCGATGACCCCCGAGGGCTTCCGCGGCGCCGCCTTCCTCCAGGCGCCCGACTCCACCAACGACCACGACCTCGGCCTGTTCGAGATCGGTGCCGCCGCCGGCCCCAGCCAGGCCGGGCGCGCCGCCGTCGGCCTCTACCACCTGGCCTGGGAGCTGGACACCCTCGACGAGCTGGCGCGCACCGCGCAGCGGCTGGCCGCCGTCGACGCCCTGGTCGGCACCGCCGACCACGGCACCACCAAGAGCCTCTACGGGCGGGACCCCGACGGGCTGGAGTTCGAGATCGTCTGGATCGTCCCCGCCCACCTGCTCGACGACGCCGCGCTGACCGCCCGCACCCGGATCGGCCGGCTCGACATCGACCGCGAGCGGCAGCGCTACGGCGGCCAGACCCGCGGCGGGGTGGGGATCTCCGTACCGGCCTGACCGCCGTACGGTACAACGGCAGGATGTCCACCGACGCCGTCCTGCGCGAGCTGCTCGTCCGACAACTCGACCACTGGTTGCCCGGGGCGCTGCACCGCTCCCGGCGGGCCACCCTCGCTCTCGCGTACGCCGGGGACGCCGGCACGGCGGAGGCGGCCCTGCGGGTGGTCGCCGGGTACGCCGACCGGCTCCGGGGCCGGCGGCTGACCGTCCTGGTGCTGGCCGGCGGCGGACCTGACCTGCCCGCCCGGCTCGGCCCGGTCGAGGCCACCCTGCCGGCCGACGTGGCCGTGCACGTGGTGCCCGGAGCCCCTTCCCGACTCCCGGTCGCGCTCAAGGCCGCCGGCGCGGCCGGCGCGCCGCTGCTGACCGTCGCCGACGGCCCCGACCCCGCGTCCGCGGTGCTGGCCGCCGCGGCGACCGGCCGCCCGGCGGAACTGCTGCTCACCGCCGAGGCGCCGGCCGCCTTCCGGGCCGCGCTGGAGACCGCCGGGTTCCGCCTGGCCACCGAGGTCGAACTGGTCCCCGCCGACGGCTCGCCGGCCCGGGTGGTCGCCTTCGGCACCACCCTCGACAAGAGCCTGGAGGCGTTCAAGGACGCGCTCTGGGAGGTCGACGAGCGCGCCGGGGTGCGCTACCGCGACCGCACCGACCCGGCCGGCGCGCTGCTCGACATCACGCCGCAGCCCGATCCGGGTCCGCTCCGCCGGGAACTGCAGGCCGAGCTGCTCCGCTCCGGTCCGCGCACGCTCACCGAACTGCGCCGGCACACCGCCACCGCGACCGCCTACCGGGCCGCCGACACCGTCGCGGCGCTGACCGATCTGCTGGTCACGGGCGTGGTGCGCCGGGACCCGGTCGACGGGCGGCTCGGCGGCGACGTGGTCATCAGTGCCGCGACCGAGCCGATCGCCGTACCGTCTGCCGACCTCACGCCCGGGACTTGTCCTGCTTCCAGGACAGCGGCCCCGGCAGGTCGACCCGGTGCGCCTTCGCCCGGGAGTTCCAGGACCAGCGACCGATCCTGATGCTCCACGAGGAGAAGCCGTTCTCGGTGAAGTTCAGGATGATCGGCCCGTACTTCTTGCGCTTGCGGAACATCAGGCCCATCGTGGGGCTCCCTTCGCCTACCCTGTCTTCCCTGCCGTCGGCGTCGCCAACCGTGTCTCGGCGTCGCTGTCTGTCATCTCCGGATCGGACATGCCCGAATCGAGGAATCCCGAAACCCGTTCCCGTCCCCCGTGGACGGTGCCGCCCAGCCCCGGTCCGGGTCGCTGCTCAGGACCGGTCGACGGCGAGGACGCGGGTGACGCCGCCGTCGTCCTCGGTGACATCGCGCTGATGGGCGAAGCCGAGCTTGCCCAGCAGCGCGAGCGAGGCGTGGTTCTCCTTTGCCACGGTCGCCCACACCCGGGACAGGTCGAGGGTGTCGAAACCGTACCGGACCAGGGCCCGTGCCAACTCGGTGCCGAGACCACCGCCCCAGGCCGGCCTCACCAGCGCGTACACGATCTCGTGGCCGTCAACGTCCTCGGTGTGCTTGATTTCGGCGTGCCCGACGTACCGGCCGTCGCGCCGGACCGCCCAGACGTCGAAGAGATCCTCCGCGTACACCTTGCTGAACAGCCGCCCGAACAGGTCGGCGGCATCGGCCGGGGTGAGCGGGCCGTTGCCCATGAACCGGCCCACCTCCGGATCGGACAGGAGGGCGACCGAGTCCGCCGCGTCGTCCGGCTGGTACGGCTCCAGCAACAGTCGGTCGGTACGCAGGACGGGTGTGGGCATCAGTGGGCTCCCGGTCGTCGGGTACAGAGGGGTCAGCTCGTCATCATGCCCGCCCGGGGCCCACGGTCGGCTCGGCCGGGGACCTCGGCCTGACGATCCGGGGTGGCGGCTGGGTGTGAGCCGCCCGGAAGGCTCCGGGGCTCATCCCGACCTCGCGGGTGAAGAAACGGCCGAAGTTGGTCGGCTCGGGGAAGCCGAGCCGGCGACCGATCCGGGCCACCGGTTCGTCGGTGGCGGCGAGCAGCCGGCTGGCCTGCAACGCGACCCGCTCGTCGACCAGTTGCTTCGCGCTGCGCCCGGTCACCGCCAGGCAGGCCCGGGTGAGGGTACGCACCGAGCAGCCCAGCTGCGCCGCGTAGTCCTCCACGCGGCGGGTGTGCCGGTAGCCGCGTTCGATCTCCCGGCACAGCCGGCGGAACGTGACCACCTCGGCCCGGTGCGTGCCGCTGCCGGGGCCGGCCGGGACGGGCAGCAGCGACAGGCGCAGCAGCAGCACGGCGAGCTGGTGCCGGAGCAGGGCCCGGCCGGCCGGGTCGTCCCGGTGCTGGCGGACGTCGACCGACAGTTGGCTGACCTCGTTGATGATCGCGTCCTCGTCCTCGCCCGTGAGCTGGTGGTGGGCGGGCACCGCTGCGGTGTCGACATCCATCCCGCGCAGTGCTCCGTGGCGCCAGCGCACCACCGTCGCGTCGAGGTCGGGGGCGCAGCGCAGCACCTGGCCCGGAGCGGCGCGCAGCAGCGTGCCGGGCCGGCAGGGCAGGAGACGGAAGTCCAGCTCGGCGGTGCCGTGCCCGCCGGTGACCAGCAGCAGCAGGTCGGCGTCGAGCAGGATCGGGCGGCGCCAGGCGGGCTCGGGTGCGAGGTCGGCGAGGTCGATCAGGTCGATCTCGGACAGGTCGGGACGGGTTGCCGGGGAGAGCTGACCGGAAGGGACCATCACTGCGACGGTAACCCCAGTGGGCCGGCCCTGCATCCCCGCGACGGGACGACTGTCGCGCGCGCGGGGTTGTCCGGGTGTCGGGGCCGAGCTACGTTACCGAACGGTAGGTCCCCCGATCGGTGATGGGATGGGCATGACGGATCTGTTCACGGTCGCCGGCAAGACGGTCCTGGTCACGGGAGGTTCACGGGGCATCGGCCTGATGATCGCCCGGGGCTTCGTGCGGGCCGGCGCCCACGTGATCATCTCGTCCCGGAAGGCCGACGCCTGCCAGGCGGTGGCGAGGGAACTCTCCGCCGAGGGGCGTTGCGAGGCCATCCCCGCCGACCTCGGCCACGACGCGGGCGCCGAGGGGCTCGCCGCCGCCGTGCGGGAGCGCACCGACCGACTCGACGTGCTGGTCAACAACGCCGGCGCCACCTGGGGCGCGCCGCTGGAGGCGTACCCGGAGGCCGCGTTCGACAAGCTCTGGGCGGTCAACGTCAAGGCCGTCTTCCGGCTCACCACGGCGCTGCTGCCGGCGCTGCGCGCCGCCGCCAGCGCCGACGACCCGGCCCGCGTGATCACCATCGGCTCGGTCGACGGCCTCCGCGTGCCGCTCATGGAGGTGTACGCCTACTCGGCCACCAAGGCGGCCGTGCACATGCTCACCCGCAGCCTCGCCCATCAGCTCGCCGGCGAGCACATCACGGTCAACGCCATCGCGCCCGGCCCCTTCGAGAGCAAGATGATGGCCTTCGTCCTGGACGACCCGGCCGCCCGGGCGGCGGTCGAGAAGCAGGTGCCGCTGGGGCGGATCGGCCGCCCGGAGGACATCGCCGGGACCGCGATCTACCTCTCGTCGCGGGCCGGGGCGTACCTGACCGGCGCGGTGATCCCCGTCGACGGCGGCATAACCACCCACGGCTGAGGCCGTACCCGGTGCCGGGCAGCCGGAGCCGCGCGGACTCGGCAGATCCGCGCGGCTCCGATCCGGTGGTTCAGCGGCCGGCGAGCAGCCGGTTCACCGCGGTGTCGACGTCAAGGTGCTCGGCCTCGCGGCCACGCGGGACGACGACGTAGGTGCGGCGCAGGAAACGCACCAGGACGCTGCGCGGCACCTCGAACAGGGCGTTGCCGTCCGGCGACGACAGCGCCAGCGCGACGAAGTCGCCGCGCGGGGTGGCCCAGGGCCACACCCGGACGTCGCCGATGCCGGCCGGCTCGTCGAGGCCGGTGACCAGCAACTCGCGGGCGAAGGACCAGCTGACGGCCTCGCCTCCGGCGGATTCGGCGTGGAACAGGACATGGACCGCATACGGGTCAGCAGGGTCGTAACGCAGACTGGCGCGCACCGGCAATGCGGTGGCGTCAGGCGCGACGAGCCTTAGCGACGTCTCGACCTCGACGGTCGTTGGTCGAATCACACTCATGGACGTTCTCCCCCCGGCACCGCTGCGGAACGCGCGTGTCCCGCTTTTCCCATACTCAGGTGCTACCTCTGGCTACGCTCCGCCATACGCTGACTTCACCCAGTGGTGGGAAGGGGGTGGGAAACGCCACGAGAACGTGAAGGCTCTTGTACGATTCCGGCTCTGCCCAGTGCGTCATCCCGTCCGAAGTCGGGTGGTTCAGTCGTCGACTTACTCCGGTAACGTCCAGTGGTCTGCGCAAGTGACGGGCCCGGGCGACACTGGGGGAGGAAATGGTCACGAACCGTTCCTCGGTGGGTGTCAAGGCCGCGACCGGCTCGTCGAAAGCAGGGGCCCGAGCAGCCGAAAGGCGGGGGAGCGAAGTGCCGATGGAACAACCAGGATCCGACGGTCGGACGGCGCCGTCGGGCCGTCGAGTCGCCGCCCGCCGGACCGGCCCCGCCGGCTCCGGTCGAGCCCGTGGAGCGAGCGGCTCCGGCCCCGGGCGTGCCGGCCCGGCCCGTCCCGGCGGCCCGACCGGCCCCACCGGTACGGCCCTGGCCGAGCGTCCACGCCCCGGCTGGCGGCAACGGATACGCATCACCCTCGACCTGATCCGCGCCAACCCCACCGGCCGGGTCGCCCTCAAGATCTTCATCGCCGTCGCGGGCGCGCTCGTGGTCACCGTCGGCATCGCCCTCATACCGCTGCCCGGCCCCGGTTGGCTGATCGTGATCGCCGGCCTGGCCATCTGGGCCGTCGAGTTCCACTGGGCGCGGCGACTGCTCGCCTTCACCCGCCGGCACGTGCACAACTGGACGCGATGGGCCACGTCACGATCGCTGCCGGTACGGTTCGCCCTCGGTTCCGTCGGCCTCGTCTTCGTGGCCACCATGGTGTGGCTGTCGGTCAAGTACAGCCTCGGCATCGACCTGGTGGCGAAGCTGCTGCACCACCTGGCGACGCACTGACCAGCTCTTGATCGACTCGCGGGCGACGAGCGGTACCCCGGGTTTTTGGTCCGGTCTCTCGATCGGGTAGAGTCAACGGTGCTGAGGGCGATTAGCTCAGCGGGAGAGCGCTTCGTTCACACCGAAGAGGTCACTGGTTCGATCCCAGTATCGCCCACCATTGAAGTAGCGCAGAAGAGCCACCCTCGGAAGAGGGTGGCTCTTGCTGATTCCATCGTCAGGTGTCGTTGGGTGTCAGCGGATCGTCAGCGAACGCGTCGCGGATGCGTTGATCCCGCCCGTTCGACCGGTGGGGCAAGCGTCGAGCGCCGAGCAATAGCTCGGGCTCACTCCGGCGGCGGGGGAGTGAGCCAGGCGAGAGGTTGTCCGCTGAGGGCGGCGTCGGCGAGGCGGTGGGCGCTCGCTGTCTTGAGCGCCGTGCGTGAGCTGTCGATCCAGCGCTGCACGTTGTCGATGCCCTGATGGCGGTACTCGACGGCCTGGACGAGACATTCCAGCTTGTCGGCGTCGCGAGCGACGACGGCATCCAGTGTCTCGCCCGCTTCGTACTCGGCAACGGCGGCGGTGATGACGTCGGCGACGGCCGGTGGGCAGGTGGCGACCTGGTCGGCGGTGACGGTGGTGTTGGGTGCGGCAGTGAGGTAACGCTTGGCGATGTGTGGGATGTCGGTGATCCGGGTTTCCTGGGTGTCGTGCAGCACGCAGAGCATCGACACCCGGGCCGGGTCAGCGCCTTCCATGGCAGCGAGCATCATTCCGATGAGCGCGGTCCGGAAGGAGTGCTCGGCGATGGACTCGGGGTGCTTGACGCCGGCGAACCACCAGCCCGTGCGGGCGGCGCGTTTGAGGACGCCGGCTTCGAAGATGAAGCTCATCGCTCCGGCGGCGTCGTGGTCATCGGTCATCTGCCCGTCCCTGTGCCGGTGAGTCCGTCCGCCCGCAGGCTGTAGACGATAGAGGTTAGTTCCTGCCGGGATTGTGCGGAGATCCGGTCGCTGTCCAGGAGCGGGATGCTGCGGTCGAGGAGTGACCGAGTCGCGGCGGGGTTGTCGAGAGCGAGACCGCGTCGTGCGGCCAGCAGAGCCCAGACGTTGTGGATGTTGAGGTCGACGAAGGGGTGCCCTGGGTCCAGGCGCTGGACCAGGTGCCGAAGAAGGATCGAGCCATGCCAATCCGCGAGCGTCCCGGGCATGAAGGAGTCGTCGCGGTGGCGGTACGGGATCTCGCCCACCCAGTAGGCCGAGTAGTTGAGGGCTGCTCGCTCGCAGGCGTCGTCCGGGTGCGCGCGGGCGATGAAGTCCCGCAAAGGTTCCGGGTCGCCCTGGTTGGCCAGGGACGTGACGACGGAGCGGGCATCCGGCCACAGCGGTGACCAGGTGTGGAAACTGGTCGCCCGGCGGGCGCGGGCGGTGGTCTGGGTGAGCCATCCTGCCACCGTCCTGCTGGGGTCCATGCCGGCGAGGAAGCAGGCTTGTCGGTGCAGCAGCACGCTTGCGTTGCGTCCGACTGCGGCGCGTTCGGCGAGCACGGGAAGGCGAGCGAAGAACGTACGTTGCTCATCGACGGGCAGGGTCGGACCACTCGCGACCGGACCCCGCCGCGAGTGGGCGATGGGTAGCCCTCTGGCGAAGGTCGGTGTCTGCCCGAGGACGGCCCAGAGGATCAGGTCGGTCAGGCGGTGGGTGAGTACGGACCAGCCGAGCGGCTGCTCGGCGATGTCGATGCGTTCCACCTGTTCGTCGAGGACTGCGGCGAGGATGACGTCTGCCTCGGCGGCGTCGTCGAGTGCGGCGAGCAGGGCCGCGTTCGCCCCGAGCCGGCCGAGCCTGTGCCGCACGGCGATCGCTTGCCCGAGCGGCACTGCCGTGAATGGCCGGCGCCCGGATTCCCAGCTCTGCACGGTCACGCGATCGACGCCCAGGTCGACGGCGAGCTGCTCCTGCGTCAGCGGGATGGACTCCCGGATCAGCTTGAGTAGGTAGCCGGTCACCTCGCCCCGCTGTTGTGCTGATCGTCCGCGACCTGCCATCCGTCATCCCTACGTTGACCGGTGGTCGACGTTCCCGCCGTCAAACCCACGCTTCGGCAGGACCTGTGGCCTGCTCACTCGTACTGCCGGTGAGTCCAACCGCCGTCGTCGTGATCGTAGCGTCGCAGTTACCGAACGTTCCAGATCCGGCCCCGTGGTTCGGGGTCGGCCATGGAGCGCTGCCCGGCGGAGGAGTCAGTGATGCGGGACAGGACACCACCGGGGCGACGAGTGCCCTACGACCAGTACGTGATCGCTGTCGCGATGACCCTGGCACGGCGACACCGCCCGGCATGGTCTTGGCGGAAGTGGGCGTGGGTCTGTCGCTGTGGGGCGAACCTGCCCTGTCGCAACCGACACCGCATCCCGATCAACCGGGGGCACTGGCCCGCCAAGGAGGAGCAGTGACGAACGAGGCGGAGCAGCGGATCCTGGTCGTACATCTGCCGGGGGTGGATGGCCTGTGTACCGGTTGTCGGGCGTGGTGGTCGCGGCTGACGCCGTACCCGTGCTGGCAGGTGGACTGGGCGACCAGTCGGCAGGCGCGGTCCCTGACGGCGGCGCTGCTCGGAGGTCGCACATGACCACGCACGGCCCGGTACTGCCGATCTGGAGCTGCGGCGGCTGCGACGCGCCCTGGCCCTGCCGCACCCGGCAGCGGGAGTTGCGCGCGGAGTTCGACGGCACTCCGATGTCCCTTGCTCTCTACCTGGGTGCCCAACTGGTGCGTGCCTCCGAAGACCTGGCCTGGGTGCCGGCGGGGGTGCTGCACCGACGCTTCCTCGGCTGGCTGCGGTGAGCATCCTGCGGCCCGGGGACGAGAAGTTCCACTACAGCGACGGCTCCCACGTGGATCCCGCCAGACCCCGACTACGACCAGGAGGTCTGGGATGAGCAGGTGCGCCAGCACAAGCAAGGCCACCTGAGAAACGAGCGCCCGAAGGTCCGCATCCAGCGCCTCGCCTGATGCCAGCAGTACAGCAGCGAAGTACAGCAACCGTGCCAGTCGAACGGGTCCGAGACGAGCCTCAGCAGGCCGCATGACCTCGTATGAAGCCCGATCCGACCGGCTCGCCGAGAGTTCACACCGAAGAGGTCACTGGTTCGATCCCAGTATCGCCCACGCAGCTCAAAGGCCACTTCCCATTGATGGGAGTGGCCTTTCTGCTGCCCGTACAGCAGCACCATCAGCGGCCGAGGGCGTCGCCGAAGGTACGCGCACCTCGCGCGGGTTCCCTCCGACCGGCGTGGCGGTGCCGCGCTTCGACGGCCGCCCACGTAAGCAGGGGCGACGTGCCGATCGCCGTCCTAGCCGACGACGCCTTGGCCGCCGCCGCCCCCGTTGCGCCGCCGCATCGGCAACGGACCCAGCGTCATCGCGCGGGTGAACTGCCGAACGCTGCGAGCGACAACGAGCTGACATGTCCTCGGCGCGTCCGGATGCACGCACACGGGCGTTCACCTTCGTCGCGGGTGTCGAGCCGGCCCTGACCTTCGTTCGCGGCCCGTCATGAGCGACCGCGTGCGGACCGCCGCACGATCCAGCCCGGGGCAAGGCCACCTTGCGTCTCGCTCCGGCTCAGGCCCCCGGCGGGAGGAGCTGCCGGAGTAGCTCTCCTTGGGAAGGGTCGGATCCAGGTACCGGACGGGGATGCGACCGTGGACGGTGACTCTGCTGGCTCGGTCGCGGGAAACGCAGGCGATGAGGAGCCGGGCGTCGAGGAGCTTGCCGTGGGCATCGACGGGGAACTTCCCGGCGAGGTCGAAGTGGCAGTGGACGCAGCGGAACGGGAGCAGGGGAAGGCGCGCGCGCCGCCCGATGTGAAGACGCGTGGACATTGATTCCTCTGAAGACCTGACGGGAAGGCATGGGAAAGAGCCGACGACAACGTCGGCGACCGATGCACGGGCAAGATGTCAGGTCTAAAGAGCAGGCGGCGTCACGCGGGGTGAGGTCCTTCCGTGTGGGTCGGAGAAGAAGATCCAGTTACAAGGTAGGGCGGACGGGCCGGGGAGGCGACTCATATCTGTCCTGGTGTGGAGCGCGGAGCAGCGGGCTCGGCGAGCTGGGCGTCGGCCACGCGCCGATCGCCTCCGCAGCCGTTTCTGCCGTGACAGGCGATGGCGCGCCGTGCGTTCGGGCGAAGTGACCCCTTGGTCAGGGCTGACCCAGCGCGACCCAACCGACCGCAAGAGGAGCAGCCGCCCGACACGTCGGTCGAGCACGCCTACGCAGAGGCCAGGGGAGTGCTCCATGGGTTGCCGGCGGCAACTCCTGATCCGCGACATCAGCCTGTCCTCTGGAGGAATCGCTGGGACGGCACGACCGCGATCCTCGGAGCGCGACTGCCGTGGGCTGGTTGCGGCGCCACCGTAGTGTGAGGACAGATCCGTTTTCGGAAGGCGTGCAGCTGTGCTGGATACGGTCCTCAGCCTCGTTGGCGTAGCGCTTGTCGTGGTGTCGCTGTGCTTCTCTGCTGTACAGACGCGGGAGGTGGCGAGACAGAGCCGCATCAACAACGGTATCGGCTCAGCCGCCGCCCTGATGGAGATGAACAACGTATCTCGTGCTTGGCACGACCGCCTGCTTGAGAATCCATCACTCCGCCCGTATTTCTTCGATGGTCGACCCTGCGCGCCGCACCATGACGATCGGCAGTCGGTGTTGACCCTCGCGGAACTGCTCGCCGACGTTCTTGAGTGTGAACTGCAGGTGGCCGCGTTACTGCCGGACTTCCACTTCGCCCACTCCTGGTACGAGTGGCCAGCGCACATGCTGAAGCAGAGTCCGGTTCTGGCTGAGGTGGTGGAGTGCCATCCTGAGTGGTGGCCGGCGCTCCGCTCCCTGCGACGGGCGATCTCTGAGCCAGACGGTGACGGTGCGGTGATCCACCCCCTGGTTGGGTCGCGTAAGGCCCGTTGGATGGGTGCCTCGCTGCGGCTCCCACCGGTACGTCTATCGGGAGCACGACCTCGAACCCGCAGAAATGGTCGAACGATGGCCCAGGCGGACACCGCCTCGTCGAGCCCTCGTGCGACCTCAACCGACGCGGATGTGTGACCCTGTCATCGAGCGGATGAAACGCTTCCACACCGGCCGCCTGCGCCTGGCCGCCTTCCTCGCGGCCGGCGCGGCGTTCACCGGCGCGGGCGTCATGGGAGTGGTCCAGCCCGACGCGATCGCCGTCGCCCGCCCCAGCGTCGCCTGGGTGCCGTGCGCGCAGGACGTCACCGCGCAGTGCGGCACACTCGCGGTGCCGGTCGACTGGGCGGATCCCGCGGCCCGACCTTCGACCTGGCCGTCGCCCGCCGTCCGACCACCGACCCCGAGGCCCGCGTCGGCGCCCTGGTCTTCGGCCCGGGTGGGCCGGGCGACTCCGGCGTGACCCGGGTGGTGACCGGAATCGGCCGGTTCAGCGACGAGCTGCGGCGTGCCTGCGGTGCGGCTCTACCGGCCACGGAAGCGGGCGGGCCGCTTCTCCAGGAACGCGCGCATGCCCTCGGCCTGGTCCTCGGTGCCGAACAGGGCGTGGAACGCGCGTCGTTCGAAGAGCAGCCCCTCCCTCAGGCCGACCTCCAGGGCCCGGTCGACCGCCTCGCGGGCCGTCATTACCGCCGGCTTGCCGTACGCGGCGATGGTCTCGGCCACGGCCGTCGTCTCGGGCAGCAGCCGGTCGGTGGGGAACACCCGGGCGACCAGGCCGGCGCGTTCCGCCTCTTCGGCGTCCATCAGTCGGCCGGTGAGGATCATGTCCATCGCCTTGGCCTTGCCGACCAGTCTCGTCAGTCGCTGGGTGCCGCCGATACCCGGGATGACGCCGAGCGTGATCTCCGGCTGGCCGAACCGGGCGTTGTCGGCGGCGAAGACGAGGTCGCACATCATCGCCAGTTCGCAGCCGCCGCCGAGCGCGTAACCGGCCACCGCGGCGATCTTCGGGGTACGCAGTGCGGCGAAGGCGTCCCAGCCGGCGAAGAAGTCCTCGGTGAACATCTCCAGCGACGTCCTGGCCGCCATCTCGCGGATGTCGGCGCCGGCGGCGAAGGCCCGCTCGGAGCCGGTGATGACGAAGCAGCCCACGTCGGGGTCGCGGTCGAGGGGGCGCAGCGTGTCGACCAGTTCCGTCATCAGGTCGGTGCTGAGGGCGTTCAGTACCTCCGGCCGGTGCAGCCGCACGGTCACGACCCGGTCGCGTTGTTCGATCTTGATGTGGTTCATGTGACTGTTTCCTTTCCCTCAGGAGTCCCAGATGGCGCCGTAGGCCGGGATGCCCCGGCGTTCCAGGCCGTGGACGACCTGCCAGGTCAGCTTCTTGTTCGAGATGCAGATGACGGCCTCGGCCCGGAACGCCTCGTAGGCGGCGTACGCGAGTTGGACCATGTCGGGCTTGCCGTGTTCGGCGGTGTCCCAGACGATCGCGTCCGGCTGGTCGGCGAGGATCTCGTCGACGAGCGCGTTGCCGTAGGTGGTCCGTGGGCTGCGGGTCGCCCAGACCAACCGGGCGGGTACCTTCCGGGCCAGCAGGTGTGGGAGCACGGGGCCGATGCCGCTGCCCGTGGCGACGTAGACGACCTTCGTGAACAGGGTTTCGATGTTGGCCACCCCCGCGGTGGTGATGCCCTTGACCCAGACGTGGGAGGGGGCGTCGTCGATGAACGATCCGGTCCAGTCGCCGGCGCGGGAGATGGTGAGCCGGAAGCCGGTCTGGCCGGGGGTGGGCACATTGGCGAAGGAGTGCCATTCCCAGAGTGGACGCCGGCTGATCGCGGTGGACGACCCGGCGAACGGTGTCGCACCGTGGTCGAACCGGGCCAGCGCCACGTGGCGGGAGGGCCGGATGACCTCCACGGGCACCCTGCGTAGGCGCAGCCAGGGCAGGGCGACACTGACGGTGAGCAGGGCGAGGACCCAGATCTGCGGCGCGGCCAGCAGGTTCCGGTCGTGGTCGGCCCGGACGAAGAGCACCGTCTGGGTCCAGAACAGGACCAGCGCGGCCCACCCGCCGAAGCGGTGCACCCGTTCGAACCGGTCGTGGTGTCGGGCCCGGTACGTCGGTCGTGCCGTGGTGACGATGACGCCCAGGAGCGCGAGCAGGAGGTAGGAGACCACGAGGAGGTCGACGGGTACGGGTTCGCCCCGGTGCGCGGCGACGGTGGCGGACCCGACGAGGACCAGGAACCACAGCGTCCCGGCGAGCGCGCCGCCGACGTGCAGCCCTCCGAAGTGGTACACCTTCGCCAGGGTCCAGCGGATTCTCAGCGGCCACCGGGTGGGTGCCCGGGTGGCGAGCCAGAACAGCAGGTTGATGACGTACTGCTGGCGGATGAGGATTGCCAGGGCGAAGTTGGCCAGGACGGCGTCGGAGATGGCCGTCAGGCTGGTGTGGTCGGTCGACCACCAACGGCCCTGGGAGAGGGCGTGTCCGAGCAGCGCCAGGTTCGCCGCGAGGACGAGGGCGACGAGGCGGTGGTGGTGCATCAGGCGGGGATGCTTGAGGACGCGTCGGGGCAGCGACGTCGGCGCAGGCAGGGTGACCGCGGCGGGGACGGCGACCTCGGCGGGAGTGGCCGGCGTCTCGACCGGGCTGGTGACGCTCATGCCGCCTGCTCCCGCTCTCCGGAGGCGGCGAGGCGCAGCAGCGCCGCCTTGTCGATCTTTCCGCGGCTGGTTTCGGGCAGTGCGGCCATCGGATGGATGGCCGTCGGGACGCAGTAGTAGGGCAGGGCGGACGCGACGGCCCGCTTCGCCGCCTCCGGGTCGACGTGGCCGGGGGCGACGAACGACACGAGGCTGCGGTCGTCGAGTTTGACGGTGGCCGCCCGCCGGCAGCCGGGCACGGACTCGAGGACGGCGGAGACGGAGTCGAGTTCGACCCGGAATCCCCGGATCTTCACCTGGTCGTCGGTACGGCCGAGGTGTTCCAGTTGGCCGTCGGGCGTCCAACGGCCGAGGTCCCGGGTGCGGAACATCGGCCGTCCGTCGCCGAGGAACGGGTCGGGGGCGTAGCGTTCGGCGTTGAGCGCCGGATTGTCGAGGTAGCCGGCGGAGACGCAGTCGCCCCCGGCCCACATCTCGCCGACGGCGCCGATGGCGCAGGGGCGACCGGCCGGGTCGAGGACGTACACGGTGTTGTTGGGGGTCGGGCGGCCGATGGTCAGCCGGGCGGCGTTCACGTCGTGGCGGTGCATCGTGTTCACGATGGTGGTCTCGGTGGGACCGCAGGCGTTGTAGAAGGCGCAGCGGCGGGCCCACCGGTCAGCCAGCGGCCGGGGGCACGGTTCGCCGGCCACCGCCACCACCTTCACCTGTGCGCACCGATCGGGGTCCAGGCCGCTGAGAATGGTCGGGGTGGCGATGAGCGCGTCGACGCGCTGGGCGGTGGCGGCGAGGTCCTGGCCCCGGATGACGAGGGTGGCGCCGTGGCTGAGACAGCCGAGGATCTCCCAGGCCGCCATGTCGAACGCCACGTTGAGCAACTGCCCGACCCGCCAGCCCGGCCGGATGCCGAGGTTTCCCGGTGCGGTGAGCAGGATGTTGCAGACGTTGCGGTGGGTGACGACGACCCCGTTTGGTCGTCCCGTGGTGCCGGAGGTGAAGAGGACGTAGCAGTTCCCGCCGGTGCTGGTCGGCCGCTGGGCGGGGACGAACCGGTCGTGGGAGCGGACGAGGGGCTGGGACATCACGGTGTCGACGGCGACGAGGTGGTGGCCGGCCGGTACAGGTATCCGGTCGGCGGCGGTGGACACGGTCAGGACGACCCGGGTGGCGGCGGCGTGGATGACGTGGCGG
>NZ_SMKD01000034.1 GCF_004348595.1 Micromonospora sp. KC723
TGCCATGGAGGGCCGGCTTCTGTGGTTCCGCTCAGAATTGTGTCTCCGTGGTGGACCCCGAGAGTCCGGCATGCCTCCGTCAGGCACCCGCACGACGGGCGATTTCCCGCGCGACGCCGCGGCGGTACGGACGCCCGCGCTCCTACCCCGGACGTCCTGGGCTGGCTTTGGCCCGGCGAGCGGTCAGCGCGAGCGCGGCCGCCGCAACCAGCAGCAGTGCTCCGCCGACCAGCCACCAGCGCCCGGTACCGCCGCCGTCCTCATCGGGCCGGGGTGCCGCCGCCGGCCGGGGTGGGGCGCTCTGTGGGGCGTGGGCCTGCACCGTTGCCTGCGCCTTGCCCGGGTTGGGCTCGGGGGACGTGACGGCCACCGTCCACCTGCCGGGGGTGAGCACCGCGCCGCTGGCGTAGAAGCCCTGCCCCTCGCCCGCCGGGTTGAGCTGCAACGGACCGACCGTGAGGCCGCCCTCGCCGGTGGCGTTGAGCACCAGCCGCAGCACGCGATCCTCCACCGGGTGACCGTCCTTGTACGTGGCCCGCACGGTCACGCCGGTCGCGCCGTCGCCGGCCACGTCGAGCACCACCGGGCCGCCGTGCGCCGCCGCCGGGGCCGGTGGCCAGAGCGCGAGGAGGGGTACGGCCGCCAGCGCCGCCAGGATCGTACGTCGCACGGTCACTTCCCTTCCGGTGCGCCGTCGGCGGTCAGCGCCCCCTGCCCCGGCACGGTGGGCAGGAACACGTGGACGTGGCCGTTGCCCGAGTCGATGTTGAGCACGTCGAGCTGGGTGGCGGCACTGCCCCAGATGGCGACGGCGGCGTCCCGCTGGCGGCCGGTGAGCTCGAACAGGCCGGCGCGAGCGGTCGGCGACTGGGCGAGCGCGGCGGCGTACGTGTCCACGGCGGCGTCGAGCGTCTGTACCGCCGCGGCGAGGCCGGAGCGCGCGATGTTGACGCCGGTCCCCCCGGAGGGCGGGTTGGCGAAGTCCTCGACCGCCTTGCCGGTGGTCGCCTGCCACCGTTCCACATCCGGTTTGCTGGCGGCAGGGCCGGGCGCGTTGGTCACCGGTACCGCGGTGGCCAGCCCGTCGAGCACGGGTAGCAGGCTTTCCCGGACCCGGCGGGCGCGTGAGGTCAGCTCGACGACCTGGGCCGCGTCCCGCTTCGCCTCCTCGGCTCGCAGCGCCGCGACCCGGTCGTCGGTCGGGTCGTCGGCCCCGGCCGTCACGGCGCCGACCGGTCCGGCGAGTAGCGCCCCAAGCGCAAAGGCGATGGAGGTCGGAACGATCCGCCGCGTGGTGGGGGCCGAAGACGGCGACTGACGGATTCTCTTTCGGTTACTCATCCGGAGAAGCCTCCTGGGATGTGGGGCCGGCCGGCGGCGGCCGGCCCCACGGCGGATGGAGTTACAGCGTGCCGCCCTCGGGCACGCGGGTGGCGTCCTCGTCGAGACGCCCCGTGCCGGTCAGCGGCGCGCCACCGTTGGCCTTGGTGCCGGCCGCCGACGCCCGCCCACCCAGTCGGATGAGCATGGCGTTGGCGTCCCGAACCAGCACGCTCCGGACGTCCGCGTCGGTTACCAGCGCCCGGTTCGACGCCAGCCCGATGAACATCCGCAGCTGCTGGATCGCCACCCGGTCGTTCCCGGTGGCCTCGGCCAGCCGCACCGCGTCCAGTTTGTTCGACAGCTTCCCGTGCGCCACGGTCGACAGTTGCCGGGTCGTCTTGAACCGGTCGACCAGCGCCTGCATGTCGCGCAGCGAGGTGGTGACGAAGAACCGCACGTTCGCCGTCGTCTCGTTGCCGGCCTTGTCGGTGGCGGTCACGGCCAGCTCGTGCAGGCCGAGCGTCAGGTCGTACATGACCTGCAGCGTCCCGGACTGGAACGGCTTGCCGTCCAGCTTGCCGACCACCGACCGGATGCCGGAGGTCGGGTCGACCGCCTGGAACGTGACCCGCACGTCCTGGCTGTCGCCGTAGAGCTGGCCGTCGGCGAGGCCGGAGACGAGGACCGTCGGTTTGGTGCCGTCGACCCGTAGCACCGCCGACTTGAGCGTCTCCACGTTGCCGGCCTTGTCCCTGGCGCGGTAGAGCAGCTCGTGGTCCCCGTCACCGGTCACGTCGACCGGTTGGGTGTACGGGGCCCACGGGCCGCCGTCGAGCGACCACTCCACGGCAGCCACGCCCGATCCCGCGTCCGCCGCGGCGAGCGTCACCGGGATCGCCCCGGCGTGCCAACCGTTGTCGTTCGCCGGCGCGAACGTCGCCGTGGTCACCGGCGCGGTCGCGTCGATCTTCACGGGTACCGACCTGGCCGCCTCGACGTTGCCCGCCTGGTCGACGGAGCGGAAGCGCACCTCGTGCGCCCCGTCCCCGGCGACCAGGATCGGCTCGGTGTAGGCGGTCCAGGCGGTGGCGCCATCGAGCTGGTACTCGGTGCGCGCCACGCCGCTGCCGCCGTTCTCGTCGGTGGCGGCCAGCGTGACCGTCGCGGGGCCGGTGTACCAGCCCTCGACCGCCGTGCCGTTCACCGTGGCCACCGTCACCGGTGCGGTGTCGTCCACCGCCTCCGCGCTGAGCCGGAAGTAGTCGAACGAGACCGTCTTACGGGCGGTCTGCGCACCGCCGAGCGAGAAGAGACCCACCTTGGGCGTCACGCTCGCCGCCGCGTTGGTCAGCGGCTCGAACGACGTCCAGGCCTGCCCGTCCGCCGAGTACGAGGCGGTGTAGACACTGCCGGTGCGGGCGAGGCGCAGATACCAGACCGCGGACGTGAGGCTGCTGACGCCGGGTTGCGGATTCTGGATCGTACCGTCGATCTCACTGAGGAACTCGATCCGCCGCGTCACCGGCTGTCCGGCCGCGTTGTCCACGACGTAGTCGAGCTTCAGGTAGTTGTCGTCGTCGGCGTACACCAGGAGGCCGCCCTGCTGGTACCGCTCGTCCAGCAGGCTGCCGTCGACTTTTGTCTCCATGACCCAGTCGCCCGACGGCGCGTTCTGCAGGATGAGGTTCGTCGGCCCGGTGTTGGGTGTGCTGTAGATGTCGCCGTTCGGGACGTCGAGGTGCAGCGCGCCGCCCCGCACCCGGTACGCGGCCGGATCCTCACGGACGATCGCGTCCCACCGGCACTTGTCGAGCAGGGCGGCGTCGAACTCGTCGGTCGGTGCGACCGGCTCAGCCGGCTTGTCCGGCGAGACCTGGAACCAGTCGAACGCCGCGTCGACCACCGGCGCCGTCGTGCCGCCGTTCATGGCGAAGAGCCCCACCTTCGGGGTGGTGATGCCGGTCAGCGCGGCCGCCCGGCCCACCGGGGTGAAGGTCTGGCCGTCGGCGGAGAACGCCGCGGTGAGGGTGTTGCCGTCGCTGCTTAGTCGCAGGTAGAGGGTGTCCGAACCGGTCGGCGCGGCGGCGCTGTCGGCGCCCTCGTTGCGCGGGCTTCCGGCCGTCTCCCGGATGAACTCGACCCGTCGGCCACCCGAGTGGAGCAGATTGAGCTTGGCGTAGTTGTCGTCGTCGCCGTACACGATGAGCCCGGCCTGCTGGTAGTCGGCGGTGGTCGCGAGCGTCACCTTGGTCGTGGCCTGCCAGGCGCCGCCCGGTGCCGGCTGGAGCACGATGTTGGTCGCGTCGTTGCGGCCACCGTAGAGATCACCCGCCGCGGTGGGCAGGAGCAGCGATCCATCGTGTACCGAATAGGCCTGGTTTTCCCTGATCACTGCCGACCAGCGAGTCTTGTCCAGCTTGGTGCCGGTGAAGTCGTCCGAACGAGCCCCGAAGCAGGACGTGCTCGGCGCGTCCACCTTGACCGCGGCGGTCGCGTACGCCTTGGCGCCCCGGCTGTCGGTCACCGTCAGGGTGGCGGTGAAACTGCCCGGCGCGGTGTACGTGTGCGTGGCGTTCGGCGTGTTCGCCGTGCCGCCGTCGCCGAAGTCCCAGGCGTACGCGAGCGGCGTGTCGCCCTCCGCGTCGGTGGCGGTACCGGTGAACTCCACGGCGAGTGGCAGGGTGCCGGTGTTCGGCCTCGCCGACACGCTGACCGCCGGCGGCGCGTTGTCGGTCACGCCCCGGCCGAGGAAGTCCACCCAGTTCACGTTGAACAGGTCGCCGCTCTCGGTACTGCCCGGGTTGTTGCGGGCGACGAAGTACAGCGGACCGCTCGTCGTGTGCGGCGCGGCGAGGTCCACGGAGACGTCGGTGTACGTCTGCCACGCCCCGGTCGCCGGCACGGTCGCGGCGGCCAGCAGCGGGCCGGCGACCGCACCGGCGCGCACCTGGATCACGCCGCCGCCGCTGCCGGAGGCGACCCGGAAGCGCAGCGTGTCGATGCCGGTGAGGTTGGTGGGCGTGAAGGACCACCAGTCGCCGTCCTCGATGAACGCGATGTTCTGGAAGCCACCCGCGGCGTCGCCGGTGGTCTCCTTCCGCACGCCGGGATCACCGGCGCCCACGCCGTCCGGCGCCCTGCCGGTAGCCGCGTGGTACTCGGCCTGCTTCCGCTTGGGTTGTAGCTGCTCGATCGCCCGTCCGGTCAGCGGGTTGACTCCGCCCGACCCGCCCTTGTCGGTGTACGTGGCCTCGAAGACCCCGAAGACGTTCGCCTCGGCGCCGTGCCCTGAGGCGAGCGAGGTTTGCACGGTACCCGTACAGCCGGTGTGCGACTGCAACGGGTGGGCGTGCTCGTCGTGCCCGAGGTAGTACTGCAACTTGACCTTGGCGCAGTCGACCGTGGCGTCTTCCGGATCGGTCACCTTGACGGTGTACCTGACCTGGTCACCCCAGTCGAAGAAGCCGCCGTCCGGCGGGAACTCGATGGTCACCGTCGGCGCGGTGTTGCCGACCGTCACCGGCACGTTGGCGACGGCGGTGCGGCCCTTGGGGTTGGTCACGGTGAGCTGGGCGGTGTACTTGCCGGCCGTCGTGTAGGTGTGCGTCGGACTCGCCTCGTCCGAGGTGCCGCCGTCGCCGAACGTCCACGCGTACGTGAGCTCGCCACCGTCCGGGTCGCGGGATCCTGTGCTGGAGAACCGCACGGCCAAGGGCGGCTGGCCGGAGGTGGGCTCGCCGGAGGCGACCGCGATCGGCGCGCGGTCGGCGGCGATGTAGTCGATCCGGTAGACGCCGGAGTTGTCGTTGTTGCCGCCGAAGCCGGTGCCCCACTCGATCAGGTACAGCGCGCCGTCCGGACCGAACTCGAAGTCCATTGGCCGCACGAACGTCATCCCGCCGAGCACCTGGTTGATGTCCACGAGAGACTTGGCGTCACGGTCGAGCTGTAGCGTGTACATCTTGTTCTGGTTCCACTCGCCGAGCAGCGCCTTGCCGTCGAAGTACGCCGGCCACTTGCGAGTCGAGTTCAGGCCCGCGTCGTACCGGTAGACCGGGCCGCCCATCGGCGCGCCGCCACGGCCGATCTCGGGAAATAGCGGGTTGCCACTGTAGTCGTAGTCCACCGCGGCAGGAATCGCCGGAGGCAGGCGGGTCAGGCCCGTGTTGTTGGGCGAGCTGTTCACCGGCGCCGCGCAGTCGAACCTCGCGCCGCTCGGGCCGGACGGGAACGTGTAGTCGTTGTACGCATAGTTCGCGCCGTGGCAGTACGGCCAGCCGTAGTTGCCGGGCGTGACGACGTTCCACTCGACTGTGCCCTCGGGGCCTCGGTTGGGGTCGGCGGCCGGGGCGTCGGGGCCGTAGTCGGCGACGTACAGGTTGTCGGTCTTCTTGTCGATGCCGATCCGGAACGGGTTTCGGAACCCCATCGCGTAGATCTCCGGCCGGGTCCGCTCCGTACCCGGTGGGAAGAGGTTGCCGGACGGGATCGTGTACGTGCCGTCGTCCTCGGGGTGGATTCGCAGCACCTTGCCGCGCAGGTCGTTGGTGTTGCCGGCGGTGCGCTGCGCGTCGTAGTCCTGCCGCCCCGGCCGCTCGTCGATCGGGGTGAACGAGCTCGACTCGAACGGGTTCGTGTTGTCGCCGGTCGCCAGGTAGAGGTTGCCCCGGCTGTCGAAGACCATGCTGCCGCCGGCGTGGCAGCAGGTGTTGCGCTGGGTGCTCACCTCCAGCACCGGTTTCTCGCTGCCGGCCAGGATCGAGTCACCCTGTACGGTGAACCGGGCCAGCCGGTTGCGGGCGACGCCGTCGTTCGGCGCGTAGTAGAGGTACACCCAACCGTTCGTGGCGAAGTCCGGGTCGAGCCGGATGCCGATGAGCCCGTCCTCGTTGCCGGCGAAGACGTCCAGGTCGATGGCGGTGACGGTGGTACCGGTGTCCGGCTTGACGATCTGCACCCGGCCGTCGCGCTCGATGTAGAAGACCCGGCCGTCCGGCGCGACGTCCAGCTCCATCGGGTTGCTGGTGTTGCTGTCCAGCGTCACCTTCTCGAAGCTGTCCGTTCGCGACGCGGCGCAGTCGGCGTCCACCACCCCGGCCGCGGTTCGGACGCCACCGAGCAGGTGGGCCAGGAAGCTGGGCTCGGTGTACGACTCGACCGTGTGCCCGCCGGCCGTGTACCAGGACCGGCCGCCGTCGAAATCGTGGCACCACGCGTGCGGGTGGTCGGCGCCCATCGCGCCCGCCCCCGGCGTGTAGCTGCGCTCGTCGAGGCTGGCCAGCACGTGTACGTCCGCGCGCGGGTTGGCCCGGAAGTTGTACCACTCGTCGAAGCGGGTCCACTTCGCCGGTAGTGACGCCGTGGACGGGTGCGCCGGGTCCTCGACCTTGATGGTGGCGGTCTGGTTCGCCGGGTGCGAGGCGAAGTACGCGCCGACCAGGTCGCCGTACCAGGCCCAGTTGTACTCGGTGTCCGAGGCGGCGTGGATACCCGCGTACCCACCCCCGTCGCGGATGTACCGCTCGAACGCCGCCTGCTGCCCGGCGTCGAGCACGTCGCCGGTGGTCGAGAGCCAGACCACCGCCGCGTACCTGGCCAGGTTGGCGTCGGTGAACGCGGCGGCGTCCTCGGTCGCGTCGACGGTGAAGCCGTTCTCCGCGCCGAGCCGCTCGATCGCCGCGACACCCGCCGGGATCGAGTCGTGGCGGAAGCCCGCCGTCTTGGAGAAGACCAGAACGGAGAACGGCTCCGCCGCGGCCGCCTGACTCACCGGCCGGAGCGCCGCCTGGGCGGATGGTGCCCCGGCGACCAGCGCCGACGCGGCGGCGAGAAGGGTGGCGGCAGCGAGGAACAGGCTGCGTTTGGCGGAGCGGCGGGTGCCGCCGCTCCGGCGATCTGCTGGCACGAAGGAGCTCCTTCGCTGGTCGGGAACAGCGCGGAATCTCGCATCGGCTCGCCGAAGACCGGTGCGATGAGGGTCGGCACGGCACGCCCACCGAAGGCGCCACCGCAGTTCGTCAATTACTTGAATACATTGGTGAGGATCGATGGCAAGTCACGTTTGCGTCACGCATTGCTCGTCGTGTCTGGTTGGCCGGCCCGCCGCAGGGACCACAGCGTGCTGTCGGATGGTCGGGGCGATGGTCACGCCCGCCGGCGTCACACACCGCGGAGGGATCGCCTGTTGTCGTACGACCGACGATCGGAGGTCCGCGCCCCGACCACCAACGGTGATCGACGTTGGCGTGGTCACCATCGCCCACGCGCTTGCCACCCGGGCGCGGGATACGGTCTAGCCCAGGAAGACCATGGGTCCTACTCTTACGGACGATCGGGAAAGGACGTCGGTGATCGGCAACGAGCGCACCGGAGGCGGGTACCGGCCGGGTTACGAGGTAGCCGCAGAGCAGGTACTGGAGCTGATAGCCCGGCTCCGCCTGCGCCCCGGCGACCGGATGCCCACCGAGAACGAACTGGCCCAGCAGCTCGGCACGAGCCGCACCATGGTCCGCGAGGCCATCAAGATTCTCTCGGCGTTGGGTCGCGTACGCGCCCAGAAGGGCCGCGGCCTGTACGTCGCGGACGACCAAGGAATGCTCGGCGGCGGCCGATGGGCCTCGTTCTTCCTGCCCACCGACCTGGACCACGTCTACATGCTCTTCGAGTTCCGCCGGACACAGGAGATGGCGACAAGCCGGCTGGCCGCCCGCCGCGCCACTCCCACGGAGGTACAGGCCATCGAGAGAGCCGCCGGCGTGTGCAGGCGGGGATTCGACACCGGGCGCGAGGACCTGTTCAACGAAGGCGACGACGCCTTCCACACCAGCATCGCCATTGCTTCGCACAACGTGTTCCTGCAGATCGCCGTACGGGAGGCCCGCCGGCTGCAGGCGCAGTCCAACCTGATCGGGCTGCGCGGCTCGGTCGGCGGACACGCGGCCAAGGCCATCGAGGAACACGAGGCCATCTATCAGGCCATCCGTGCCGGCGACGCGGAAGCCGCCGCAGAGGCGGCAGCCACCCACGTCGACAACACGTTGGACGACTACCGCAGGGAGATCCAGCAGCGGATCTTTTCCGCCGCCGACCGACCGCCGAGCGCCGGTGGCGGCGGATAGGCCAGCGACGACCGGGGCGGCCAGGCACACTCCGAGGCCGAGCGGGTCGGCGTCGAGGCGTTCGGCTGCCGGGACGGCGTACGCGTCGAGCCGGCCGACGGTGCCAAGCAGGCTCCGGGCCGGGTGGACGTCCGCGCAGTAGCTCGCCGGCGCCAGGTCGTCACCGGGACGGCACGGGCGCATCAGCTACCGCCTCTCAGGATCGAGTTGCCTTCGAACGTGGAGCTGGCGGCGGGCAGCTCGGTGAGATCGAGCCGTCCCGACTGGCCGAAGAACTCGACCGGGTTGTGCCACAGCACCCTGTCGACGTCGTCGTCGCTGAACCCCGCGGCGAGCATCGCCTCGCCGGTGCGTCGGGTCAGCAGCGGGTCGGAGCGGCCCCAGTCCGCGGCGGAGTTGACAAGTACCCGTTCCAGGCCGTGGACGCGCAGGATCTCCACCATGCGCTCCGGCGACATCTTCGTGTCCGGGTATACGGAGAAGCCCATCCAGCATCCGGAGTCGTGGACCGCGCCGACCGTGACCTCGTTGAGGTGGTCGACGACGACCCGGCCGGGTTCGATGGTGGAGTTCGTGACGACCTCGAGCGTGCGGGCGACCCCTCGAATCTTGTCGCGGTGCGGGGTGTGCACGAGCGCGGGCAGCTCGTACTCGATGGCCATGGCCAGCTGCGCGGCGAAGACGTCGTCCTCCTCCGGTGTCATCGCGTCGTAGCCGATCTCCCCGACTGCCACCACCGAGTCCTTGGCCAGGTAGCGGGGCACCAGCTCCAGAGCCTCGCGGCAGCGTGGGTCGTTGGCCTCCTTGGGGTTGAGGGCGATGGCGGCGTGGTGGCGGATGCCGAACTGGGCGGCCCGGAATGGTTCCCAGCCGACGAGCGACGCGAAGTAGTCAGCGAACGAGCCGGCGTTGGTGCGTGGCTGCCCAAGCCAGAACGCCGGCTCCACCACGGCGCGCACCCCCTCCGCCGCCATCCGTCCGTAGTCGTCGGTGGTTCGTGAGGTCATGTGGATGTGCGGATCGAAGATGCGCATCGAACCTCCGGCCGTCGGGTGAGCTGCTTCAACAGTGCGAGGGCATCCTCGGGCAGGTGGCGCCCGGCGGCATCGCGCTCGGCACGGAGGTCGGCGATCATCGCCGCCAGCTCGGCGTCGGCGCGCTCCGCCAGGCCGTGTACCACCGACAGCGGCACACCCATGAAGACGCACTTCAGGACGGCCTGGCGCCAGCTAACCTGGTCGAGGTGCCGCGCGTACGGACCCAGCGCGGCGGCGAGCAGGCGGGTGTCGTTCGTGCGGATGGCGTCGTGCAGCAACGGCACCGCCCCGCTGTCGACTGGGAGCAGGCACAGCGCCTTGAGCACGGCACGCTTCTCGTCGGCGTCACCGTACCGGTAGAGATCCTCGACCTGGCGCGGCACCGCGGCGGCCGGCAGTGCGAGCAGCAGTCGCACCCGGCCCGCCTCGTCGGCGGTCCAGCCCTCGGCCTGTGGCAGCGGCGCCCGGCCGCAGTGGCGGCCGACGCCGGCGAACAAGCGGACGATGCTGGCCGGGTCGCGCGCCACGCGCCTCTCCGCGTCGGCGAGCCAGCCGTCGTCGGACAGGCCGTCCAGTGCGATACGACATTCGTCGGATGCCACAACGTCTCCTTCGGATCCGCGGCCTCTCCTGTCCCTCCGCCCCGCGCCCTGCCGGTCCGGCCAGTGCCACGCCCGCCCCGGCCAGTCCGGCGACGAGGGCGACCGCCGTGGCGGGCGACGCGACCGGACGCGGAATCGGTCCCTGCGGGCGTTTGATCGCGTCGAGGTCACGTCATGCCCGCGCGTCCAACCCAGCGACGAACGCGGTCAGCGCCTGCCACTGCTCGGCCAGCCCGTGCCGGACGTCTCCGAGCGGATCTTTGAAGAAGAAGGCCAGGTCGGTCAGGGCGCCGACGCGTCCAGCGGCCTGCGCCGCGGCGGTGATCCGGGCCAGGTCCAGCACGAGCGGCGCGGCGAGGGCAGAGTCGCAGCCGTGCCAGGTGAACTCCATCCGCATGGTGGAGCCGAGAAAGCCGGAGAACGTGATGAGATTCCAGGCGGTCTTGAAGTCTCCGATGTCGTCGACACAGTCGATGCGCGTGGTGCCCTGAGGCTGGTATCCGAGCGTTTCCGCGAGCACCCGCTGCTTGCTGGCGAGCTTCGCGGCATTCGGGCCAGGTGTGGTCAGGTTGGCACCGTCGCCACCGCCGAGCAGGTTGATCCCCGACCAGCTGAGCACCCGCAGGTGACGATGAGCGAACATCGGTGCCAGCACCGATCTGACCAGGGTTTCGCCCGTCTTGCCGTCGTGTCCGGCGTACGGCACGCCGCACTGTTCAGCCAGCTCGGCCAAGGCGGGTAACCGCGCCCCGGTCGACGGGGTGAAGTCCACGTAGGAACAGCCGGCACGGAACGCGGCGTACGCGTACAGCGCGCTCCACGGCAGGATCGGCCGGCCGCTACGGAGCACACCGTCCAGCCTGGCAAGAGACGCGTGAGCGGGATGCGGCGGCGGGGTCTGTTCCGTGGACGAAACGTTGATCACGACCAGCTGGTCGAGCGCTCGCCGGTTACGGAAACTCACCAGGTCGGCGACGAGAAGTTCGGCGGTCTCGGCCTGGGTCGCGGCGGTCGGCACCGGCCGTATCTCGGCGTCGACCGCGGCGAGGTCGGCGGATATCGCGGCAACCAGCGCCGACGGCAGAACGCCGGCTACGGCAAGGGCTTCGGCTTTCTTCGTCAAGGGAATCGACGCCGGGTCGTGACCACCGAAGGCGAGATCACCGAAGCCGGTCAGGACGGCGTCGCGCAGCTCGGGCAGCTCGGTGACGCAGCCGGTGGGCGGGGCCAGCCCGGCGCGCACGGCGAGCGCTCCGACGATGCTGCTGACCGCGACGCTGCCGCGCCCCCCAATCAGCCAAATACCCGTGGGCATCGATCCTCCGATAGTTGTGGGGCCGGTGGCACCGGGCCCCGTCCGCCCGTCACACCGAGGTCGACCAACCGTGACGACGACGAAGTCGGCGGCTACGACGGCGTCACGGTTCGGTGGACGGGCCGGACAGGGCTAGCGGGCAGGGCCGGTCGGCGTCTCGGCCCTGCCCGCCGATCGAACCCGACAACCGTCTCTCGTCGATCCGATCAGCGGTCACCGGTGACAAGTCGGGGCGGGGCGCCGGGCGGTCAACCAGCGCCGCGCACGAGGAACGCCCCTTGCCGGCGACTAGGCGCCGGACTACGCCAGGCAGTCAAAGGCTGCTATCGACGCCAGCTAAGAGTCATACTCATGGACGACCCCTCAGAGCAGATACGTTGCCGACAGGTACGCGCCAGCCTGGCAACAGGCCACCCGGAGGGGCACGTCGACGCGAGTTCAAGGACGTCACTGAGGCCTTCCTGTACCGGTCCGAGTGACACAAGGGCTGTGTTACAGACACATCAAGAGGTCCAGAGTCATACTCTTCGCATCAGTCGATGGTTGTCAATCCCAGCCGAACGGCTCGGGGCCCCACACCCTGAGCGCGCACTCATCATCAACTTCCGTTGGAGATGACAGAAGTTCCTGCGATCTCTACAGAAGCTCTGGATTACATAGACAGAAGCCCGTACTGTCGTCACACGGCCGACACGGTCGGTTGCCCCGCCTGCACCTACTGCAAGGCCAACGCGACGAGGTCTTTGACCTCGGAGACGTGGATGACGGAGGCGCGAAGTGACCCCGATCGCGGCTGCCCAGCGACCAGTCCGGTCCCGCCTGCTCTGCCTGCTACGCGACAGCGGCGCGCTGTCCCGCGCCGAGCTGGCGGACCAGCTCGCGCTCCCCCGGCCGCGGCTGCTCGCCGAGCTGGACGCGCTGCTCGACACCGGCCTCGTACGGGAAGCCGGTCCGGCCGCGTCCCGTGGCGGCCGGCGGTCGACGCTTGTCGAACTGAACCCCGATATCCGGTTCGCGGCGGTCGACCTCGGCGCCACCTCGATCGACGTCGAGATCATCGACGGGCGCCTGGAGCCGGTCGTCGCCTACGCGGAGCCGGCCGACATCCGCTCCGGCCCGAAGGTCGTCCTGAACCGGCTCGGCGAGATCCTGGCCAAGTTCAAGATCGACGGAGCGTACCAGCGCCTGCACGCGATCGGCATCGGCGTGCCAGGCCCGGTGAGCTTCCGTGATGGCGTCCCGGTCTCACCGCCCATCATGCCCGGTTGGGACCAGTACCCCGTACGCGAGATACTCAGCCGCGAACACGCGTGCCCAGTGGTCGTCGACAACGACGTGAACATCATGGCGATCGGCGAGCGCTACGGCGGTGTCGCGCGTTCCGTTGACGACCTGCTGTTCGTGAAGGTCGGTACCGGCATCGGCTGCGGCATCTACCTGCACGGCGAGGTGTACCGGGGCCCGGACGGCTGCGCCGGCGACATCGGCCATATCCAGCTCGACAGCAACGGTCCGGTCTGTTCGTGCGGAAACGTCGGGTGTCTTGAGGCCCTGTTCGGCGGCGCCGCGCTGGCCCGCAACGCGACCGCGGCCGCCCGCGCCGGCACCTCACCCGCGCTGGCCGAGCGGCTCGCCGCGACCGGGGTGGTGACCGCACGGGACGTGGCACAGGGCCTCGCGGAGGGTGACGTCACCTGTATCGAGCTCGTCCGGGACGGCGGATGCCGGATCGGTACGGCGCTCGCCGGGCTGGTCAGCTTCATCAACCCGTCGATGATCGTGATCGGCGGTGGCCTGGCCGGGCTGGGGCATATCCTGCTCGCCCAGATCCGCAGCGTGGTGTACCGGCGCTCGCTCCCCCTCGCCACCGGGAACCTACCGGTCGTCCTCTCCGAGCTGGGCCCCCGCGCGGGCGTCGTCGGCGCCGCGGTGCTCGCCAGCGAGCTGGCGTACGGGCAGCCATCATGACGCCCGAGGTGGTGCTCCGGCTGACCGGCGTGGTCAAGAGCTTCCCCGGCGTACGCGCGCTGGACGGCGTCGGACTGGAGGTCCGCGCGGGCGAGGTGCACTGCCTCCTCGGCCAGAACGGCGCCGGCAAGTCCACCCTGATAAAGGTGTTGTCCGGAGTTCACCGGCCGGACGCGGGCGAGATCGTCTGGCAGGGCGAACAGGTGTCCTTCACCAGCCCGCACGCGGCGCTCAAGGCCGGCATCGCCACGATCTACCAGGAGCTGGACCTCATCGACGAGCTGTCGGTCGCGGAGAACCTCGCGATCGGCCAGGAACCACGGCGCCTCGGCTTCGTGCGGCGCGGCGTGATGCGCCGCGCCGCCCAGCGGGTACTCAGCCAGCTGGGACACCCGGAGATCCCGGTCGGCGCCGAGGTCGGCGTGCTGCCCGCCGCCGCCAAGCAGATCGTCAGCATGGGGCGCGCGCTGTCCCGCCGGGCCAAGCTCATGATCATGGACGAGCCGACCGCCGTCCTGGCCCACGGCGAGGTGCAGAACCTGTTCCGGGTCATCCGCGACCTCACCGCCGACGGCATCGCGGTCATCTACATATCCCACCGGCTGGAGGAGATCCGCGAGATCGGTGACCGGGTCACGGTCCTGCGGGACGGGCGCACCTCGGCGGTCAACCTGGACGCGAAGACCACGCCCACCCGGGAACTGGTGCGCCGGATGACCGGCCGCAGCATCGAGTACGTGTTCCCCGAGCGCCACGCGGCCCCGCACACCGAGCCGCTCCTGGCCGTCGAGGGTCTCGGGCGGCAGGGCGAGTTCTCAGACGTCTCCCTCTCCGTCCACAAAGGAGAGATCGTGGGCATCGCCGGCCTGGTCGGGTCCGGCCGCTCCGAGCTGCTGGAGACCGTGTACGGCGCTCGCCGACCGGACACCGGCCGCGTCCTCGTCGACGGCCGGCCGCTGCACCCGGCCGACGTCGGCGCGGCCGTCCGAGCCGGTCTCGGCATGGCGCCGGAGGAGCGCAAGCGGCAGGCGCTACTGATGGGCGAACCGGTCTACCGCAACATCACACTGGCGAGCCTGCGCCGCTTCGCCACCGTGGGCTTCACCCGGGCCGGTGCCGAGCGGGCCGCGGCCACCCGCATCGCCGACGACCTCGAACTGCGCCCACGCGACGTCCACCGACCGGTCCGCACCCTGTCCGGCGGCAACCAGCAGAAGGTCGTCGTCGGGCGGTGGCTGCTCGGCGGCACCCGCCTGCTGCTGCTCGACGAGCCCACCCGCGGCGTCGACGTCGGGGCACGGGCCGAGCTGTACCAGATGATCCGGCGCCTGGCGGACAGCGACGTCGGCGTCCTGCTGGTCTCCAGCGAGGTGCCGGAGGTGCTCGGTCTGTCCGACCGGGTGCTGGTGATGCGCGAGGGCCGGCTGATCCATCAGGCTCCGGCCGAGGAACTCGACGAGGACACCGTACTCGATCTCGTCATGGCGGGGTCGCTGTTGGAAGGGAGCCCGACGTGACGGCAAGCACCCGCGCCACGACGGCGGAGCCGGAGGCTGTGCGGGAGCCGGACCGCCGGGTGGTATCACTCGACTCGGTCAAGCGGACCGCCACCCTCGCCGCCGTACTGCTGGCGCTGCTCGTCGTCGGGGCGGTCACCCGGCCGGACATCTTCCTCGACCCCGCGAAGCTGTGGTCGAACGAGCTGACCGTACTCAGTCTCGCGTCGGCGATCGGAGTGATCACGATCGGCATGACGTTCGTGATGATCGGCGGCGGCATCGACCTGTCGGTGGGCGCCCTACTCGCCCTGGCGAGCGTCTGGTGCACAACCGTCGCCACGCAGAGCTTCGGCGTCACCGGTGTCATCTTCGCGGCTCTCGCGGTGGGCACCGGCGCCGGCATCGTCAATGGGCTGCTCATCTCGTACGGCCGGCTGGTCCCGTTCATCGCCACCCTCGCGATGATGGTGGCGGCCCGTGGGCTGGCGCAGAAGATATCCGGGTCGCAGACCCAGATCAACCGGATTTCGTTCGTGAACGAGCTGGCCAGCGGCAAGATCCTCGGCATCCCGTACATCGTCGTGATCTTCGCCGTCGTGGTCGTGCTCGGTTGGATCCTGCTCAACCGCACCACCTTCGGCCGGCGCACCGTCGCGATCGGCGGCAATGCCGAAGCGGCCCGGCTGGCCGGCATCAACGTCAAGCGCCACACGTTGGCGCTGTACGCGCTGTCCGGACTGTGCTGTGGTATCGCCGCGCTGATCGTGGTCGCCCAGACCACCTCGGGCTCCAACACCAACGGCGACCTGTACGAACTGAACGCGATCGCCGCCGCGATCATCGGCGGCACGGCGCTGACCGGCGGCCGGGGCACGATCGTGGGCTCCCTGTTCGGAGTACTCATCTTCAGTCAGATCGCCAACCTGTTCACCGTCAACAACCTGCCCACCGAAACCCAACGCATCGTCAACGGCGCGATCATCGTCTGCGCGGTGCTTGTCCAGCAACTCCAGATGGGACGGTTCCGCCTCCCCGCGTTCGCGTGGACCCGGCGCGGCCGTACCCCTGCGACCTGACCTTCTCGCCCAGCCGACGACCCCGACCCGCGGGCCGCCCGGCGCCACGCACCCTTCCCAGGAGGAGCCATGTCCACGTCCCGCCGCAGACTGTTGCTCGGCGGATCAGCCCTCGGAGCCGGTGTGCTGCTCGCCGGCTGCACCTCCAACGAAACCAAGGGCAACGACGGCAACGATCAGACGAAGGTGTCCGGCGGCAACAACGCGGCCCCCGGCAAGACCGTGACCATCGGATTCACCGCCCCCGCCGCCGACCACGGGTGGATCGCGGCGATCACCAACAACGCCAAGGCGCAGGCCGGAAAGTACTCCGACGTCAAGCTCCTCGCGGTCGACCCGGGCAAGGACGCGCCCGCCCAGATCGCCGCGATCCAGTCGCTGATCCAGCAGAAGCCGGACGCCATCGTGATGCTGCCCTACGACGGCGCCCAACTCACGGCCGTCGCCCGGCAGGCCACGGACGCCGGCATACCGGTGATCAATCTCGACCGGGAGTTCGCCGATCCGGCCGCCGCATTCACTCTGATCAAGGGCGACAACTACGGCATGGGGGTATCCGCCGGGCACTACATCGGCAGGAAGCTCAGGGGCAAGTCCGACGCGGTCATCGCCGAGATCGCCGGCATCGACACCCTCCAGCTCACCAAGGACCGCTCGAAAGGGTTCGCCGACACGCTGGCGACGTACGGACTGCGGGTGGCCAACCGGGTGGCCGCGCAGTTCACCGTCGACTCCGGCCAGGCGGTGACGGCGAACCTGCTCCAGGCGGCCCCGAAGATCGACGCGATCTGGAACCACGACGACGACCAGGGCGTCGGCGTGCTCGCGGCGATCCGCCAGGCCGGCCGCAAGGAGTTCTTCATGGTCGGCGGTGCCGGGTCGCTGGACGCCATGGAGCACATCAAGGCCGGTGACAGCCCGCTGGAGGCCACGGTCACGTACCCGCCGACGATGGCGTCCTCGGCCATCTCGCTGGCCCGGCTCACCGCCCAGGGCAAAGGCATGGAGGACCTCGTCGAACTCCAGGTGCCGAAGCTCATCGTGCTGCAGTCCGAGACGGTGACCAAGGAGAACGTGGACCGGTACCGGCCACTTGGCTTCAAGTCCTGACGGAGGTCGACAATGAATCGCAGCGACGTACGGGTCGGCATGGTGGGCTACGCCTTCATGGGTACCGCCCACTCGCAGGCGTGGCGCACCGTGAACCGCGTGTTCGATCTAACGGTACGGGCGCGCATGGTGGCCGTCTGCGGCCGCGACGCGACAGCGGTCGCCGCGGCCGCGGACCGGCTCGGCTGGGAACGGTCGGAGACCGACTGGCGGGCCATGGTCGAGCGGGACGACATCGATCTGGTCGACATATGTGTGCCGGGTGAACTGCACGCCGAGATCGCCCTCGCGGCGCTCGCCGCGGGCAAGCACGTCCTGTGCGAGAAGCCCCTGGCCAACACCGTGGACGAGGCCCGCGCGATGGTCGCTGCCGCCGATGCGGCACGCAGGTCGGGGGTACGGTCGATGTGCGGCTTCAACTACCGCCGGGTACCCGCGCTGACCCTGATGCGCAGCCTCGTCGCCGCCGGCCGGGTCGGCGAGATCCGCCACGTCCGCGCGACGTACCTACAGGACTGGATCGTCGACCCCCAGTTCCCGCTGGTCTGGCGGCTGCGCCGGGAGACGGCCGGCTCGGGCGCGCTGGGCGACATCGGCGCGCACATCATCGACATCACCCAGTACGTGACCGGTCAGCGAATCATAGGGGTGTCCGGGCTCACCGAAACGTTCGTCAAGGAACGCCCGCTACCCGCTTCGTCGAGTGGCCTGTCCGCGGCGGCCTCCGGCACGACCACCGGTCCGGTGACGGTCGACGACGCCGCCCTGTTCCTGGCGCGGCTCTCCGGCGGCGCGATCGCCACGTACGAGGCGACCCGGTTCGCCACCGGTCGCAAGAACGGAATGCGGATCGAGATCAACGGCTCGGCCGGGTCGCTCGCGTTCGACCTGGAGCGCCTGTCCGAACTGGAGTTCTACGACGCCAGTCGGCCGGCCGAGGAACAGGGCTTCACCCGGATCCTGGTCACCGAACCGCAGCACCCGTACATGGCGGCGTGGTGGCCGCCCGGCCACCTCATCGGCTACGAACACTCGTTCACCCACGAGGTCCGGGACCTGCTCGAGGCGATCGCGACCGGCACCGATCCGCAGCCCTCGTTCAGCGACGGCCTCGAAGTTCAACTCGTGCTCGACGCGGTCGAGCGCAGCGCCGCCGCGGAGGGCGCATGGACCCACGTCGAGAAGGAATGACAAGGAGTACCGATGGCGCGACCGATCACGCTGTTCACCGGGCAGTGGGCCGATCTGCCGTTCGAGGAGGTGTGCCGGCTGGCAGCCGACTGGGGGTACGACGGTCTGGAGATCGCCTGCTGGGGCGACCACTTCGAGGTCGACCGTGCGCTGGCCGACGACGCGTACGTGGACCGCAAGCGCGAGACACTCGCCAAGTACAACCTCGACGTCTGGGCGATCTCCAACCACCTCGTCGGGCAGGCGGTGTGCGACCACCCGATCGATGAACGGCACGAGGCGATCCTGCCGGCGCGCATCTGGGGCTCCGGCGACCCCGAGCAGGTCCGGCGGGCGGCCGCCGAGGAGATGAAGGACACCGCGCGAGCGGCGGCCAAGCTCGGCGTCCGCACCGTCGTGGGCTTCACCGGCTCGTCGATCTGGCACACCGTGGCGATGTTCCCGCCGGCGCCGCCAGCGATGATCGACGCCGGGTACCGTGACTTCGCCGACCGGTGGAACCCGATCCTCGACGTGTTCGACGAGGTGGGTGTGCGGTTCGCGCACGAAGTCCATCCCAGTGAGATCGCCTACGACTACTACACCGCCGTACGGGCGCTGGACGCGATCGGACGGCGGCCGGCGTTCGGGCTCAACTGGGATCCGTCCCACTTCGTCTGGCAGGAACTCGACCCGGCCGCCTTCATCCTGGACTTCGCCGACCGTATCTATCACGTCGACTGCAAGGACGCGAAGGTACGCACCGGTGACGGCCGGCGGGGACGGTTGTCGTCCCACCTGCCGTGGGCGGACCTGCGGCGCGGCTGGGACTTCGTCTCGACCGGGCACGGCGACGTGCCGTGGGAGGACTGCTTCCGTGCGCTCAACGCGATCGGGTACGACGGACCGATCTCGATCGAGTGGGAGGATGCCGGCATGGACCGCCTGGTCGGCGCTCCGGAAGCGCTGCGGTTCGTCCGGCGGCTGGCGTTCGATCCGCCGGCCGCGGCGTTCGACGCCGCGTTCGCCCGGTCCTGACGATCTCTGGCGCCACGGTCCCGGCAAGTGGTGGCCGGCGCGGATCGCGTGATCCAGCCGGCCACCACGCGGCTCAGGTCGTCGTGCAGTCTATGTCGCTGGGTGGGTTGTTGGCTCCGGTCAGGGTGGCGATGAAACCGAAGCTCGCGGAACCGCCAGCGGGCAGCGCACCGTTGTGAGCGACGTTCGCCACCGTCACCTTCGCCCCGCTCTGGGTGTGGGAGCCACCCCACATCTGGTTGATGACCTGTCCATCGGGGAACGTCCAGGAAACGGTCCATCCTCGGATCGGCGAGGAGCCGGCGATGACCGTCACCTCGCCCTGGAAGCCGCCCGGCCAGGAGTTCGTCACCGCGTACACCGCACGCGCCCCGGACTGCGGTGGTGAACTGCTCGGGCTCACCGTCGGGGAGGTCGAGACGGTCGGGCTCACGGTGGGGGTGGCGCTCAGCGTCGGTGAGGGCGTCGCCCCCGGCCGCGCGGCGCGGTAGGTGTGACCGGCCCGGACGGCGAGCTGGACGACGTCGGACTCGGGCCGGGTCGTGACGGGTGTGGTGCCGTCGACGACGTCGACAATCGTGTAGCTCCCGGTGAACAGTCGGGCGCGCAGCTTGACGGTGCCGTCGCGGTCGGCCCGGACGAGAAACTCGTCGGCCTGGCCACCGGCCCACGACACGCCGACGGTGTATCCGCCGCGCCCCCGCAGGCCCGCCACCTGCCCGGTCGGCCAGGCCGACGGCAGCGCCGGCAGTAGGTGCAGCTCGCCGTTGTGGCTGTGCAGAAGCATCTCCGCGATGCCGGCGGTGGCGCCGAAGTTGCCGTCGATCTGGAACGGCGGATGCAGGTCGAACATGTTCGGTGCCAGCCGGTCGGTCCGCACCAGGTCACGGAGGAGTTTGTACGCGCGCGCCGCGGCTCCCGCCCCGGCGGCTCCGGCGGTGAGGAGTCGCCTTCGTGTCACTTCAGACCTCGTGATCCTTCCGAACAGCGCGGCGGGTGTGGACCGCCAGGCTCGGCTCCAGCGCTCGTTGGCGCCGCCGTTGCAGCCCCAACTCGTACGCGGTGCCGGCGCTGGCGATGAGCGCCTGGTTGACGTCGAGGCAGCGGCCGGAGCCCTCGTCACGCAGGCGAAGGTCGGCGCTGGTGGCCGCGGCCACCGGCCGGACCGGCGCGGAGTTTGCCCTCTCCGCGCCGGCCCCTCCAGGCCACGGGCAACGGTGCATGGTGGCGTCATGCCGCCGCCGTGTGGCCTGGAAGCCGCGCTCGTCGACTCTGCCGGTAGCAGGCGGAGCTGGTCGGGGCGAGCGGGCCCATCTTCAGGCTCGTGCCCAGCGTTGGTTGGTGCCGCCGTGGCAGTTCCAGACGATGACCGCGGTGCCGTTGGCGGTGCCGCCGCTGTTGACGTCGAGGCAGAGGCCGGTCTGGGTGTTGCTGATCGTGCCGTTGCTGTTGAGGTTCCACTGCTGGTTGGCGCCGCCGTGGCAGTCCCAGATCTGGACCCGGGTGCCGGCGGTGGCGTTGGATGCGACGTCGAGGCATTTGCCCATGGTTTGCAGGGTCGCGCCGTTGGCGGTGAACTGCTGGTTCGCGCCGGTGTGGCAGTCCCAGATCTGGGCCTGTGCTCCGTTGGCGGAGGAGGCTCCGCTGATGTCCAGGCAGCGGCCGGAGGCCTCACCGCGCAGCCGGTTACCGTTCGGGTCCGGCGTCGGCGTGGTCGGATTGGGGTTCGGGCCGCCGTTGAGTGTGTCGAGAACCGCGGTGTAGGCGGCCTTCTTGTTGCCGGCGCAGTCGAACAGCAGAGCGTTCTCGCCGCCACGCCACGAGTCACAGTCCCGCACGCCCCACACCGTGATTCCGGTACAGCGCGAAACCGCCAGGCAGGCGCGCGTGACGGTGGCGTAGATGTTGGCCTGGTTGGCTCCCTGGGTGACGTCCAGCTCGGTGATCTGCACATCCACGCCCAGGTCCGCGAAGCGCTGGAGGTTGGCCTGATAGTCGCCTGGGATCGAGGTGCCCAGGTGGGATTGGAAACCGACGCAGTCGATCGGCACACCGCGGGCCTTGAAGTCGCGAACCATGTTGTAGATGCCGGTCGACTTCGGGTTGATCCCGTCGGTGTTGTAGTCGTTGTAGCACAACTTCGCGCCCGGGTCGGCGGCGCGGGCGGCGCGGAACGCCGCTTCGATCCAGTCGTTTCCGGTACGTTGCAGGTTCGAGTCACGCCGACCGCCGCTGCCGCCGTCGGCAAACGCCTCGTTGACCACGTCCCAGGAGTGGATCTGCCCCCGGAAGTGGGTGGCCACCTGGGTGACGTGGTTGATGGCGGCGTTGCGCAGGTCGGCGCCGGACAGTCGTTGCGCCCATCCGGGCTGCTGGGTGTGCCACAGCAAGGTATGGCCGCGCACCGACATTCCTCGGGAACGGGCGTGACTGACGATGCGGTCGCCGGCGCTGTAGTTGAACACCCCCCGCTGCGGCTCGGTCGCGTCCCACTTCATCTCGTTCTCGGCGACAACGCTGTTGAACTCGCGGTTGAGGACCGTCATGTACGTGTTGTCGTTGAACTTGTACGTCCCGACCGCGGCGCCGAAGTACCGCCCCTTCTCCGCCGCCGCCGCGCCCAGCGTGGTGCCGGCGTTGGCAGAACCGGCGAGGATCAACGCCATGCCGGCTCCAAGCGAGCCGGCCAGCAATACGGGCAGTATCGCTCTTGCCCGCCGCCGGGGCGGACTCGTCGAATATAAGATATCTATCATTGTCAGGACCCTTCGAAGTCGCGCCACCTCACTGGACTAAACATCACTGTCTGGCTTGCGCCTTGCTCGCACCGGGGCGGAAAGCACGCCACGCATCGATATCCGTCATGTTGCCAGGATGTTTCCAACTATTCAAGAGGCACACCGTCGACAGGCCTCGGAATCTGGCGACAGCACGCGTGACCACACACCGGACCTCCTCGGCCCGTCACCAATAACATAATCCTGGCATCGAATTGGAAATGATGGTGGCGAGAAAACCGGTCGGTTTTCTGTTATCGGTGCCGGTTCGCGGATGGCCCTCCGGTTGCCCCATCCGGCGCGGCGGCAGGCAGCTGGGTGGCTCGCCCGGGGCCCGTCGGGCACAGCTCGCCGTGCGGGTGTCGCGGACCGCGGCGTATCAGTGGCGGCGGCGGTGGCGTGCGGGTGGTGAGGAAGCTCTGGCGTCGATCGCGACCGCGAGGGGCGGGCTCCGATCACCGGGGCGAGCCGGTCGAGGAATCCGGCCCTGTCGCCTACCTCCGCCACCCCGGACGCGGGCGCGGCGACCAGAGCCGCCACTGGGCCGGCCGCCGTCGCCTTTGCGGCGAGCCTGCCCTTGCCGAGCACCGGAGCGGCGCGCCATCGGAGCGGGAGGAAGCGCGATGTCGACCAGCAGGCTCTCCGGCGCAAGGAGCCCGTCGGCCGCGCGGAGGCAGCACTCACAGGATCGCGTGTGCCGTACGATGCGCTTACGCCACAGTGGAACCGGCACCCCGTCCCACCCCTCCAGCACCTCGGTCAACTCGGCACAGACGGGCGAGGCCTCCAGTGCGGCCACGAGCGCTCTGCTCAGCTCCAGTCGATTGCGCATCCGTTGGACCCGCACGCCCGCGTGCGCCACGCTCGTTCCCAGTTCCGCCGCCAGTTCGGTCCTGGTCAGCTGCCCCGCGGCCTCCAGCCACCACAGCGACAGCAGCAACCGGTCGTCCGGATCGAGCCACTGGCTGGACCGAGCCGCCTGCCGGCGCTGATCGGACAGCTCCAGGCGAAGCACGGTCAGACCCTCGGCATCGGTGTCCGCCGCGTCGATCACCTCGCCGAGATCGGTGGTCCGTTCGGCGGCCACTTGTCGTCGCCGCAGGTGGGTGCTGACCTGGCGCATGGTGATCGCCATCAGCCACGGCTCGAAGCTATCCGGAGTACGCAGCGTCCGCAGCGCCCGAAGGACACGCAGCATGGTGTCCTGCACGACGTCGTCGACGTCCGGAAGGCAATCGAGCGCCCTGCGTACGATCGTGTACACCACCGGCAGGTAGGCCGTGAAGAGTTCGTCGAGGGCGCGCCGGTCGCCGGACTGAGCGGCGGTGACCAAGCTCGTCTCGTCGGCGCCGGCAGCCTGTGCCATGACCGGTCTACGCCTTCGGCCCGGCTTCGATCGTTCCGCCCGCCCCTGGCACGCGCCACGGCGCGGAGCCCGCGCACGGACCGAACACTCCGGTCGCGGGTAGTCCCACGGCCACTACCACGGCGACTTTCCTTCCTGTGGGCTTGGGCTGGTCTCAGCGGCGAGCTCGGGCCGGAGGTCAGCGCCGGTCGGCCACGGCGTCTCGGCGGCGAGCAGTACCGGGTGGGCGTCGACGGATTGCGGCAGGATCGTGGCCCCGCCACGACCGGTGACCGCGAGCAGCCGCCGGCCGGCCTGTTCCGGTCGCACGTGTGGCCCACCGGGCACGGGCCTCTCTCCTTGACCAACGGCGGTGATCGCGGCCTCATCCACCCGGATTCCCAGGCCGGGCGAGTCGCCGAGAATGAAAGCGCCGTCGTCCACGTCCACGTCCACGTCCAACCCGACGGGCGGTCCAAGGTCCTGCAGTTCGCTGGCGATGTGGTTGGGCACCGAGGTCGCCGCGTGCAGCAGAGCGACAGGCGTGTTACCGACCGGACTGACCGGCAGGTCGTGGGCCTGCGCCAGCGCGGACACGCGCAGGAAGTGGGTGACTCCCCAGACTGCGGCGGTCTGGACGATGTCGAGGCTGCCGGCGGCGATCAGCGGGCGGAACTGCTCCAGCCCGGTCAGGTTCTCCCCGCTGGCGACCGACGTGCGAACGCCGCGGCTGACTGCGGCAAGGCCGTCGGCGTCCCAGCGTCGGACCGGCTCCTCGATCCAGGTCAGGTCCAGCGTGCGTTCGATCTCGCCGATATGGCGGACCGCCTGTTTACGGCTCCAGGACTCGTTCGCGTCCAGCATCAGCCCGGGCCGCACCCCGCGCGCCGCTTCGGTCAGCACGTCGCGCACAAGCGTCAACCGGTGCCGGTCCCGCTCGATGTCCAGGCCGCCCTTCAGCTTCGCGGCGCGCAGCCCGCGTCGTCCGTATGCCTCATAGGTGGCGACGAGCTCTTCGTCGGTCAGGGGGAAGCACAGGCCGGAGGCGTAGGCGTCGACGGTGCGGTCCCGGCCGCCGAGAAGCCTCCACAGCGGCTCGCCGGCGGCCTGTGCCTTGATGTCCCAGAGTGCGGTGTCGAACGCGCCGATCGTGCCGAACACGACGCCGGCGTGGCCAGCCTTGAAGGTCTGGCGCAGCATGCAGTCGTAGAGCGCGGTCACCGACCGGGGGTCCTGGCCGTCGATGGCGGCGAAGACGGCCTCGGCCTCCACGTGCGCTCCCAGGCCGACCCCGGTGATCCCCTCGTCCGTCTCCACCATGATGATCGGCACCGGCATGACGCCGTCGGGGTAGACGCCGTTGGCGTCACCCACCGCGCGGCCCCACTTCTGCACCGTCGTCAAGGTCCGATATCCGGTGATCCGCATGTCAGCCTTTCGTCGAGCCGGCCGTCATCCCGTCGGCAATCTGGCGTTGTAGGAACAGGTACGTGACCAACACCGGTACCGCGGCGATGAGGACACCTGCCGCGAAGGTGGGAATGTCGTCGGAGTACTGGCCGCGCAGTGACGTGACGCCGACCATCAGCGTGCGGTGATCGGCCGACGGCATCAGCAGCAGGGAGATGAGCACGTCGTTCCAGCAGAACAACGCGTTGAGAATGCCCACCGACAGCAGCGCCGGGGTGCCCATCGGCAGCATGATCCGTCGGTAGACGCCATACGGTGTGTTTCCGTCGATTCGCGCGGCGTCCACGATCTCGGTCGGCACGCCCCGGTAGTAGCTGGTCATCAGGAAGACCGTGAACGGCAGGAACTGAGCGACATAGGCAAGGACGAGTCCGGGATAGGTGTCCGTCAGGCCGCCGTCGGCCATCATCCTCACCAGCGGCACCATGATCACCTGGAACGGGACGAACAGCGCCACGAGGCAGACCAGAAACAGTGTCGAGGAGCCGCGGAAGCGCAGCTGGCTCAGCGCGAATCCGGCCATGGACCCGATCAGCAGCAGCAGAGCTACGGAGCAGGTCACCACGGCGACCGAGTTCAGGAAGTAGCGGGCCATGCCCACGCTGTGCCAAGCCGTGACGATGTTCTCCCACCGCAGCGCGCTGGCCAGCGAGAAGCGATCGAGGATGTACTCGCGACGGGTCTTCATCGCCACGTTGGCGGTGAAGACCAGTGGATAGATCGTCGCCAGGGCCAGAGCCGCCATCGGCACGGCCAGCAGCCACCTGCCCCACCCGATGCGCGACATCACTCCGTCCTTCCGCTCCGGCGCAGCAGGCCGAGCTGCAACAGGCCGACCACGACCATGATCATGAACAGGACCGTCGAGGCGGCCGAGGCCAGTGCGGGACGGTTCATCTGGCCCTGCTGGATCCAGATGTAGTACTCCGGCAGGTAGGTCGACCCCTCCGGACCGCCGCTGGTCATGATGTAGAGCAGCCCGAACATCGACGTCAGCATCCCGATCATCGTGGTCACGAAGACGAACTGGATGGTCCGGGACAGACCGGGAACGATGACGTGCCAGATGGTCTGCGGAAGCGAGGCGCCGTCGACCCGGGCGGCGTCCAGCAACGCGCCGTCCAGGGTGGCGAAACCGGCCAGGAACACCACCAGCGCCATGCCGAAGGTCGCCCAGATGTGGACGCCCACGACCGCGAACATGGCCACATGTGGGTTGCCGAGCCAGTCGACCGGGCCGATGCCGGCGCCGCCGAGGACGGCGTTCAACGGGCCGTCGAAGGCCAGCAGCAGGTTGAAGATCGCACCGACGATCACCGGCGAGAGTACGGCCGGGAAGAAGTACACGCCGCGGAAGAGCCGATGCCCCGGTACGCGAAGGTAGATGAACGTGGCCAGCAGCCCCGGGATGGCGACGGCGATCGGCAGCAGCAGTACCAGCAGTCCCACATTGCGCAGCGCGCCGCGAAACAGCGGATCCTCGAGCAGGTCGCGGTAGTTGTCGAGGCCGACCGCGGTGCCGTTGCGCTCACCATCACCGGTGAAGGAGAAGTTGACCCCCAGCAGCAACGGCCACAGCCGCAGCACGACGATGATCAGGACGGCGGGAGCGACCAGGATGTATGGTGCCAGGCGCTCGGCGCGTCGGCCGCCTGACCGACGGCGAGAGCGAGCCGCGACCGCGCGAGAAGCCCCACCGCGTCTGGGCGGTGCTCCGTCGGCCCGCGCGGCGCCAGCCAGGCGAACCGACGGCGACGAACTCCCAGGCGGCACGGGATCAGCCCGCCCGGTCGGACTTGGCCAGCTCTTCGACCGCCTTGTCCACAGTGACCGATCCGCTCAGCAACTGTTGCGACAGCCGCCCCATCAGGTCGAGCGTCTTGGATGACAGGGCCACGTGCAGGGCCGGCTTGCCGTCCTTGGTCTCCGACACGATCGTCGCGACGGCCGGGCCGGCGCTGGACACGTCGATCGTGGTGTCCGAGGCGATCGCGCCCGCGTCGGCGTAGAACACCTTCAGCGCGTCGGTCGAGGTCAACGACCGCACCATGTCGGCGGCGGCCTTCGGGTCCTTGGTCCATTTCGCGACCGCGTAACCGATACCGCCATCGTAGGGAAGGCTCGGGGTGGTGCCGGCCGTCACGACCGGTGACTTCATGACACCGACGTTGCGGGCCTCCAGGAACTCGGCGAAGTCCTTCCAGTGCCCGATGTCCGACATCAAACCGATGACGTGCGAGGCCTTGCCGGACTGGAACACCGCGAACGCGTCGTTGAACATCGCCGTCGAGCTGGCGCCGTCGTTGTTCAGGCCCTGGTCGTTGACCTCCTTCCAGAGCGAGAAGACCCGCTTGACGCCCGGCGAGGTCCAGTTGCGCTTGCCGGCGACCCAGTCGTCGTACTCCTGCGGCGGGAGGACGCCCGAACCCAGGCCGGACAGGAAGAACTGGATGCCGATGCCCTCCTTGTTGCCCTGCGCGAAGCACTTCGCTCCGGTGGCCCTGGTGATGGCCTGACAGTTGGCAACGAACTCGTTCCAGTCGGTGGCCGGCCGCTCCGGGTCCAGCCCCGCCCTCTGGTAGAGCGACTTGTTGTAGTAGATCGGGTGCCCCTGCAGGGTCACCGGGGCGGCATAGGTCTTGCCGTCCTTGGTGAATGCCTCCCACCCGGCCAGCCGTTGCCGGTCGTCACCGACGTACTCGTCCAGTGGCACCAGCGAGTCCACCCGGTCGCGGATCTGCCCGCCGCCGTTGAACAGCATGACGTCCGGGCCCTTGCCGGCCTGGATGGCGGCACCGAGCAGGGTGTAGTACTGCTCGAAGGGCTGCGCGACGAACTCGACCGTCACGCCGGGATGCTTTCTGGCGAAGTCGGCCTTCGCCCGCTCGATGTACGAGGCCGCGGACGGGTCGCCCGACTTCCAGTCCCAGACGACGAGCTTGCCGTCCGAACCACCGGACGAGGAGTCCGGTTCTGACGCACTACCACAGCCGGCCAAGACCAGCCCGGCGACTAGGACCACCGACCACCGTGCCCGTTGCTTCATCACTGCTCCCTCTCCGGAGGTGGCCGGGGACCGGCCGTTGGCGGAGGATCACACGAACGTAATCCGTATGACGTATGACGTCAACGCATCGGCGTATAGTGACAAGCGCCCGTGGTGGGCCCATGGGTCTCGGAGGGTGATATGACGGCAGCAGCGAAGTCGGCCGCGGGCCTCGCCGGGCCCCCTGCCTGGACTCGGCGACCGGCCAACCTCGCCACGGCGGTCACGGCCGAACTGGTGCAGCGGATCGTCCGTGGGATCCATCCGTCAGGTTCGCCGCTACCACCCGAGCCGGTGCTCTGCGAGACCTTCTCGGTCAGCCGCACCGTCGTCCGCGAGGCCGTGAAGATCCTTCAGGAGAAGGGGCTGGTGCAGGTCCGCCAGGGCACCGGCACAATGGTCACCCCGTCGGCGATGTGGAACATACTCGACGAACTGGTCCTCGGCGCCACCATCGCCGAGGACGAGACCCTCGCCATCCTCGACGACCTGGTCGTCACCCGCCGGGTGCTGGAGTCCGACATGGCGAACCAAGCCGCCCGCCTTGCCGACGACGAGACCATCGAACGACTGCGTACGCTGGTCGACCGGATGGACGAGCTCGTCGGCGACCCCGACACCTACCACGACCACGACCGGGCGTTTCACGACACCGTCATGCAGGCATCGGGAAACCGCATCGCCCGCGCCGTCGTACGCGCCCTGGAGAGCCAGGTCGTCAACACGGCCCGCTACGTGGGCCGCACCGAGCGCGCCTTGTGCGTCGCGTCCAACCGCGGCCACCGGCGCGTCTACGAGCGAATCGCCGCCCACGACCCGGCCGGCGCGGCCGAGGCGATGTTCACCCACATCACGGAGGCGTGGGTGGTGCGCCGCAGCGGGCCGGGCGAGCCGACCCGACTGCGGCGCTAGTGTGCTGTCCACGAACGTTTGCCGGGATCAGACACGTCGGACAGCTTGTGCCGGCTGGCAACAGCCGGGTGCGGGATCAGTCGGCGAGGACGGCCGAGGCGCTCATGACTGTTGACCTTGCCCAAAGGTGAAGGCCGACACTGTCTGTGGCGAGCGAGCTGGCGAGCTGAGCGCTTGTCGCTGACCGAGCACCGATGAGAGGGGCCTGTATGGATGACGACGTTCTCCTGGCAGAACAGATGGCCTACTACCGGGCCGGTGCGGCCGAATACGACCGGCCCTATGCAGAGCACGAAGACCTGCGAAGGTTGCTGACTGTCGTCGATGACTCTCCGATCGCCGGGGATGTGCTCGAGTTGGCCTGCGGAACGGGCCAGTGGACCTCGCTGCTCGCCGCGCGGGCGCATTCGGTGACAGCTGTCGACGCGGCAACCGAAGTGTTGGCCCGGGCTCGGGCGCGCACCGCATCCCCTACCGTGCAGTTCATTGAGGCCGACCTGTTCGGGTGGCAGCCGCCACGACGCTACGACACCGTGTTCTTCGCCTTCTGGCTCTCCCATGTCCCGCCGACACGCTTGCCCGACTTCTGGGACACCGTCGCCACCGCGCTCGCGCCGGGCGGCAGAGCAGTCTTCATCGACGACGGCCCCGCCGTAGCCGCCAGCGAAGAAGTCCTCGCGAACCAGCCGACCCCGGCGGTGCTGCGCCGGCTCGATGACGGCAGCCAGTACCGCGTCGTAAAGGTATTCCACGATGCTCAGACCCTCACGGACGTTCTCACAGCGCTGGGGTGGTCGGTCGGCATCCGGACCATGGGCGGGAACTTCATCGGCATTGCAGAACCGCCGACCACCCCAGGCGAAGAACCCGCAGCCGCGCCAGCATCCTGAGCCGGGTTGTGCCGCGCCGGCACGGCCACCCGTACTCTCCGAGTCCGCTGCCAGCTGACCTCGTTACCGCGCAGGATCTGCCGCAACCGTTCCCGGCCGACGATGACCGTTCGGTCGGCGTCAGTGGCCCCGTAGTCTGCGGTTTACGCAGGCTCCAGCAGGTGAGAGCCCGCCCGATCGTGCTCGGGCGGGCTTTGGCCGTCGCGATGATGAACGCCTCATCGTCGTGGTTGATCCGGCGGGGACGGCCTCCCGCCCACTGAGGGTCCAGCACGCGAAGACCGATCTCATTGAACAAGTGGATCACGTCGCGGAGTGTCCTCATGCCCGGCGATCAGATGGGCGATCGCGGAGACGGGTGTCCGGGACGCCGACGCCATGATGATCAACGCCCGGCGCCCCCGGACTGAGTCGTGCTTGCCGCTACGGACGAGTTGTTGCAGCTTGCGGCCCTCGTCCTGCGTCAGCCGCCGTGCCCTGACCGGCTCGACCAACCCGCCACCTCACTCTCAACGACCAACAACTGCCGTTGAGAGTGAGCCGCCGCCAGCACCTATCGGCGGACGTGACACGGCGTGTCGTCGACCCGGTGAACGTTCGTGGTCAAGCACTGGCGACCTTTCAGCTTCCGGAGTGCCCGCCAGCGCTCGCCGTCTGCTGCCGAGGGCTGGAAGACTGTCAGCTCCGGAGACTCCACTGCTGGTTGGCCCCGCCGTGACAGGCCCAGAGGTGAAGTTGTGTCCCGTTCGTCGTGCCGGCACCGACGGCGTCAAGACACAGTCCCGACTGGACCGCCGTGATGGTTCCGTTGGAGTTCAGGTTCCACTGCTGGTTCGCTCCGCCGTGGCAGTCGTAGATGATCACAGCGGTACCGTTGCCGCTGCCCGCGCCGCTGGCGTCCAGGCACTTGTTGCCATAGACGGTCAGTGTGCGGTTGGCGGTGTGGGTCCAGCGCTGGTTGGTGCCACCGTGGCAGTCCCACAGCTGTACCCGGGTGCCGTTGCTGGTGCTGGAGTTGGGAACGTCGATGCAACGGCCGGCCTGGCCACTGGCGATCATCACGTTCTGCTGCCCGGGCGGCGGGCTCGATGGTGGCGGGCTCGATGGTGGCGGGCTGCTCGGCGGCGGAGTGGACCCGAACTGGCTGAAGAACCGCCACACCTCCGGCTTGACCCAGCTCCTCGCGCCGCTCTCACAGCCGGCACACCCGTCGACCGGACCCTGCTGGTGGCCGCCGTCGAACGCGGCCCAGACCACCGGGTACCCGGCCCGGCACGAGTAGGTGGTGGTGATGTGAGTTCGGCTGCCCGCCGCGGGTTCGGGGGCGTTCTGCGCGGCACAGCCGTTGTTCCTGACGAACCTGTCCCGCAGCGACCGTCCGCTCTGGATGTTGTCGTTGATACCGTGGATCCCCATGTACGCCACGGGCTGGGTGCCGCCGCTGCATCCGCTGATCGGTCCAGGTGCCGCGATTGCGGCGACCGCACGGAACATGGTGGGCCGGGAGCACGCCAGCGAGTAGCTCATCGCCCCGCCGTAGCTGAACCCGACGGAAAACCGTTGTGTCGTGTCGACACACAGCGCGTTCTCGATGACGCGGATCATGTCGTCGGTGAAGGTGACATCCTCACCGTTGGAATTGGCCCAGCCGTTGCCGATGCCCTGCGGGGCGACGAAGATCGTGGTGTTGTTCGACTGCGAGAGCATGCCGTAGTACGCCCAGGCGTATCCGTCGCTTCCGCCGGACGCGACGTCGTTGGCGGTGCCGCCCCACCAGTGGAACCCGAAGGCCAGCCGGTGGGGATAGTTGTTGTTGTAGCTGTCTGGTAGTCGAAGGATGAAGCTGCGGCTCTTACCGCTGCTCTGGATGGTGTGGGTGCCGCTGTTCAGCCCTGGAGCCTTGCCGCAGCCCGCGGTGGTGGCGGCCGCCGCGGAGGTGACAGTCATGACGACGGACACCCCGACGGCAGCCACCACCACGGCAGCCATCATCGCCCCTATCCAGGGGACGGAGAGTTTTCGAAGCAACACGACCGTGTCTCCTTATCGGAGGTCTGACTCGACACGGGTCTCACCGCTGTTTCCGTAGTTCGTCGCGGCGCACACCCGCCTGACGGGCAGCTCGCCGGCCCGGAGGGCGAGCAGGATGAGAGGAAGTGCCCCACCGTGTGGGTCGGTCGCGCGACCGACCCACACGCCCTCGGCGAGGCACTCTCGCGTCGGCTCCCTCTATACGTCAGCCAAGTTCGGCGACCTGACTCCGGTCATCGCAGCGTCCACTGCTGGTTGGTGCCGCCGTGGCAGGACCAGAGCTGGATCCTGGTGCCGTTGGCGGTACCCGTACCGCTGGCGTCCAGGCAGAGCCCGGACTGGACGCCGGTGATGGTGCCGTTGGAGTTGACGTTCCACTGCTGGTTGGCCTGGCCGTTGCAGTCCCAGATGATGACGGCGGTGCCGTTGCTGACGCCTTGCCCGCTGGCGTCCAGACACTTGTTGCCGTACACGATCAGTTGCTTGCTTGAGGTGTAGGTCCAGTTCTGGTTTGCGGCACCGGTGCAGTCCCACAACTGCGTCTGGGTGCCGTTGGCGGTGGTGGAACCCGGCACCTCCAGGCACCGCCCCGACTGCACACCCACGATCCGTCCGCCCGGCGGGGCGGTGCCGTCCTGCGGCCCGGCGGACGCCATCACGGCCTGGGCCCCCGACGGCCAGTTGCCGTTGGCGACGGTGACGTTGCCATGGACGACGTTGCCGCGGTCGCCGTTGGTGATATTGGTACTGCCATTGGTCGACCAGTTGTTGGTGACGGTCCAGTTGCCCATGTTCTCGCCACCCCAGTAGTTGGCCGTCGCCCACGTACCGGTGTTGGAGAAGACGTTGTTGGTGGCGGTGTAGTACTTCGAGCCCTCGTCGAAGTAGAGCCCGTAGTAGCCGTTGGTCCGCAGACAGTAATTTCCGCTGATCAGCGCGTCCGGGTTCCAGCCGAGCGTGTAGATGCAACCACCGTCGTTCATCTGTTGCATGACGTCGTGTATGTGGTTGCCGATCAGCCGGTTGTTGGCGGCGGTCGTGGGTGTGGTGTATCGCGGCTGGTAGTTGTACAGGCCGCGGTTGGCGTAGTGGTTGCTGCCGCCGGCGTCGTTGGAGCCCCAGCCGTAGCCGATCGACATGCCGGAGTACGGCATGTTGTAGACCTCGTTGTGTGAGACGGTGGCGTTGGTGACGTAGGTGGTCAGGACGGAGACGACGCCCCGGTAGTCCGCCCCGAGGTCGTGGATGCGGTTGTTGCTGATGGTGATGTCCCGGTTGACCATCCGCTGGTCGCCGGGGTGGTGCGCGTCGGCGCGGACACCGCCGACCAGGATGCCACCGGCTGAACTCCTGGCGATCTCGGATCGGGTGATGGTGATGTTCCTGGCGCCCAGACCCACCCCGCTCGCGTGAGCGTTCGCGTCGTTGCCGATGCCGATGGCCGTCTGGCCCAGGTTGACGAACCGGGAGTCGCTGAGGGTGATGGCGTTGGCCGCGGAGATCTGCACCGCGGCGGGCATCTGGAACCAGTGCGGTCGGGCGGCCTCGAACTGGGGGCAGCCGTTGTGGCATGACGAGAAGCTGGGCCAGTTCCAGTTTCCGGCGAGGTAGGCGCCCGTCTGTTGGTCCACGTAGCCTTGGTTGCCGCTGGGGCCCAACCAACTCGTGCCGGTGAACGTGATCCCGCTGAGCGTGATGTGATGCGCCGGCGCGTCGTAGGTCCCCCCGATGCTCACGAGGGACTGCTGCGTCGGTAGCTCCACGCTGACGTTGCTCATGTTCTGGCCGGCGAGCGGGATGTAGAACAGCACACCGGTCCCGGGGTTGAGGTACCACTCGCCCGGCGCGTCGAGAAACTCGTACGCGTTCGTCAGGTACAGCGGACCGGCCCGGTGCGGGCTGGTGAAGGTGTCGTAGCCGAAGTTGTTGTTGTTCCACGCGGGTTGCTGCATGGTGATGAGGTTTCCGCTGATGCTCTGCACCGGCGAATACCGGTCGGTGAACGAGTTGACGCTCTCCATCTCGACCCGGTTCTGGTTGGCCAGGTTGTTCAGGTAACTCAGGGCGCCGTTGGAGAACCTCATCCCGACACTGGAGGCGGTGAAGTCGGCCCGGTTGACCTGTACGCGTGCTCGGGTGGCGACAGCGCCGTTGACGTACAACTGCCGAGAGTCGATGCCGGTGCCGACGTTGGCCCGCCAGATGTTCCGACCCGCGTCGGCAAGTGACCATCCGGTGACCGCCCGGGCGCCGCTGATCACCGGACGCGTCGACGGAGCCGCCTGCCATACCACCGAGTGACCGTTGGAGCCGGAGTCGTCCGCGGTCAGCCGCAACGGTGCCGACAGCCGGTAGACACCATCGGCCAACTGCACCACGATGTCGTCCGTCATCGCGTCGTTCAGCGACCGCACCGCGGCCTGCGCCGCCGTCAGCGAGCACGGCTGCGCGCTGGAACAGGTGGTGCCGGTGCCGGAGGGGGAAGCATAGAGGGTCATGGGGGCCGCTGACGCGGGCGCGGCGAAGGCCACGACGGCGGCGGCGGTCAACGCCGCCGCGGCGACCGTGGCCAGCAGGTGTCTGCGCACCGCGAAGAACGAGGACACGAACAACGCGATTCCTCCTGACGGTGGGGCGGAACGGGGGTCCCGCAGTGCGGCGCCTGGGAAGCGCGGCCCTCGATGCCGCGGGGTTTCCGGAGGGCGGGGGCCGTGGGATCCACTTCGTCGGTGCCGACCGCCGGACGGTCGGCGAGCCGTCCGGCGGTCGGCACCGAGCCAGGTCGAGGCCGTAGCTGCGCGACCCCCACCAGCGGCGGGGACAGTCGTACGACGTATTACGTTAGGCAAACTTTAGGTGCCGTCGCTCCCCGGCGTCAAGTGACGACTGTCGATCCTTCGACGACCTTCCGAAGGTAGGACAACCCGTCGCGGGCGAGCGCGTCCTGCGACGGGGCGAGCGGGCGCCAGATGGAGGCGGCAGTGGCGATGGCCTCGTTCTGCGCGGTGAACGACTCGATGCAGACGGCGCCGCCGTAGCCGGTCTCGGCCAGCGTGGCGAAGAAGCGGCGCCAGTCGAAGTGATCGGTGCCGGGGGCACCGCGGTGGGTGCCGCTGACCTGGACGTGCTTGATTCGCGGACCGGCGAGGGTGAGTGCGGCGTAGGGGTCGGCCTCCTCGATGTTCATGTGATACGTGTCGATCATGAGGCCGACGTTCGGAGGGAGGCCGTCGATCAGTTCCAGCACCTGCTCGACGGTGTTGACGACGCTCGTCTCGTACCGGTTGAGCGCCTCCACGCCGATGCTCACGCCCCGCTCCCCGGCGTAGTCGGCCACCGGCGACAGTGCCCGGCGGAAGTCCGCGTAGCAGGCTACCCGGGCCGCCGTCGACATGCGCCAGGTCCGCCCGACCGCGGCGTACACGGGGCCGCCGACACATGCGCCCCCGACGACCTGCGCGCTGTCCACACATGCCCTGAGGTACGCCGCGGTCGACTCGACCACGTCCGGCGGGGCGTTCACGAGACTACGCCCGGGCGAAGTGACCGCACAGACGGCCGCCGCGCGGAGGTGGTGCGCCGCAAGCAGATCCCGGGTGCGCACCGGATCCCAGTCGCCGGGTTGCTCGATCGGCAACTCGACCGCGTCGAAGCCGAACGCGGCGACGCGTGGAATCAGCTCGGCGAGGACCGCGTCGGTGACCGGCGAGGCCCACACCCACGGGCTGATGCCGATGGCGCGCATCGCCGCCTACTTCCAGCGCTGCGGGTAACCCGGCAGGTCGGTGCAGCCGCACATCGCGTAGTGCAACGGCGGCATGTCAGGGTCGAGGTACTGGTCCAGGTTGTCCTGGGTGATGACCGGCTGCGGCAGCTTCCACGGGTTGGACACGGATTCGCCGTCGAGGATCCGCAGCGCGGCGATGACCGGTGTGCGCCACTGATAGGTCGGGTACGTCGGGGCGATCGCCGTGAGCTTCTTGTCCTTCCACAGCTTCAGGAAGTCGAGCTGATCCTCACCGTTGATCGGTGGCACAGGCTTGCCCGCGTCCAGGAACGCTTCGACCGCGGCGACCGCGACCGCCCCCGCATCCATCCAGACGCCGTCGATCGTGCCGTACCGCTGGATGTAGTCGTTGACGATCTTCTTGGTCTTGGCCGGGTCGCCGTCGGTGAACTCGACGCCGACCACGTTGACACCCGCCTTGTCGAAGGCGACCTTCGCCGCGGACCAACGGGTCTCCAGGACGTCGACGCCGGGCAGGATACGCAACGCGAGCACCTTGCCGCCCGGCTTCATCTTCTGGCCGACGAACTCGGCCGAGACGTGGCCGAAACCGTAGCCGCCGATCGGGTTGATGAATGTCACCGGGCAGGTCGTGTCGACGCCACGGTCGAAGACGATGACCGGTAGGCCCTTCCGGCAGGCGGCCTCGACGGCCGGGGTGAGCGTGGCGGTGGTGTTCGGCGAGACGATGAGCGCGTGGCATCCCCTACCGAGCAGGTCGTTGATGTCCGCGATCTGCTTCTGGTCCTTGCCTTCGGCGTCGACGTGAACGAACTCCGCGATCCGGTTGCGATGCGTGTCGACCTCGGCCTGCATGGTCTTGAAGCCGACCTGCCGCCAGGGGTTGTTCAACCCGGCGTTGGAGAAGCAGATCTTGTACGGCCCGGGCTTCTTGAATTTCGCGGTGTCCGCCATCTTCGGATTGAGCGCCTGCTCCCATGGCTTGTCAGCCGGCCCGGTGGAGGTGGCGTTCAGGAGCGCGAGCTCATTGTCGTAGTCCGCCTGCACGAAGAACTTCGACTGTTCCCCGGTGCCCGACCCGGCGGCCTCGGATGTGGCGCTCGGCACGGGGGCGGCCGGTTCGTCGGTGGCGCAGCCGGCGAGCGCGAGCAAGGCACCGACGGCCAGGGCTGCTATCGAAGGTCTCACTGAATCCCCTTTACCTGGACGAGGAACGCACGGACGAAACCGCCACGGCGAGCAGGATGATCGCGCCCTGGACGGTCGATCTGAGGGCGCCGGAGACGCCGTAGAAGTTCATGAGCGCGAAGAGCATCTCGAGGGTCAGCGCGCCGAGCATCGCGCCGACGACCGAGCCGCGACCACCGCCGAGCGCGACGCCGCCGAGGACGGCTGCGGTGATCGCGCCGAACTCCAGACCGGCGCCGGCCTGGAACGAGACGCCGCTGTACCCGCCGATCAGAATCGCCGCGACGGCCGCCGCCAGTCCGCTGAGGACGAACGCGATGGTCTTGGCGCGCCAGACCCGTACGCCGCTCAGCTGTGCGGTCCGCGGGTTGTCACCCACGGCGACCAGGATCCGGCCGAAGTCGGACCGGGTCAGGAGCACGGCCAGGCCGACCGCGGCGATCAGGACCAGGAGCGCGTACGGAATGCGACCCAACCCCGGCACGTCCTCGAACGCACGCCGACCGAACCGCCGGAACTCCTCGGAGAGCCCGCCCTTCGGGGCGCCGTCGGACCACAGGTAGACGGCGCCGACGAGGATCAGGAACATGCCGAGGGTGGTGATGAACGAGGGCACCCGCAACCGCGTCGTGACCAGGCCGTTGACCAGACCGACAGTGGCGCCGAAGGCGAGGAGCAGCACGACGACCGGCCAGGTGCGAGACGGCTCGCTGTCGATGAGCCGGGAGGCCACGACGACCTGCGCGGTGACCAGGGAGCCGACGGAGAGGTCGAACTCGCCGGAGACGAGCACGAAATACTGGCCGGCGGCGAGCAGGATGATCGGCGTGGAGCGGCCGAGGAACGACATCAGTGACGGTGGGGAGAGGAAATCGGGTTGGCGGAGGGTGAGCAGGACCGTCAGCACCGCGAGGACGGCGACGATGGGTACGACGCTACCGGGGCGGATCGGTAGCAGCCGCGACGGAAGCGGGCGACGCTCGATGGTGTGCATGGCTAGGACGCCGCCTTCCGCATGGCCTGCCGGGCGTAGATGGCGACCGCCGCGATGATGATCACGCCGCGGATCACCTGCTTGAAGAAGGCATCCACTTCGAGTTGGTTGAAGATCGCGTCGATGCTGGCCAGCAGCAGCACACCGCCAACGGTGCCGACCACGCCGCCACGCCCGCCGGCCAGGGCGGTGCCGCCAAGGACCACCGCGGCGATCGACTCCAGGTCGTACAGACCCTCGGTGCCCACCCGCGGCGCGCCCGAGCCGAGCCGGCTGGCGAGGTAGACCCCGGCGAGGCCGGCGCAGAGCGAGCACAGTACGTGGGCGGTCACGAGGACCCGGCTGTTGCGTACCCCGGAGAGGCGGGCGACCTCCGGGTCGCCGCCCACGGCGACCAGGTGGTGGCCGAAGCGGGTGCGCGCGAGCGTGAACCAGGCCGCGGCGGCGACGGCGAGCAGCAGCAGGAACGACACGGGCACCGGTCCGACGCGCTGGTAGCCGAGGCTCTGTACCAGCACGGGTGCGGTCTTGCCGGCCGGGCCGGCATAACCGTTGTCGAGGTACCCCTTCAGCAGCAGCGCGACGCCGACGGTCGCGATGAACGCGTTCATCCGCGCCTTGGTGACCAGAAGGCCGTTGAAGAGGCCGATGGCGGCGCTGACCGCGAGCGCCAGCCCGATCGCCGGCAGCAGCGCACCGTCGTCACCGCCCATGGTCTCGGCCGTGACGAGTGTGCTGAGACTGACCACGTACGCCACGGACAGGTCGAGGGAGCCGCCGATGATGACCAGGGTCTGCCCGACGGCGACGAGCCCGAGACCGGCGGCGACGTGCAGCAGGCTCACCGTCGTCGGCAGGTTGAACAGTTGGCCGCCGTCGAGCGTGACGACGAGCCAACCTGCTGCCAGGGTGAGGGCCAGCGCCCCGAACACGCCGGGCGAGGTGCGCCGGGCCGGCAGGGACAACGCGTCACTCATGCGGCTACCTCTCGCACGGTGCCGACCGCCAGCGCCATGACATCCTCCTCCGTCGCGCCAGCGGGCAGTTCACCGGCGATCCGGCCGTCGCGCATGACCACGATCCGGTCGCTCATGCCGAGCAGTTCGGGCAGTTCGGACGAGATCATCAGTACCGCCGCGCCGTCGTGGGCGAGCTGGCGGACGAGGTCGTGGATGGCTGACTTGGACCCCACGTCGATGCCCCGGGTCGGCTCGTCGAAAAGCATGATCTTGGGGCTGAGCGCCAGCCACCTGGCCAGTACGACCTTCTGCTGGTTGCCGCCGGACAGGAAACGGATCTCCTGGTCCTCCCCCGCGGCGCGCACCTGAACGGCGGCCAGCAGCTCCCGGAACCGCGTGACGCGGGCACCACGGCCAGTCCAGCGCGGAAGGAGGGCACGGCTGGCCAGCAAGGCGTTGTCGAGCACCGACCGCCCGGCGACGATGCCCTCGCCCTTGCGATCCTCGGTGACATAGGCGATTCCGGCCCGCATCGCGGCGCGAGGTGAACGGAGCCGGACCGGCTCGCCGTCGAGGGTGATCTTCCCGGTCGTGAACGGCGAGACACCGAACAGCGCGCGGGCCAGCGCCGACCGGCCAGAGCCCTGTAGACCACCGACACCGAGCACTTCGCCAGCGCGCAGCCGCAGGTCGACGCCGTGCAGCCTTCGGTTTCCTCCCGCCTGGACGGTCAGGCGGACCGGGCCGATCTCCTCGGGTCGCGCGCGGTCGGGGTAGTAGCTGGACAGCTCCCGGCCGACCATGTGTCGCACCAGTTCGTCCACGCTCGTGTCTGCCGTGTCCAACGTCGTCACCCTGCGGCCGTCCTTGAGCACGGTGATCCGACTGGACAGCTCGAAGACCTCCTTGAGGCGGTGTGAAACGTACAGCACACCTATCCGCCGCTCCTGCAAGCGCCGTACCAGCGCGTAGAGCTGCTGGACCTCGTGGTCGGCCAGGGCCGCGGTGGGCTCGTCCAGGATGAGCAGCCGCGCGTCGAGAGCGAGCGCCTTGACGATTTCGACCACCTGCTGCTGCGCCACGCCGAGTTGCCCGACAAGCGCGTCGGCCGGCAGGGCATCCTCCCCGATCGAGGCGAGGAGCGCGGCGGTGCGGCTGAGCATCGTCCTGCGGTCGACCAGCCCTCGGCGCGAGGGCTCCCGGCCCAGATACACGTTCTCGGCGACGGTGCGCTCGGGCAACAGGTTGAACTCCTGGTAGACGACGCCGATGCCGACCCGCTGGGCGTCACGCGGGCCGTGGAACGTCCGCGGTGCGCCGGCGAACTCGACCGTGCCCTCGTCAGGCGCGTACACGCCGGACACGACCTTCATCAGCGTGGACTTGCCGGCCCCGTTCTCGCCGACGACGGCGTGCACCTCACCCGGCCGGACATCGAGGTCGACGCCTTGCAGGACCCGCACGCCGAGGAACGACTTGCCGATGCCCCGGAGGGCGAGCAGCGGCGACGGCAACGGGTCAGGCATCACGGGCCCCTACGTTTCGTAGTCAGCGGGATCGAGTCATCGACAGTCGAATCGTTTACGTACCGCGCGGCACAGCAGGCTCCATCCGCAGCCTTCGCCGAATACGGCTGCCGACCTTCGCCTTTACGCGATCAGAGATCGCGCTCAGAGGGTAAGTGCATTGATGAGCGCCTGGCAATCCCGGAGCCCATCCACCACAAAGGACGCAAGCCGGCCGGCCCGTCGCCGCTGACTCAACGGCCAAGGACAAGATCGTTATGCGGAAAGGTGTTATCGAATCGATCCCACCAGAGTCGTATTGACTTCCTACGATATCCGGTTGCATGCTGGCCCAGCAGACCACGGGACAAGGTCACATCTCATGTGACGCTGCGTCACCACCCGGAGGGACCTGACTGCCCGTCACGGCGGACGGCATGACGATCTGACGGCACAGCACGCCTTTGACCCGCCCAGGCAAGCCTGGCGCGTTGCAGGTGCTGCCCACACGTGCCCGTGGTCGCGGCATCGTTGCCCGCCGAAATAGGAGACGGCATGCGTCGCAGAACACTAATCTTCGGAGCGATCGCAGGCCTGCTGCTGTCGCTCGCGCTCGTTTATCCAGCGTCGGCGGCTCCGGCCTTCCGCGCCCTGCTGTTCACCAAGACCACCGGCTACCGGCACGACTCGATCCCTGCCGGCGTCGCGATGTTCCAGGAGCAAGCGGCGGCCAACAACTTCGAGCTGGTCCATTCCGAGGACTCCAGCGTCTTCACCCCGGCCAACCTGGCGACCTTCGACGTGCTCGTCATGTTCCAGACCTCGGGCATGGTGTGGACCACGGCCGCCCAACGCCAGGCGGTGGAAGGGTTCCTCGCCAGCGGCAAGGGCATCGTCGCCATCCACAACGCCACGGACATGGGTATCGAGAACGAGTACCCGTGGTGGGACCAGACCATCAACGCCGGCGCACACATGCCGGAGCACTCTCCCGGCGTACTGCCCGGCACCGCCGTCGTCGCCGACAAGAAACACCCGTCGACGACCGGCCTGCCGGACCGTTGGAACCGCAGCGAGGAGTGGTACAACTTCGACCGCAACCCGCGCGGCGACGTCCACGTCCTGGTCACCGCCGACGAGCGCACGTACAACCCCGGCTCCCGCGCGATGGGTCCCGACCACCCGATCTCCTGGTGCCGCAACACCGCAGGCGGCCGGGTCTGGGCAACCGCCATGGGGCACGCGGCCGCGTCGTACAGCGAGACGAACTTCCGCAACCACGTCCTCGGCGGTGTCAAGTGGGCGGCCGGCAACGAGCCCGGCGACTGCGGCGGCACCGTGTGGCGCAACTTCGAGAAGCGCACCCTCGACGACAACACCGCCGACCCGATGGCCCTCGCGGTCGCCCCGGACGGGCGGGTGCTCTACGTCCAGCGGGCCGGGCAGCTCAAGATCTTCAAGCCGTCGACGAACACCACCGTCACGGCCGGCACGCTGAGCGTCTACACCGGCGGCGAGGACGGCCTCACCGGGCTGGCACTCGACCCCGACTTCGCCAGCAACGGCTACGTGTACCTGTACCACTCACCGGCGAGCAGCGCGACCGACATCAACCGGGTCTCCCGGTTCACGCTCACCGGCGACACCCTGAACATGTCCAGCCAGGTAACCATCATCGACATCCCCGCGACCCGGGATCGCACCTTCCCCGAGCCCGGGCACACCGGTGGATACATCGAGTTCGGCCCCGACGGAAACCTCTACATCGGCACCGGGGACGACGTCCCACCGAACCTCGACTCCAACTGGCAGGGCTACGCCCCGCTGGACTGGCGGCCCGGTAAGGCCAACCTCGACGCCGCCCGGACCGCCGGCAACACCAACGACCTGCGTGGCAAGCTGCTGCGCATCCGGCCCTCGGCCAACGGTGGCTACACCATCCCGGCCGGCAACCTCTACCCGCAGGGCACGGCGCAGACCCGGCCGGAGGTCTACGCGATGGGCTTCCGCAACCCGTTCCGGTTCTCGATCGACCCCGCCACCGGTTGGGTCTACCTCGCCGACTACGGCCCCGACCGGGGCGGTCCCGCCACGAACCGCGGTCCGGAAGGGCTTGTCGAGCTCAACGTCATCAAGACCCCCGGCAACTACGGCTGGCCGTTCTGCCACGGCGACAACCAGCCCTACGCGCCGTACAACCCGGACACCCGGGTCGTCGGCGCGAAGTTCAACTGCAACGCGCCGGTCAACAACTCGCCCAACAACACCGGCCTGACCAACCTCAAGCCGGTTGTCGCACCGAACATGTGGTACGGCTACGGCACCTCGCCGACCTTTCCCGAGCTCGGTGCCAACGGCGCGGCACCGATGGGCGGGCCGGTCTACCGCTACAACGCGGCAAACCCGTCACAGACCAAGTTCCCGCCCTACTACGACGGCGTCCACTTCTTCTACGAGTGGGAGCGCGACTACATCAAGGAGGTCCACTTCGACTCGGCCACCGCGGTCACCCGGACCAACCCCTTCCTGCCGGCCGGCAACTTCAACAAGCCCATGGACATGGAGTTCGGCCCGGACGGCTCGCTGTACCTCCTCGAATGGGGCTCCAACTTCGGCGGCGGCAACAACGACTCCGGTCTCTACCGCATCGACTACATCCAGGGCGGCCGGTCACCGGTCGCCAAGGCCACCGGCACGCCCACCAGCGGGTCCGCACCGTTGACCGTACAGTTCAGCAGCGCCGGCACGGCAGACCCGGACCCCGGTGACACGCTGCGCTACCAGTGGACGTTCGGAGACGGCGCCACCTCCACGGCGGCCAACCCTTCCCACACCTACACCACCAACGGCAACTACACCGCCCAGCTCACGGTCACTGACAGCTCCGGCAAGTCGGCCTTCGCCAACGTGCAGATCGTCGTCGGCAACGCGGCGCCGGTGGTGACCATCACCGCACCGGCCAACGGTGGCATGCTCACCTTCGGCGACAAGGTGCCCTACACCGTCACGGTCACCGACCCGGACGGCGGGGTGATCGACTGCACCAAGGTGTTCGTCAACCCGGCTCTCGGCCACGACGACCACGAGCACGAGACCACGGACTACCCGGGGTGCTCGGGCACCATCTCCACCGACCTGCTCGGCGGGCACCCCGACGGCGCCAACCTGTACTACGTGCTCAACGCCCGATACACCGACAACGGCGGGCCCGGTGGCGCGACCCCGCTCACCGGCCGCGCCAGAGCGATCCTGCAACCCAAGCACAAGCAGGCCGAATACCACACCAGCCAGTCCGGTGTGCGGGTCATCGACCACGCCGGCGCCGAGAGCGGCAAGCGAATCGGCGACATCTCCAACAACGACTGGGTGGCGTTCAACCCGATGAGCCTGTCGGGCATCACCAACGTCAGCTACCGACTGTCGTCGCCGAGCGGCGGTGGATCCATCGAGCTGCGTGCCGACTCACCCACCGGCACGCTGCTGGCCACCACACCGGTGCCCAGCACCGGCGGGTGGGAGAACTACCAGTCCACGCCGGCGGTCAACACCGCTGCCCTCGCCGGCACGCACACCCTCTACATGGTGTTCAAGGGCACGGCGACCAACTGGTTCGACCTCGACTCGTTCACGTTCGGCGGCACCGGGGTCGGCCAGCCCAGCACCGGCGGCGGCGTGGCCGGCCGGACCTGGACCGTGGCGGCGCAGCACAGCAACAAGTACATGGACGTCAACGGCGCCTCCACCGCCGACGGCGCCCAAATCGTCCAGTGGGCGGCCACCGGCGGAAACAACCAGAAATGGCAGGCCGTGGACGCCGGAGGCGGCGCCGTCTATCTGAGGGCCGTGCACAGCAACAAGTGCCTCGACGTGACCGGCGGCTCGACCGCCCAAGGCGCGTTCCTGCAACAGTTCACCTGCAACAACAGCAACCAGCAGAAGTTCACCGTCACACCCACCACCACCTCCGGCGTCTACACCGTCAAGAGCGTCCCCAGTGGGCTCTGCATCGACGTCAACGGCGGCGCGACGACCGACGGTGCCCGCCTGCTCCAGTGGAGCTGCCACAGCGGCACCAACCAGCAGTGGCGGTTCAGCCCCGCCTAGCCGATCCGGAGGGACGCTCCGGTGCGCGGACGCGCACCGGAGCGTCCCTCCCACGACACCGTGAGGCACCACATGGTCGTTTCGAGATCCCGGCGTCCGCTGTCTGTGCTGGGCGCCACCCTTCTCCTGCTCTCCGTCGCCGGTATCGCGGCGGCGGCGCCCATCGAACCGGGGCAGAGCGCCCCTGTCATGGGCGTCCAGTCCGGGCGCTGCCTGGACGTTCCAGGGTCCGGCAATGGCACCCAGGCGCAACTGTGGGACTGCACCGGGGCAACGAGCCAGACCTGGACCTACACATCGAGCAAACAACTGATGGTGCACGGCAACAAGTGCCTGGACGCCAACGGTCGGGGCACCAGCAACGGCACGGCCATCATCATCTGGGACTGCCACGGCGGCACGAACCAGCAGTGGAACGTGAACGCGAACGGCACGATCAGCGGAGTGCAGTCCGGGCTGTGCCTGGATGCCAACGGCGCCGGAACGACGAACGGCACGAGGCTCATCCTCTGGTCCTGCCACGGCGGCACCAACCAGCAGTGGAACTCCCCCACCACGCCGCCTCCCAC
>NZ_SMKD01000291.1 GCF_004348595.1 Micromonospora sp. KC723
CGCCCACCCTGCCCCGAGTGATCGACTCCAGACACCGGCTCCAGGTGCGGCAGCCGGCGGTATCCCTGGTGAGGGATGCCGCCGTTCGGCGTCTGGAGCCGGCCGTGATTGCCCCGTCCAGATGACGGGATCTACGGGCAGCATGTGGAAAGTAAACGTTAACTTGGGAAAGGACCGGCGCTGCCGCGCAGGTCAGGGCGGTGGTTCCGCACCCGGCACCGCCACCCTCCAGGGTCGATCGACCCGGGCTCACGCTGCCAGGCGAGCCGCTCCGGTGATCCCGGACCGCCGTCGGCGCTCAGCAGAACCGCCCGTGGGGCCGTCGTGTGACGGTCCACACCCTGGAAGGGGCACTCCCATGGCCTCCAAGCCCAAGCCCGACACCACCGACGAGGCACGCGAGCAGATGCGGCGCGCCCTGCAGACCTCGATGGACACCCGTCAGTGACGCTGGTCGGCCGGCGGTGACGCCGCCGACGTCGCCCGCACGACGTCACCGCCCCGCCCGCGCCACCCCGCTTGACGGCCGCCCCGGTGGCGGCCCTGGTGGCGACGGCCGCCCGCGCGACCGGCGCTGATCCGCCCCCCGGC
>NZ_SMKD01000292.1 GCF_004348595.1 Micromonospora sp. KC723
GTGTTGGCGCTGGCGGCGAAGTTGGGTTGGGACCAGTGGGCGGGTCGGTGAGGTGGGCACGGCGGGTCGGTGGCCGCGTGGGTGTCGAGGGTGGTTGGTGACACGTGGCGGTGCGTGCCGAACACGACCGTGCTGTCCTGGCCGGCTGCTGCGTCGGGATCCGGTGTTGTAGGCCTACCAGTTGGGCGATCTCGACGACTTCTTCTGGCCGTACTCGTCGTGGTTTCGGCGGGGTGAGCAGGTGGCGTTGGCTCTGTCACGGGGCGGCCGAGCCGGTGTTGCCGCCGTTGGCCGCGCCGGAGGATCGGGGTGGTCTTTCGGCGTTGGTGACGGAGTTGGCCGTGGTGCTGCCGGCCTGGTTGGCCCCGTCCGTGGTTTCCAGATCAGAAACAACGCCAGGAACTGAGGGTTGGTCAAGCTCTGACCCGGGCCGTAGCGTGCCGTCCCGTTCGGTGACGGTCGATGCTCGGGTGGTGGGTTCGTGGCGAGTCAGGATGTGTTCTCGGCGGAGGAACTGGCGCGGCTTCGGGGTTTCCGGAGATCAGTCGGGCGGAGCTGATCCGGTACTTCACGTTGAC
>NZ_SMKD01000035.1 GCF_004348595.1 Micromonospora sp. KC723
CCTCCCCTGACCGCCCCCTCGCCCTGACAGTCCACCCAGGCCGGGGTCGGGGCGCGCGGCGGTATGGTCCCGGTCGTGACGCCTTCACTGGATCGGCGCCGTTTCGCCGCCGTCGCAGACGTGGTCGCCGGCGAGGTCGGCACGGAGACCGTCTTCACGTACCACGAGCACGACGGCGTCGTGTGGGCCGACTACACGGGTGGGTCCATCCGGCGCGGGCACCTCGTCGGCACCCGGGACGGTGACCGGCTGGACTTCCGGTACGTGCAGCTCAACAACGACGGACGGACGTCCTCGGGGCACTGCGTCTCGGAGATCTCCGTGCTGCCCGACGGCCGGCTCCGGCTGCACGAGACCTGGTCGTGGGAGTCGCGGCCGGGCAGTGGCGTCAGCGTCGTCGAGGAACTGCCCGGCGTCACCGACCCCGGGTACGGGTCACGGTGACGCCGGGGACTGACCTGTCATCCGGAGGCGGTGGGCATCAGCTGCCGCAGCAGCCGTCGGAGTCGGCGGGGCTGCTGGCGCAGACGCCGGTCTCGGGCAGGTCGAGTCGGACCTCACGGGCCGCCTCCCAGTCGCCGGCAAGCGCCGCGACCACGGAGCGGACCTGCTCGTAGCCGGTGGCCATGAGGAAGGTCGGGGCACGTCCGTAGCTCTTCACGCCGACGGCGTGGTAGCCGGCCTCGGGGTGGGTGAGCTCGTCGACGCCGTGCGGCGGGACGGTGCCGCAGGAGTGCTCGTTGGGGTCGATCAGCGGGGCGAGGGCGCGGGTGGCACCCATGACCGGGTCGAGGTCCAGGCGCAGCTCGGCGGTGATGGAGTGGTCGGGGCGGAAACCGGTCGCCCCGACGACCCGGTCCACCTCGACCTGCTCGTGGGCGCCGTCGTCGTCGCCGACGGTCACCGCGATTCGGCCGCCGGTCGGGGCGAGGGCGGACACGGAGCAGCCGGTGAGCAGTCGGATGCGGCCGGCGTCGACGTGTTCGCGCAGCCGGGAGCCGAGGGCACCGCGTGCCGGGAGGGCGTCGGCGTCGCCGCCGCCGTAGGCGCGGGCCGGGCTCGCGCCGCGGATCGCCCAGGTCGCCCGCGTGCCAGGGGCGTCGGCGGCGAGTTCGGCCAGGGAGAGCAGGGTGTTGGCGGCGGAGTGTCCGGCGCCGACGACCAGGGTGTGCCGTCCGGCGAAGCGGTCCCGGTCGGCACCGAGGACGTCCGGCAGCGCCCGCTCCAGGAACGGGCCGGCTGTGCGCTCGCCGTGGGCGGGCAGGCCGGAGGCGCCGAGCACGTTCGGGGTACGCCAGGTGCCGGAGGCGTCGATGACGGCGCGGGCGAGAATCTCCTCGCCGCCGTCGAGGCGGATCAGGAACGGGGTCCGCTCCCGACCGGCGGTGCGCAGCCGGTCCAGGTTGAGGCGGCTCATCGCCTCCACCCACACCCCGTAGCGCAGGTGTGGCTTGAGCGCGGGCAGGTCCGCGAGCGGTTGGAGGTAGCCGGCCACGAGGTCGGTGCCGGTGGGCAGGGCGTCGAGGTCGGGGGCGACCCAGCCCGCGTCGTCCAGCAGGCGGCGGGCTGCCGGGTCGATGTCGTACCGCCACGGGGAGAACAGCCGGACGTGGCCCCATTCGCGGATGGCGGCACCGGCGGTGTCACCGGCTTCCAGGACGACGAAGGGCAGGCCACGCTCGTGCAGGTGGGCGGCGGCGGCCAGGCCGACCGGGCCGGCGCCGATCACGGCGACGGGCAGCTCGTTCGGAACGCTCATCAGGTGACTCCTGGGTAGAGGTCTGTCGAGTCGGAGGGCGGTGGTGCCGCCGGCAGGCGGAACCGACGCGGTCAGACGACGAGCCGGCTGCGGCGTTCCAGGAGGACGACGTCGCGCCAGCGGCCGTGGTGGCGGCCGACGCGTTCGCGGGTGCCGACGACCCGGAAGCCGGCCCGCTGGTGCAGGACGAGGCTGGCGACGTTCTCGGGGAAGACGCCCGACTGGACGGTCCAGATGCCGGCGGCCTCGGTCGAGGCGATCAGCGCGTCCAGCAGCAGCCCGCCGGCACCGCGGCCCTGGGCGGCGGGGTCGACGTAGACGGAGTGCTCGACCACCCCGGCGTAGACCGCCCGGGTGGAGGTCGGTGACACGGCGATCCAGGCGACGACGTTCCCGTCGCCGTCGACCGCGACGAATCGGTGGTCGGGCAGCCGGGTGGCGTCGAACGCCGCCCAGGTGGGAGCGGTCGTCTCGAAGCTGGCCTGCCCGCCGTCGAGCCCGGCCTGGTAGATGGCCAGGACCCGGTCGGCGTCGTCGGCCGTCATCGGTCGGACGGCGAGGTCGGTCATCAGCAACTCCTCCGGGTAGGTCGGCCATGACGGCGGCGGGAAGGCCACCGACGCGGGCACCGTCGGTGCGGTCGTGACACCGCCTGCCTCGACGCCCGTCGAAGCAAACAGTTGCACGCTGATTAGAGGAATGTCAACCTAGATGCATGTCGAATCAACCCGCCCCACCGTCGGTGCTCGATCTGAACACCGACACGCCGTGCTGCCCACCGCTGACCCGACGGCGGGTGTCGGCCGAGACCGCCGCGATCCTCGCGCCCGCACTCAAGGCCCTCGGGGATCCGGTACGGCTGCAACTGATGTCGATGATCGCTTCCGCCGAGGGCGGCGAAGCCTGCGTCTGCGACCTGACCCCCGCGTTCGACCTGACCGGTCCGACCATCTCGCACCACCTCAGGACGCTGCGCGAGGCGGGCCTGGTGGATGCCGAGCGACGCGGCACCTGGGTCTACTACCGGGCACGCCCGGGCACCCTGCGCCACCTGGCGGCCCTGCTCGCCGTCGAGTCCGGCGGCGGAGCGTGGCGCGACGACCAGCGCCCCGTCCGCTCACCGCACCCGCCGCGACCAGCCCCGCGCCCGCTCCGCGGTTGACAAGCGCAAGGAACCTCAACAATCATTGAGTCAATGGACGCTGAGAATGTCTCCCTCGCCGGACGGGCACGGATCCACGCCGCCCTCGGCGACCCGGCCCGTCTGGCGATCGTGGACGCGCTCACTCTCGGCGACGCCTCCCCCGGCGAGATCGCCCGCGCCCTCGACATGCCGACCAATCTGGTCGCCCACCACGTCAAGGTGCTCACCGACGCCGGCCTGGTGACGAAGGGCCGCTCCGAGGGGGACCGGCGGCGCACCTACCTGCGACTGCGGCCGGCCGCCCTGGTCGCCCTCACGCCCCCGCCCCTGGCCGGGGTCGACCGGGTGGTCTTCGTCTGCACCCACAACTCCGCCCGGTCGCCGCTGGCCGCCGCGCTCTGGAAGCGGCGTACCCACGGTGCCGCCGCCTCGGCCGGGACGAAGCCGGCGGCCCGGGTGCACCCCCGCGCGGTGGCCGTCGCCCGCCGGCACGACCTCGACCTCGACCCGACAGGAACCGCGCACGTCGATGACGTCGTACGGGCCGACGACCTCGTGGTCGCCGTCTGCGACAACGCCCACGAGGACCTGACCGGGCCGGCCCGCCCCCACCTGCACTGGTCGGTCCCCGACCCGGCCCGGATCGACACCGACGAGGCGTTCGAGGCCACCTACGCCGAACTCGCCGACCGGGTCGACCGTCTCGCTCCCACCGTCGCGCCAGGAGGCACCCGATGACCACCGCACTCCCGCGGCGCCTCCTGGCCGAGTTCGCCGGCACCGCCCTGCTGGTCACCGCCGTGGTGGGCTCCGGCATCATGGCCGCCACCCTCTCCCCCGGCGACGTCGGGCTTCAGCTGATGCAGAACTCGGTGGCCACCGCGTTCGCCCTGGGCGCACTCATCCTGATCTTCGGTCCGGTCTCGGGGGCGCATCTCAATCCGGTGGTGTCCGCCGCGGACTGGTTCCTCGGCCGCCGGGCCGGCACCGGCCTCACCGGCCGCGACCTCGCGGGCTACACCGCCGCCCAGGTTCTCGGCGCGATCGGCGGGTCGGTCCTGGCCAATCTCATGTTCGACCTCGCCGCCGTCGACTTCTCCGGCCGGCAACGGTCCGCGGGCAACCTCTGGCTCGGGGAGGTCGTCGCCACCGCCGGCCTGATCCTGCTGGTCTTCGCGCTGGCCCGTTCGGGCCGCGCTCCGGTGGCCCCGGCGGCCGTCGGGGCGTACATCGGGGCCGCCTACTGGTTCACCTCGTCGACCTCGTTCGCCAACCCAGCGGTGACGATCGGCCGGGCGTTCACCGACACCTTCGCCGGCATCGCTCCCGCCTCCGTACCGGGCTTCGTCCTCGCCCAACTCGTCGGCCTCACCGTCGGCGCCGGGCTGCTGCTGGCGCTCTACCCCGACGCCGGGCAGGCCGCCGACCAGGTCGTCGTACCCCCCGACGACGCCACCGTCGCACACGCCCATGACCGGCGACCGCGAACGTCCCGCCAGAAAGGCTCGTGATGCCTGACCGACCCAGCGTCCTGTTCGTCTGCGTGCACAACGCCGGCCGCTCCCAGATGGCCGCGGGCTGGCTGCGTCACCTCGCCGGTGACACCGTCGAGGTCCGCTCCGCCGGCTCCGCCCCCGCCGAGACCGTCAATCCCGCCGCCGTCGAGGCCATGCGCGAGGTCGGCATCGACATCACCGACCAGACCCCCACGCTCCTCGACCACGCCACCGCCGAGTCCTCCGACGTCATCGTCACCATGGGCTGCGGCGACGCCTGCCCCGTCTTCCCCGGCAAGCGCTACGAGGACTGGCAGCTCGCCGATCCGGCCGGCAGGGGCGTCGAGGCCGTCCGCCCGATCCGCGACGAGATCCGCACCCGGGTCGAGCGGCTCCTCAACGAGCTGCGGCCCGGGGCATCCGCCGGTTCCGGGCGGTGACCGCGGCCGCTCACCCGTGCGGCCCACCGGCTCAGGCGACGAAGAGACAGAACGGATGGCCGGCCGGGTCGGCGTACACCCGAAGCGGCTCCTCGGGGTCGTCGATGCGGTCGCGCAGCAGCCGGCCGCCGAGGCGCAGGACGCGTTCGTGCTGCACGCGCAACTCCTCGACCGACGCCACGGTCAGGTCCAGGTGCAGTTGCTGCGGCACCGGACCCTGCGGCCACGTCGCCGCCGGCAGCTGGTCGACCTGCTGGAAGGCGAGTTGACGGAGGCCGTCCGGGGTCCTCAGCACCAGCCAGTCGCGGCCACGCTCGTCCACCGCGCCCGCTTCCGGCGGCTCGTCACCGGGCCGGTAGACCAGGCCCAGCAGCGACCGGTAGAACTCCGCCAGGGATCGGGCGTCGGTGCAGTCCAGCACCACCTGACACCACCTGGGCACGCTTTCCCCGTCGACCACGTCGATCACCTCCGGGAGACATTCTGCGCCGACCGCGCGACGCACGCAGGGCGGCGGAACCCACCATCATCGCCCAATGGCGCTATCATCGCCGCATGGCGATTGATTGTTCTCCCGGCCTGCATCCGGCCGTGGCACTGTTCCGGTCCCTCGGCGATCCGGCCCGGTTGGCGATCCTGCGGCGACTGGCGTCCGGTGCGGCGCGGGTGGTGGACCTGACCGGCGAGCTGGGACTGGCGCAGTCGACCGTGTCGAAGCACCTGGCGTGCCTGCGTGACTGCGGGCTGGTCGACTTCCGGGTCGAGGGTCGCCAGTCGTTCTACGCGCTCACCCGGCCGGAGTTGCTGGACCTGCTGCGCTCGGCGGAGCAGGTCCTCGCCGCCACGGGCGAGGCGGTCGCCCTGTGCCCGGTCTACGGGAACCCGGTCGGGTCCACGGTGGAGGTGGGCGGATGAGCCCGACGCCGCAGCGGCGCGAGGTGTTGTCCCGACGCAGTTTGTGGTTGGCGTACGCCACCGCCGGCTACAACCTGCTGGAAGGTCTGGTCGCGATCGCCGCGGGCGCGGCGGCCTCCTCCACTGCGCTGATCGGCTTCGGCCTGGACTCGTTCGTCGAGGTGTCCAGCGCCGCCGTGCTGATCTGGCAGTTCCGCTCCCGGGTGCCCGAGGAGCGGGAGCGGCGGGCACTGCGCCTGATCGGCGTCTCCTTCTTCGCCCTCGCCGCCTGGGTGACCGTTGACGCCGGGCGTTCCCTGCTGGCGGGCGGGGACGCCGACTCCAGCCCGGTCGGCATCGGCCTGGCTGTCGCGTCGCTGATCGTGATGCCACTGCTCGTCCGGGCCAAGCGGCGCACCGGCCGGGAACTCGGCTCGGCGACCGTCATGGCCGACTCGACCCAGACCATGCTGTGCACCTACCTGTCCGCGGTGCTCCTCGTCGGCCTGGTCCTCAACGCCACCTGGGGATGGTCGTGGGCGGACCCGCTCGCCGCGCTCGTCATCGCCGGGGTCGCGGTCAGGGAGGGCCTGTCGGCCTGGCGTGGCGAGCACTGCGACGACTGCGCGCCCGTCCCGCTGGACGGCGCCGCCGTCGGCGCCGTCCCGGGCTGCGCGGACGGCTGCTGCGCCGACCGGGGCGCGTGACCGGGGCGAGGCCCGCGTCGACCTCCACCCGCCACTCGTCACCGGCGAGGCCACCGCGACCACCGGTGTTGCCGCGCCACTCCCACCTATGTAACCTCTAGGTATCATCCAGATACCTCGGCAACCCGTCATGGGGTGCTGAGGTTACCTCGAGGGGGTTGTGATGCCCGGTTCCGCAGCGCGGACAACCCGGTCGGGTCGGTCGTTCGTACGGCTACTCGACGCGGTGACGTTTCTCTGGGGGGTGGCCGGAGCGACCGCTCTGGTGTTCAAGGGAGCGCACGACGCGGGCGGGCAGGGCAGCTGGCCGCGCTGGTGGGAGCTGACCTACGTGACCGCTGTCGCGCTGGCGTTGGCGGCCCTGGCTGTCGCGGGATGGGCGAAGTGGCGGGCCCGCCGGGCCGGCGCGGTGCTGGGCGACGAGCGGACCGTCGCGACGCACCTGCGGGCGACGGCCGCCGCGTTGATCGTGGTGCTGGCCGCGCAGGTGCCGTACTTCTTCCGGGTCGACGTGCCGTCGATCGCTCAGGCGCAGTTCACCGTCGCGGCGGCGCTGGCGGCGTACGGGGCGGCACGGCTGTGGTGCAACCGGGACACGTGATGGGCCAACCGGAGAGCAGCCATCCGCTGCGCAACCACCTCAGGGTCGAGCGGGCCCGTCACCAGCTGACCCAGCAGCAGCTCGCCGACCTGGTCGGGGTCACCCGCAAGACCATCACCACGGTGGAGACCGGACGGTTCATCCCGTCGACGGTGCTCGCCCTCAAGCTCGCCAAGGCTCTGCGCACCCGGGTCGACGAGCTGTTCTACCTGGCCGACGAGCACTGACCGACAGAGAAGGGGCAGCATGGGCTCTCCACCATCGCGGGCCGGCGTCGCCGTGGCCGTCACGGCCACGCTGACCGCGGGCCTGCTGACCATCGGCGCGACGCCCGGCCGGGCCCAGCCCTCGAGCGGGCCGTTGGCTTGGGGCTCCTGTCCGGCGGGCGTGTCCGATCATCCGGCGCTGCGGTGCGCCACCCTGTCCGTGCCGCTGGACTACCGTCACCCGCAGGGCCGGCACATCACCGTCACCGTCTCCCGGATCCCCGCCGGTGACCCGGCCCGAAGGCTGGGCACCCTGGTGCTGAGCCCCGGTGGTCCCGGGATCGGCGGCCTGCAGATGCCCGCCCAGCTACACGGCCCCGGGCAGCCGCCACAGCTGCGGCAACGCTACGACCTGGTCGGCTTCGACGCTCGCGGGGTACGCCACAGCAGCCCGGTCAGCTGCGCGCTGCCGGTGGCCGACCGCGCCGTGCGCTACCCGACCCCCGACGGGTCCATCGCGCACAGCGTCGCGTACGCCCGGACCACCGCCGAGGCCTGCCAGCGCGCGGCCGCCGACGTGCTGCCGCACATCACCACCGCGAACACCGCCCGCGACCTCGACCGGCTCCGCGCGACGCTGGGCGAGGAACGGATCTCGTTCTTCGGGCTGTCCTACGGCACCTACCTCGGGGCCGTCTACGCCACCCGCCACCCGCACCGCACCGACCGGGTCGTGCTCGACAGCGCCCTGGACCCGAACCGGATCTGGTACGACCTGGTCCGCCTCGGTGGGCTCGGCCTGACCCAACGGCTGCCCGACCTCACCGGCTGGATCGCCGGCCGGGACCACACGTACCACCTCGGACGCACCGCCGACGACGTCCATCGCCGTTACCGCGCCCTGGTCAGTCACCTCGACCGCCACCCGGTCACCTACCCAGGCCTCGTCGTCGACGGCAACTGGCTACGCGACTTCACCCGCGACAACCTCGAACAACCCGACGCCAGCCAGTTCCCCCTGGTCGCCGCCGTCTGGCAGGAACTGGCCGCCGCCGGCCCGGAGCCGACCCGCACCGCCGCGACCGTCTCCACCCCCTCGGTCCCGGTCACACCGGTCCCGGGCGACAACGCCCAGACCGTCGGCTACGCGGTGCGGTGCGGCGACGCCGCCTGGCCCCGCCAACCCCAGCGCTACGCCACCGCCGTACACCTGCACCGGGCCCTGTTCCCCGACGACGCCGGCCGGTCCGCCAACATCACCCCGTGCGCCTTCTGGCCCGCCCCGGTCGAAGCACCACCCCGGGTAGGCGGGCACGGACCGCGCAACATCCTGATCCTGCACAACCGCCGCGACCCGACGACCCCGTGGCGCAGTGGTCACGGCATGCACCGGGCGCTGCGGCACCGGTCCACCCTGGTCACCGCCGACACCGGGGGGCACGGCGTCATCGGCGCCAACGACTGCGCCACCGCACTCGCGCTGCGCTACCTCACCGACGACCGGCCGCACCTGCCCGCCAGCCGAACCTGCCCCGGCGACGGATAGGACGACCGTGACCGGCGCGTGATCCGCCCCGTCCCGGCTGCGGAGCCGGGACGGGGCGGACCGCTGCGCGGCGGATCGGCGGTCACGAGACCCCGGCGGTGCCCGGCCGTGGGACCGGAACCGGCCGGGCGAGGCCCGTGTCCGTCACCCCACGGGGATCGGCGGGGTCAGACGTAGAGGGTGTTGGGTTCGAGACCGCAGAGCACCCGGCCGTAGAGCTCGGCGTTCGTGTCCGGATGCATGAGGGCGTGCATGTTCACGGCCTGCACGTCGCGGGCGATGCGCTGGATCGGCACGTCGGAGTAGATGGACGAACCGCCGCTGGCCCGGGCGTAGATGTCCACCGCCTCCCGGGCCAGCCGGCACACCTCGCCGAGGTCGGCGCGGGCCTGCGCCCGCTCCAGCAGCGTCCATGGCGTACCGTCGACGCACTTGCCGTCGACCAGGCCGGCGAGCCGGTGGGCGTGGAAGTCCGCCTGGTCGGCCCGCAGGGCCGCCTCGGCCACCTTGAGGTGGGTCACCGGCGCCTCGCGCTGGCTGTCGTACCCGGTGTAGGTGATCTTGCGGTGGGGCAACCGCTCGAAGAAGGTCTCCCGGGCCGCACGCGCCAGGCCGAGCACCGTCCCCACCGACGAGGCCGAGGCCACCGGCAGCAGCGGCGCCCGGTACATGGTGACGTCGGCGCCGGCGGCGCCGGACAGGACCACGGGCAACGGGAGCACCCGCTCGGCGGGGACGAAGACGTCCTCGGCGATCGTGGTGACGCTGCCCGTGCCGCGCATCCCGGAGGTGTGCCAGTCGTCGACGAGGTGCAGGTCCGACAACGGGACCAGGGCCACGACCGGGATCGGCTGGCCGTCCGGGCCGGGCTGGATGGCAATGATCTCCTGCCAGTGGCTGTGGTGGGCGCCCGTGATGAACCGCCACCTGCCGTTGACCCGGACGCCGCCGTCAACCGGCGACGCGGTGCCGCCCGGGCTCAGGGTGCCGCACACCCGTACGTCGGGGGTGTCGAACACCTCCTGCTGCACCGGCTCCGGGAACAGGCCCACCATCCAGGACGGGATCCAGTACACCGAGGCCGTCCAAGCCAGCGAACCATCGGCCCGGGCCAGCTCGGCGGCCACGTCCACCAGGGTCGTCGTGTCCGCCTCGTACCCGCCGTGACGGGCCGGGATCCTCAGCCGGAACACGCCCGCCGCTGCCAGCGCCTCGATCTGCTCGTTGTGCAGCCGGCGGTGCTCCTCCGCCCAGCCGGCGTGCCTGCCCAGCGTTGGCACCAGGTCGGCTACCCGCCGGACAACGTCCTGGCGGGCGGGTACGTCCGCAGTCAACACCACTTGCCTCCCGTAACGACACTCGGAGTTCGTCTGGTCAGACCGTCGCGCCCGGGTCCGGTCGGCGCATCGCCCAGACTGTCGTGTTCGGACCCTGGACCTGGCCGCCACGCTGGCGGGGGTCGGCGCACCGGCGACGCTGCCGGATCGGTCATTGTCGCAGGCTGCGGGCGAAAGCGCGCACGTCTGCGGTGAACAGGTCCGGCTCCTCCAGCGCGGCGAAGTGACCGCCCCGGTCGAAGTCGGTCCAGCGCACGATGTCGGCCAGGTAGTGGTGGGCCAGGCGGCGCAGCGGCTGGAAGGGATCATGCGGGAACACCGCCACGGCGGCGGGCACCCGCACCGGGTCGGGCCGCAGGCCGACGGCCGCGGCGCGCATGCCGGCGGCGCCCTCGTAGTAGAGCGCGGCGGAACTGCCGGCCGTCGCGGTGAACCAGTAGATGGACACGATCGTCAGCAGCCGGTCCCGGTCGACGGCGTCCTCCGGCGCCTTCTCGGCGTCCGTCCACTCCTTGAAGCGCTCCACGATCCAGGCCAGCTGGCCGACGGGTGAGTCGGTGAGCGCGTACGCCAGTGTCTGCGGCCGGGTGGCCTGGAGTTTCATGTAGCCGGACAGTTCGGCCTCGAACCTGCCCATGAGCGCCAGCCGGGACCGGTCCGTCTCGCTCAGGTCGGCCAGTTCGGCGGGATCGCCCGAGGGGAACGTCATGAGCATGTTGACGTGCACCCCGGCGACGTGGTCCGGGGCGATGCGGGCCAGTTCCTGCGAGATGACCGCGCCGGCGTCGCCGCCCTGCGCGAGGTAACGGTCGTAGCCCAACCGGCGCATCAACTCCGCCCAGGCCGGGGCGATCCGCCCGGCGTGCCAACCGGGGCCGGCCGGCCCCGAGAAGCCGAACCCGGGCGGGCTGGGAATGACCAGGTGGAAGGCGTCGGCCGGGTCGCCGCCGTGCGCCCTCGGGTCGGTCAGCGGCCCGATCACGTCGAGGAACTCGGCGACCGCGCCCGGCCACCCGTGCGTGACGATCATCGGTTGGGCGTCCGGCTCCGGCGAGCGGACGTGCAGGAAGTGCACGGTGGCGCCGTCGATCTCCGTGACGAACTGGGGATGACGGTTCAGTTCCGCCTCGGCGGCCCGCCAGTCGTACCCGGTGCGCCAGTACTCGGCCAGGTCACGCAGGTAGCCCACGGGCACCCCACGGTCCCAGCCGCCCTCGCCCAGCGGCGCCGGCCACCGCGTGTTCGCCAGCCGGCGCGTCAGGTCGTCGAGATCGGCCTGCGGGATGTCGATCGAGTACGGTCGCATGGTTGGCCTCCCTGCACAGCTCGGATCGGGTCAGATCGACGCGGTGACGCGACCGGTGGGCGCCCCGGTGGCACGCCTCGACCTCATGTCCCGCGACAGCCGGAGCACCCGGCGCACCAGGCCCGGACGCAGCAACGTGCCCGGCGGGTCGACCAGACCGGCGACGCGCATGAAGGCGGCCGTGACCGCCGGGTCCCGGGTGGCCGCGTACTGCACCCGGGCCATGTACGCGTTGCCGATCCGGACGCTCGCCGGCCGGTTGCCGGACACCTGCGGGAATTCGAGGTCGCCGCTGGTGGAGATCTGCCAGGGCACGTCGACGATGCGGCCGACGTCGCGCAGGAACCGGCGCGCGTCCGGTGGGGCGCCGCGCAGCAGCAGCCGCCGCAGCGCCATCACCTCCATCGCCGCGACCGTCATGCCCTGGCCGTAGACCGGGTTGAAGCTGCACACGGCGTCGCCGAGGACGAGCAGCCGGTCCGGGAACCGGGTCAGCCGTTCGTAGCGGCGGCGCAGGCTGGCCGGGAAGGTGAAGGTCACCGGGTCGGTGAGGGGTTCGGCGTCACGTACCGCCTGGTAGATCTCGGGCACCGGCAGCGAGCGCACGTAGTCGAGGAAACCGTCCGGGTCGGCCGGCGGCTGGTCGCCGAGGATGCCGGTGAGCGACAGGATGCACTCGTCCGGCCCGACCTGGCCGAAGAACGCGCCACGCGGGTGCGCCGGGGAGGCCACCGGGTTGATGGACTGGGTGCCGCCGAACATCTCCGGCCGCTTGCGGTACAACCTCGTCGTGTACGCCAGGCCGATCTTCATCCGCTCCTCGACCGGCCGGTCGTAGCCGAGCTGTTCCAGCCACACGGGTGTGCGCGAGCCGCGCCCGGTGGCGTCGACGACGAGGTCGGCGTCGAGGACGCTCTCCCGGCCGGTCCGCGCGTCCCGCAGGGCCACTCCGCTGATCCGGTCGGCGGTGGCCCGCAGCCCGGTCAGCTCGGTGCGCTGCCGGTAGCTGACGTTGGGCATCCCGGCGACCCGCGAGCGCAGGTACTCCTCGATTACCGGCCGCTGACCGGTGCTGGACAGCAGACCGGTGCGGGCCGGCTCCAGCCGGCGGGCGTCGAAGTACCAGCGCATCTCACCCAGGTCACCCACGGGCACCCCCCGGGCCTGGAGGTCGGCCCGCAGCCCGGGGAAGAGTTCGGCGAGGATCAGGAAGCCGCGTCCGTGCAGGCCGTGGGCGTGCGCGGTGTGCGGGGCGCCCCGGCGTGGCTGGTCGACCCCGAGCACCTCGTCGCGGTCCACCACGACCACCTCGCGGTAGTGGTCGGCGAGCACCCGGGCGGCGAGCGTGCCGGCGATGCTGCCGCCGAGCACCACCGCCCGTTGCCCGACGGTGGTGGCCGGCGCGGTTGCCGGCACCGTCTCGGCGTCGACCCGGCGCGCGGTCCGCAGCGCGCGGGCGACCAGGCCGGGCTTCATCAGCGCCTGCGGCGGGTCGACCAGCCCGGCAACCCGGAAGAACGCGCGGGTGAACCGTCCGTCGCGCTGCGCCGCCGTGTGCAGCCGGCCGATGAAGGCGGCGCCGAGCTTGTCCTTGGCGGTACGCCGGCCCTCCACGCCGGGCAGCGCCAGGTCCCCGCCGACGGAGGTCTCCCACGGCACGTCGACGATCGGGCGGATGGCCTGGAAGAACTCCCTGGGCCGGACCGATCCCCCGGCGAGGTGCGCGGCCAGGGCGTCGGCCTCCATCGCGGCCACCGTCATGCCCTGGCCGTAGACCGGGTTGAACGCGCACACCCCGTCGCCGACGACCAGCAGCCCCTCGGGGAACCGGGACAGCTTCTCGTAGTGACGGCGCACGCTGACCGGCACCCGGAAGGCGGTGATCGGGGTCAGCGGCACGGCGGTGCGGACCGCCTCGTGGATCTCGGGCGCGTCCAGCGTCCGCGCGTACTCGAGGAACCCCTCCTCGTCGCGCGGCGGGTGGTCACCGAGCATCCCGGTGAGGGAGAGCAGGGCCACCCCGTCGGGGAACCGGCCGAAGAACGCGCCCCGCAGGTTTCCCGGGTGGGGCACCGAGTTGATCGCCAGGTCGGGGCCGAACGGGTCGGTGGTGAGCCGGAAGTACCGCGACACGTACATCAGGTCGATCTTGACTTTCTGCTCCTCGGGCCGCTCGTACCCGAGTTCCTCGAGCCAGGCCGGCAGGCGGCTGCCCCGGCCGGTGGCGTCCACCACCAGGTCCGTGGTGATGGTCTCGGGCTGCGCGCCGTTCCCGTCGCCGACGACACGCACCCCGGTGACACGGCCGCGGTCGGGAGAGGTGACCAGGTCGCGTACCACGGTGCGCTCACGGAACCGCACGGTGGGCAGCGCGGCGACCCGGGACCGCAGGTACGCCTCCAGGGTGGGCCGGTTCGCCGAGACGCTGACCAGGCCCGAGTACGCCTGTTGCAACGCCCGTCCCCGGAAGTACCAGCGCAGGTCTCCCGCCAGGTCGCCGCTGAGCACGCCGTCGGCGGCCAGGTCGGCCTGCATGCCGGGGAAGAGCCGTTCGATGACCTCGTGGCCGCGGGCCAGCAGGGCGTGCGCGTGGTGTCCCTGCGGCACGCCCTGCCGCGGCTCGCCGACGCCGGCGACGGCGTCCCGTTCGACGAGGACGACCTCCGCGTATCGGTCCGCCAGTACCCGGGCCGTCACCAGGCCCGCCATCCCGGCGCCGAGGACGACGGCGCGTGTGCCGAGGTTGCCACGCATGGGGGTACCTCCGTTGGGGCGTAGCGGCGTACGTCCGGCGGCTGGCGCGGCGGGACGTCGGTGAGGAAGGAACGTGGTCGGATCCTGACGGGGGACGTCGGATCACCGTGCAGTCATCGTCGGCGAGAGCGGTCACCCGGCGCACCTTCGGACGTGCGCTGCCCGGACCACTGTGGACATTCTTGGCGAGGCCGCGCCCGGCCTCGTCGTCGGTCACCCGACACCGGCGGCGACCGCCGGCTCGGGTACCGGGACACGGTCCCGGATCAGATCGGCGGCCCGTTCCGCGACGGCGACGGTCGGCGCGTTGGTGTTGCCGCGCGGCACCAGAGGCATCACCGACGCGTCCACCACCCGCAGGCCGGCCACGCCGTGCACACGCAACCGCGGGTCGACCACGGCGCCGATCGCGCACGTGCCGGCCGGGTGGAAGATGGACTGGGTGTGGGCCCGGACGAAGGCGCGCAGGTCGGCGTCGTCGCCGGAGGCCGGGTGGGCCCACGCTCGCCGGGTGTACGGGGCCAGGGGTGCCTGCCGGGCGATGTCCAGCGCGATGCGGACACCCGCCACCATGGTCTCCAGGTCCGCCGGGTCCGCGTAGTACCGGTGGCGGATCCGTGGCTTCGCGGTGGGGTCGTCGGAGGCGAGGGTGACGTCGCCACGGCTGGCGGGACGCAGCACGCAGGGACCGAACGAGATGCCGTGCTCGGTGGGCACGCCGAGCGCGCAGTCGACGAACATCACCGGCAGGACGTGGAACTGCACGTCCGGCGCGGGCAGGCCGTCGCGGGTACGGACGAAGCCGCCGGCCTCCGGCACGTTGGACGACAGAGGGCCGCTGCCGTCGCTCTCGAACTGGCGCACGTGCCGTTCCTCGCCGGCGCTGAGCAGGCTGACCGGCTCGTCGTGGGTGAAGACGAGGTACGTCGAGGGATGGTCCTGGAGGTTCCGCCCCACCTCGGGCAGGTCGGCCACCACCGGGATACCCAGCGCGGTGAGCTGGTCGGCGGGGCCGATACCGGAGAGCATCAGCAGCTGCGGGCTGTTGTACGCCCCGGCGGACAGGATCACCTCCCGCCGGGCACGCACGTCAACGATCTCGTCGAGGCGCTGACAGCGCACTCCCCGGGCCGTGCCGCCCTCGACGAGGATCCGGTGCGCCTGCAGGTGCGTCCACACGCGCAGGTTCGGCCGGTCGGCCACCGGGTGCAGGTACGCCGCCGCGGCGCTGCACCGCCGCCCGTCACGCTGGTTGACCTGGTATTGGCCGAAGCCGTCCTGCCGGGGGCCGTTGAAGTCGTCGTTGGCGGGGTGGCCGGCGGCGAGCGCGGCCCGGACGAACGCGGCGGCCATCGGGTTGCGGGAGCGTCCCTCCGCCACCGGCAGTGGGCCGCCGACCCCGTGGTGGCGCGACGCCCCGCGTTCGTTGTCCTCGCTGCGCAGGAAGTACGGCAGCATCGTCTCGTACGTCCACCCGGGCTGCCGCCACTCGTCGAAGTCGACGGGGTTGCCGCGGATGTGCACCATGCCGTTCATCGCGCTGGTGCCGCCGAGGACTCGGCCCCGGGGCAGGTAGAGCCGCCGCCCGCCGAGGTTCGGCTCGTCGTGGCTGTCGTAGTCCCAGTCGTACCGGGTGCGGCACAGCTTGCCACCGGCGGCGGGGATACGGATGTTGTCCGTGTCGTCGGTCGGGCCCGCCTCGATCAGGCACACGGTCACGTCGGGGTCCTCGCTGAGCCGGGCGGCGAGCACGCAGCCCGCCGTCCCGGCACCGACGATCACGTAGTCGTAGACCGGCGCGTTCGGGTGGTCCATCGCTGCTCACTCCCGTCCGGGTGTGCCGGCGGCGCGGGCCGGGTGGTGCCGGAAGCACTCGCGCACGTCGGCCACCAGCACCTCGGGCTGTTCCATGGCCGCGAAGTGCCCACCGTGCTCGTACTCGTTCCAGTGCTGGATGTGCGGGAAGTCGCGGTCGGCGAAGCGGCGCACCGGCAGCACGACGTCGCGGCCGAACACCGCGACGCCCAGCGGCACAAGGTTGGCCTTGGGTCTCGCGCCGACCCCGTTGACCGGCAGCGTCGCCGCCACCTCGCGGTAGAGCTGGGCGGAGGATCCGGCGGTGGCGGTGAACCAGTAGATGCTGACGTTGGTCAGCATCTGGTCGCGGTCGACGGCGTCCTCGGGGGCGTCGGTCGAGTCGGTCCACTCCTTGAACCGCTCCACGATCCACGCGAGCTGGCCCACCGGCGAGTCGGTCAGCCCGTAGGCCAGCGTCCGCGGCCGGGTGATCTGGACCTTCTGGTAGCCGCCCAGTTCGTCGTTGAAGCGTTGCACCCGCGCCATCCGCGCCTGGTCCCGCTCGTCCAGCTCAGCCAGTTCCGCCGGGTCGGCCGGCCCGGTCATCAGCATGTTGATGTGCACGCCGACGACGTGGTCGGGGTCGACCACACCGAGGTCGAGCGCCACGGCCGAGCCGAAGTCACCGCCCTGCGCGGCGTACCGGTGGTAGCCGAGCCGACGCATCAGTTCGGCGAAGGCACGGGCCATCCGGGTGGTGTCCCAGCCGGTTTCGCGCAGCGGGCTGGAGAAGCCGTACCCGGGCAGCGACGGGACGACCAGGTGGAAGGCGTCGCTCGGGTCGCCGCCATGTGCCCTCGGGTCGGAGAGCGGACCGATGATCCTGAGGAATTCGGCGACCGAGCCGGGCCAGCCGTGGTGGAGCAGCAGCGGCAGCGCGTCCGGCTCGGGTGATCGGACGTGCAGGAAGTGCACGGTCGCGCCGTCGATGTCGGTGGTGAACTGGGGGTACCGGTTCAGTTCGGCCTCCGCCGCGCGCCAGTCGTAACCGGTGGCCCAGTAGTCGGCCAGCTCGCGCAGGTACGCTCCCGGCACCCCGCGGCTCCAGCCGCCGCCGTAGGGCTCCGCCGGCCAGCGGGTCGCCCTGATCCGGCGCCGCAGGTCGTCGAGGGCCGCCTGGGGGATGTCGATGCGGAACGGCCTGACGCCGGTGTCGGTGGTCGACGTCGTCATCGCCGGCCCCCGGTGAGCGCACCGTCGCCGCCCAGCCGCGAGACCACCTCGGCCAGCGCGTCCGCCGCCCGCCCGACCTGCTCCCGGGAGATCACCAGCGGCGGCGCCATCACCAGGGTGTTGCCGTAGTCGCGGGCGATCACCCGGTGCGCCTGGCGCAGCTCACGGGTCACCGCGCCGGCCATCAGCGGCTCGCGGGTGCCACGGTCGACGACCAGCTCGACGCCGACGGTGGCCCCGGCGACGCGTACCTCACCGACCCGGGGCAGGTCGGCCAGCGGCGCCAGGGCTTCGCGGAACCACTCCCCCACCGTGGCCGAGCGGCTCACGAGCTGCTCCTGCTCCAGCAGGTCGAGGTTGGCCAGCGCGACCGCACACGCGGTGGCGTGGCCGGAGTAGGTGTGGCCGTGGAACAGGTAGGCGTCGCCGCCGGCGACCGTCTCGGCGATCTCGTCGCTCACCAGCACCGCGCCCAGCGGGGCGTACCCGCTGGTCAGCCCCTTGGCCAACACGACCATGTCGGCGCGCATGCCGCGCACGGCCGAGTCGAACCAGGCGCCGGTGCGGCCGAAGCCGGTCACCACCTCGTCGGCGATCAGCAGGATGCCGTGGCGGGTCAACAGCTCGCGTACCCGGGGCCAGTAGTCCGCCGGTGGCACCAGGATCCCCGCGCCGCCCATCACCGGCTCACCGATCATCGCGGCGATGTTGCCGGCCCCGATCCGCTCGATGGTCTCCGCCAGCTCCGCCAGCAGGACGTCGGTGAGGTCACGGTCGTCGGCGGCGCGGTACGGGTGCGGCGCGGCGACCCGCACCACGTGCGGCAGCTCCGGCCCGATGCCGTGGTGCATGCCGTCGAACCCGGTGGCGGTGCCGCTGCCGTAGGTGCAGCCGTGGTAGGCGAAGTTCCGCGAGACGATCCACGTGCGGTCGGGCTCGCCACGGTGGTGGTGGTAGAGCCGGGCGAACTTGATGGCCGTCTCCACGCCCTCGGAGCCGCCGTTGGTGAAGAACACCCGCGCCAACTCGTCGGGGGCCAGCGCGACGAGCCGCTCGGCCAGCGCCAGGGACCGGTCGTTGGCGAAGATGTCGAACCCGGTGAAGTACTCGAGGGTGCTCATCTGCCGCGCCGCCGCCTCGGCCAGCTCGACCCGGCCGTGCCCCACCTGCGCCACCCAGTTGCCGCCGCCCATCACGTCGAGCAGCTCGACACCGTGGGCGTCCCACACGGAGCACCCGGAGCCGCGGAGGATGGTGCTGCGGTCCCGCCGGGCCCCGCTCTGGTGCGGGTGCAGCAGGACCCGCCGGTCGAGCTCGGCCAGGTCGGCGGCGGACCGGGTCGGGGCCGGCACCTCGTTGACGATGGACATGCTTCCTCCTCTGCGTGGCTGGCTGTCGGCGCTCGCGGGTCAGGACCCCAGCGGGATGGGCGTCACGTCGCGGTCGGCGAGGAAGCTCGGGCGCGGGGCGTCCACCGGCCGGGGCGCGTTGCGGACGCCGTTGTAGACCAGCAGCAGCACCGCCCGGTCGAACGGGGACATGTTCGGCGACGAGGCGTGCAGCAGGTTGGGGTGGAACATCAGCACCGACCCGGCCGGGCCCGTCGCGCTGAACAGCCCGCTCTCGCGCGCCAGCCGCCGGATGACGGCCCGGTCGAGCTGGAACTTCTCCGTGGCGGTGAGGGTCGCCATCCATCCGGGCGCGTCCTCGTAGCCGGCCGGCATGTCGTCGGTGTAGCTGCCGTCGAGCAGGCCGTGCCGGTGCGAGCCGGGAATGAACGTCAGCGGCCCGTTGAAGTCGTTCACCTCGTCGAGGAAGACCGTGACGTTGACCAGATCGGGGCTGGGTATGCCGTCGCGGTCCCGCCAGTTGATGTAGTCCTGGTGCCACTCCCACTGGTCACCGGCGAACGCGGCCTTCAGGTTGATCTTCGACTGGTGCACGTACACCTCGTCGCCGAGCAGCTGCCCCGCCGCCCCGGCAAGCGAGGCGGACCGGCTCACCTCCGCCACCACCGGGTCGCTGCGGTGCGGGCCGTACACCGAGCGCACCGTGACGCCGTCGCGCTCCAGCACCCGCTGCGGCCCGTCCTGGGCGAGCACACCCGGGGCCGCCGCCCTCAACCGGTCGAGCACGCCCACCGGCAGGTAGTCGGCGGGCAGGAGCAGGAATCCGTTGCGGTGGTAGTCGGCCAGCATCTCGGCGCTCAGCGGCGCGACATCGATCGCGGTCATCTGGGTCCATCCTCTTCTGCGAACTCCGACGCGCCGTCCGGCGGCGGACGCCGAGGGCGAACCGGGCCGGGCCAGGGCGGTCCTGCCATCGACGTCAGTGAAACCGTCGCGCCCCGGCGGCGTCTGCCTCCCTCTGTGACCTGCCCGGCTGGGCAGGTCCACCAAGCGCTCGTTGTGGCATTCCGACCCGCGCCGCGCGCGCGGATCGTGGCACTCACCGGCCCTGACGCCCCCGGAGAGATGAGTGGCGATGAGCAGCAACGAGTACGCAGACGCGGCGCCGCCGACGGTCACGCTGACCACCGAGGAAGCCACCCGGGTACGCGCGGTGTGCGCCGAGGTCGCCGATGTCCTGGGCGAGATCGACCTCGGCACGGAACCGGCGATGGACATCGTGTCGCTGGCGGCCTGCCGGCTGCCCGAGCGGCTGGTCGCGGCGCTGACGGCGTTCCGCCGCATCGGACACCCGGCCGGCGCGCTCGTGGTCCGCAACGTCCCGGTGGACGACCCGCTGCCGCCCACCCCCGGCGACGGCTACCTGCCCGACTGGCGGACGGCGCGGATCGCGACGGCGGCCCAACTCCTGGCGATGTCGCAGCTGGGCGAGATCATCGGCTACGCCGACGAGAAGCGCGGCCGGATCGTCCAGGACATCGCGCCGATCATCGGCGCGGAACGGCGGCAGGAGAACAGCGGCTCGGCCTACCTCGAACTGCACACGGAGAACGGCTTCCACCCGTTCAAGCCCGACATGCTCAGCCTGTTGTGCCTGCGCCCCGACCACGACCGGGTCGGTCGTACGCTGACCGGCGCCGTCGCCGGACTGCTGCCGAAGCTGTCCCGGGTGTGCCTGGAGGAACTGCGCCGGCCGTTGTTCCGCATCCGGTTCAGCAGCTCGTTCGCGCAGATGGGGTCCGTCGGATACTCGGCGCCGGTCGCGGTGCTGTCGGGTCCGCCGGAGGACCCGGAACTCGTCGCCGACTTCCACGCGATGGAGCCGTTGACCCGGGAGGCCCGCTGGGCGCTGGAGGAGTTGGAGACCGTGCTGGCCGAGGCGCTGACGCCGGTGGCGCTGGATACGGGCACCCTGCTCGTGGTGGACAACCGGCACGCGGTGCACGGCCGCACCCCGTTCACCCCCCGGTACGACGGCGGCGACCGCTGGCTGCGCCGCTGCTTCGCGGTGGCGGACCTGCGCCGCTCGCGTGGCGCCCGTCCCCCCGGCTCGCGGGTCTGCCGCCCGTTGGCCGGCATCCTCGGCCCGCCGCGTCCGGACCCGCCGGGACAGACCGTCGGCGGCACCGTCACCGCCCGGGTGTGAGGGCCGGCGATGCGGCGTTTCATCACCACCCTCGACGAACTGGTGGCCTGCCCACCCCGGCACCTCGTGCTGCTGTACTCCGGCGGCCTGGACGGCACCTACCTGCTGCATCTGCTGCGGGAGGCATCGGTCACCACGACCGCCCTGAGTGTCCGGGTCGGCGACGGGGCGACCTCCGAGCGGGCCGGCGCGCTCGCCGCCCGGTTCGGCGCGGCGTACCGCGAGGTGGACGCGACGGAGGAGTTCTTCGCCGAGGCGGTGCCGGCGGCCATCCACGCCGACGCCTGGTACCAGGGGCAGTTCCCGGTCGGCTCCACGCTGACCCGGCCGCTGATGGCCCGGCACGCGGTGCGCGCGGCCGAGGAGCTCGGCGCCGACGCGGTCGGGCACACGGCGACGTACATGCAGAACAGCGCGGCCAGGCTGGGCCGGTCGATGGCGGTGCTCCACCCGGACCTGCACGTCGTGGCGCCGTTCCTGGGTTCGAACGTCACCCGGGAGCAGAAGCGGGAGGCGCTGGCCCGCGCGGGCGTGGACCTGCCGGAGAGCGTGCACAGCGTCGACGTCAACCCGTGGGCCCGGGTGATCGAGAACGGCAGCCTGGAGTCACCGGAGAACCGGCTGGACGAGTCGGTCTTCTCCCTCACCCGGGACTCGGCGCGCTGCCCGACGCAGCCGGCGGAGCTGGCCCTGACCTTCGCCGCCGGCCTGCCGGTACGCCTCGACGGGCGTCCGCTGCCGTTGCGCGAGCTGGTTCCCACGCTCAACACCCTGGCCGGAGCGCACGGGGTGGGTCGTTTCTCCGGGCTGGAGGACACCCCGTTCGGCGTCAAGAACCACGAGGTACGCGAGTCACCGGCCGCCGCCGTCATCACCGCCGCGCACCGGGCCCTGGCCAACGCCGTGTTCGACGACCGCGAGCACGCCGTGCGGGCGCAGCTGGCCACGGAATGGACCTCGACGGTGGTGCAGGGCGGCTGGTTCGCCCACCTGGGACAGACACTCAGCCGGTGCCTGGCCGAGCTGGACCGGCCGCTGGACGGCACGGTGGAGCTGCGCCTGCACCGGGGCACGATGACGGTGCTGCGGCTGGAGACGCCGCACGGGCTGCACTACACCCGGCTCGGCGCGGACTTCCACCGGTGGATGGACGCCTACCGGTACGAGTCCTGGCACCGGCTGGTCACGCTCGCCGACACCACCCGGGCCAGGTCGGCCGGGCAGCGCGAGGAACCCGAGGGGTCGGCACAGCGATGAGCAGTCCGGTCGAACTCCCGCACCAGGTGCGGCACGGCACGGACGCCCGGTAACCCGGCTGCGCCTGCGGGGCCGGCCCGGCTCAACCGGGCCGGCCCCGCAGGCGTTACTGGTACGCCCTGGCCTGGAGCGCGTACAGCTCGGCGTACTGACCGCCGGCACGGATCAGGTGGGCGTGGTCGCCCACCTCGGCGATCCGCCCGTCCCGCACCACGATGATCTGGTCGGCCATCCGGACGGTGGAGAACCGGTGGGAGACCAGCACGGTGATCGCGCCGGTCGTCTCGCCGACCCGGCGGGCCTGTTCGGCGTACCGCTCGAACAGGGCGTGCTCCGCCTCCGGGTCCAACGCCGAGGTGGGTTCGTCCAGCACCAGCAGCAGTGGCGTCTGGCGCATCAGCGCCCGGCCGAGCGCCAACTTCTGCCACTGGCCGCCGGACAGCTCCGCGCCGTCGGCCCAGCTCTTGCCGAGCTGGGTCTCCAGGTCGTCGGGGAGGTGGGTGAGCACGTCGGCGGCGCGGGCGCGTTCCAGCGCCGCCCGCACGGCCACGGCGTCGTCGATGCGGGCCAGGTCACCCACGCCCACCGCCTGCCGGGCGAGCAACTCGTAGCGGACGAAGTCCTGGAACCCGGCGGCGATCCGCTGCCGCCACGCCTCGATCGGCAGGTCGCGCAGGTCGACGCCGTCGACGACGAGCCGACCCCGGGTCGGCTGGTAGAACCCGCAGAGCAGCTTGACCAGGGTGGTCTTGCCGGCCCCGTTCTCCCCGACGATCGCGACGATGGAGCCGGCCGGCAGGGTGAGGTCGACGTCGCGCAACGCGGCGGTGTCGCTGCCCGGGTAGGCGAACTCGACCCCCTCGAAGGCGATGCCCTCGCGCAGCCGCTCCGGCGGCGGGGAGCCGGCGGACGCCGTGCCGGGCGCGGTGACCTCCGCCCTGATGTGGTCCATCCGGCGGTAGGCGCTGGCCATCCGGTGCAGGTCCTGCATCAGCGCGACCGCCATCGTGACCTGCTGGTTGACCTGGGCGGCGAGGGCGACGGCGAGTACCACGGCGCCGACGCTGTGCCGGCCGGTGGCGGCGTCGCGCAGGATCAGCAGGACGCCGCCCACGTACGCGGCGGCGAACACCAGTTGGCCCGCCACCCGGATGACCGCCGCGGCGGTCTGCGCCCGGTGCAGACCACGGGTGGTGCTCGTCCACAGCTCGGCACGCCGGCGGCGTAGCTGGTCCTCCAGCCGGAAGACCCGCACCTCGCCGGCGTACCGGGAGGAGGTGGCCAGGCCGAACAGGTTGAGCGACAGGCGGAGCGGTTCGGCGGTGGCGGTCTTCGCCGCGTCGAGACGCCGCTCGGCCAGCCGTCCGGTGTACAGCGGGGGGATCGCCGCCAGCGGCAGCAGCAGGAGCAGCGGGTGGAGCCGGGCCAGCAGCACGGCGGTGACCATCATGGCCAGTGCCAGGCCCATCCCGTTGAGCAGGGCCTCCAGCCCGGTGCGGAACCGGCGGCTCTCGTGCTGGAGGACGGTCAGCGAGTCGGCCTGCTCCGCCCGCTCGTGGTGGGCGATGCCGACCGTCGCGTTGGAGAGGTCGATCAGCTTCTTGTCGAAGTCGATCTCGGCGAGCTCGGACAGCTCGAAGTAGAGCACGTGGGCGAAGTGGCTGAAGGTCAACGTGATGATCGCCAGGACGGCAACGAGGACGCCGCTCCACGCGGCCTCGCGCCAGCTCCCGTCCACCACGGCGTCGGTCATCTCGCCGAGACCGACGGCGAGCAGGGGCGCGGCGACGGCGCCGCAGACCATGAGGACGACCGAGCCGATCGTCCGGGCACGGTCCATCCGCCAGGCGGTGCGCAGCAACTGCCGGCAACCGGCGAGCACGTTGATCACCTGGCCACCTCCTCGGGCTGCGCGACGTCGGTGAACCTGTCCGCCTGCAACCGGAACAGGCGCGCGTACCGGCCGTCGAGGGTGATCAGTTCGTGGTGACTGCCCTGCTCGACGACCCGGCCGTCTTCCAGCACGACGATGTGGTCGGCCTGCCGCACGGTGGAGAAGCGGTGCGAGATCAGCAGCGTGGTGGCGCCCTGGGTCAGCTCGGCGAACTCGTCGAAGAACCGGGCCTCGGCGCGGACGTCGAGGCTCGCCGTGGGTTCGTCGAGAACCACGACGGGTGAGCCGTGGCGCAGGGCGAACAGGGCCCGGGCCAGGGCGACCCGCTGCCACTGCCCGCCGGACAGGTCGGTGCCGCCGGCGACCTGTTTGGTCAGCGGCGTGTCCAGCCTGCGGGGCAGCCGCTCCAACTCGTCGGCGATGCCCGCCGACCGGGCCGCCATGACGATGCCCTCGTGGTCGTCGGCGGCGTCGATCGCGCCGTAGCCGATGTTCGCCGCCGCGGAGATCTCGTACTTCGCGAAGTCCTGGAAGATGACGCCGAGCTTGCGGCGCCACCCGACGACCGGGTAGGTGCGGATGTCGACCCCGTCGACCCGGATCGCGCCGCTGGTCGGCTCGTAGAGCCGGGCGAGCAGCTTGACCAGGGTGGTCTTGCCGGCCCCGTTGAGGCCCACGATGGCCGTGCACCGCCCCACCGGGATCGTCAGGTCGATGGAGTCGAACACCAGGCGGTCCTGCCGGGGATAGGAGAAGGACACCCGGTCGAAGTGGATCGTGGAGACGGGATCCGGTACGGCGGTCTCGGTGACCACCCCGTCGTGGACCGGCGCGCCGTCGCGCACCTCGGCCGGGTACGCGTCGACCCGCGCCGCGAACCGCTGCACGGCCTCGTACGCGGTCATGCCCACGGCGATCTGGTTGTCAGCCTCGGGATAGAACTCCGACAGCCGCAGCGCGCCGAGGCTGGCCTGCATGACCAGGGCGAACCCGGTGAGGGTGAGCTGGTCGGCCGCGGCCATCCCGGTGAAGGCGAAGACCATGCCGGCGAGGGCCAGCCCGACCAGCGCGTACCAGAGGAAGGGCCACAGGTAGAGCCGTCGGCGGGCCACCCACAGCGGGGCCAGCCAGGCGCGGTACGCCTGTTCCAGGGTCGAGGCCAGCCAGCCGGCGAGCCCGAAGATCCGGATCTCCTTGCCGGCCGGTGGCTGGATGCCGAGGTCACGCAGATAGTCGATCTTGCGTTCGGGGCCGTCCAGGGCGTAGCGCAGGCGGGAGTACCTGCGGATGCCGTTGCGCTGGCCGTAGCGGAACAGCAGGACCACCACGACCAGGGCCAGGGCCGCCCACCAGGCGAACGCCACCGCGATGACCACCGCGTAGCCGACCAGCTGCACGTACCGGGCGCCGAGCGCGAGCAGGCCGGCGCAGGCCTGGCCGGGACTCTGGAAGCCGTACTGCACCTCGTCGACCGCCGCCCGCAGGTCCTGCAACGCCTGCTGGTCCTCCAGCGGGGCGATGCCCCGCGACCGCAGGGCGGCGGCCATCAGCTCGTCGAACATCTGCCCGTCGATCCGGCGGGCCACCAGCTCGCCGAGCGAGACCTGGAACGGCGCGACGATCTGCTGGCCGACGAAGGCCGCCGCGGCCACCGCGAACAGGGCGAGCATCGACCGCCAGGCCGGCGAGCCGGAGCCGCCGCCGACCGCCTCGGGCACCCGGCCGAGGACCGCGCTCGTGGCCACCACGAAGACCACCGGCAGAGCGCCCAGCAGCACGTTGATCACGGCCAGGCCGGCGACCGAACCGGTGCCGGCGCGCGGCAGGATCCGGACGATGCTCCACCTGCTGGCGAGCTCGGCCAACGCGGTGTTCCACCAGGTCATGAGACGACCTGCTTCCGGTCCATCCGGGTGGCCCCCGGCGGCAGGTCGAGCACGGGAATGACGTCGTTGATGTTGAACGGGTTGATCGTCGGCATCGCCATCAGCAGCGGCATGACCGGTGACCGGTATTTGTCGATCATGTAACGGTAGTTGACCAGCGCGCCCGTCAGGGCCTGGGAGAAGTCCTTGGGGTGGGGGTAGTGCACGGCGCTGGCCTGGCGACTGAGCACGAACCGGGCGCCGTCGCAGTGCAGCCGGTACGCCAGGTCGATGTCCTCGCCACCCCAGGTGCGGAAGTTCTCGTCGAACATGCCCACCTCGCGCACCTGGCTGGTACGCGCCGAGACGTTGCACGTCCAGTACATGACCCACGGCGCCGGCAGGTCGGCGAAGTCGTCGTCGTACCGGAGGTAGAACTCGTCGCGGACGTCGGGATGGCGCTGCTCGGCGGCGAACCGTCCGATTGTGGTGTCGGCGTCCCACGGGTCGATCGACTGTTCGATTCCGTTCGCTCCGTCGGATTTGAGGTTGAACCCGTAGACGTAGCCGATGACCGCGACCGGCCCGGACGCCGATTCGTGGCTGGCCAGATGCGCGGCCAGGAACCCGGAATGCGCCATGATGCCGGAATCGAGCATGACGCAGATATCGCCGGTGGCACGCCGGATGCCGGCGTTTCGTGCCCGCGCCGCGCCGAACCCGTCGTGCTCGTGGAAGAGGTGCTGGATGGCGAGGCGGTCCCGGTATCGGTCGACCACCGAGGCGGTGTGGTCGGTGGACCCGTCGTCGCCGATCAGGACCTCGAACTCCTCGGCCGGCAGGGTCTGCCGGGTCAACGACTCCAGTGTGTAGGCGAGCAGGTCAGCCCGGTTGTAGGTCGGGATGACCACGCTACAACGCCGCGAGTTGGCCATTTTGTCTCCTGGTGGTCAGCATCTCGGCCGACGCCCGGCCCGGCGGAGCCCACCCCGCCCGCGCGTCTCGGCACGGTCGCCCGGCACCGTTGCCGGACACGGGAATCCACGCGAACGATTTCCACGGCAGCCGGGCGAGGCTATCAGAATTCCGGTGACTATTGTGGACATCGGGCTGCGGGAACCATTCACCTTAGTGGGTCGACATGGCCGTCGGGTTAACCACGGCCGGGTCCACAGCGGCATTGATCTCGGTCATGATGTCACAGACGACCGCCTCGGCCTCGGCCGCGCTGGATCCGGCCGCGACCAGCGCCATCATCGGCTGCGGGAAAGACAATCCCCGCACCGCCGTCGGATATACGCGCACCCCGGCCGCCCAGGCCCGCCGGAAGGCCGGCCGGACCCGGTCGCGGTACGACACCGGGCCCGTTGCCCGCACGCTGCTCAGGTCGTGCGACGACAGGGTCAGCTCCCGCTCCGCCCGCCACGCGGTGAGCAGGCCGATCGCGGGCATGGCGCCGCTGCGACGAGCGTTGATCTCGGTCAGGTAGATGTCGCCGTCCGCGCCGGCGATCAGGTCCACACAGAGCCAGCCCCGGAAACCCAGGGCGCCGGCCGCCTCACCGATGCGCCGGCCGAGGGGGACGATGCGCTCGGCCACCTCGGCCGGCAGCGAGCCCACCCCGACGTTGACGCTCTGGAACAGGTGCCCCTCCACGGTGGTGACCGCGCTGAGCACGAGGTCGGACACGCCGCCGTCGACGACCCGGAAGTCCAGCGCGGGGCAGCCGACACCGGGGGCGTGGGCCACGAACTCCTGGACGACCAGTGGATAGGCGCGGAAGTACGGGTCGTCGTGCATGCGGTCCCAGAAGCGGGCCAGGCTGTCGGTGTCGGCGTCCACCACGGCCGAGCCCTGCCCACCGACCCCGTAGGGACTCTTGACGATGACCCGGGGGTGCCGGCGCAGGAGCGCGGCCAGGGCGCCGCGCAACTCGTCGCGGTCGACCACGGTGATCGAGCGGGCCATCGGGATCTTCAGGTCGCGGGCCAGGTCCAGGCAGCTCAGCTTCGAGTCGAGGTAGCGGCTGGCCCACTGGTTCTCCCGGGTCACGCCGTCGACGTCCACCGACTGCCCCCAGCTGCGGATGGTGTCCACCAGCAGGAACAGCTCCGGGGTCGCGCCCCAGGACAGCAGCCGCACCGGGCGGCCGTCGAGCAGCTTCCGCAGGACGGCCAGTGCGGACGGGTCGTGCATCAGGTCGGCCAGCAGGCGTCCGCTACCCGTCTGCGGCGACACCACCGGCGGCGGCGCCAGCCCGAGCGCGTCGTGCACGTCGGCGAACCACAGCGGGTCGTACCCGTGCGGGAGGAGGAGCACCCGCTCCGCGGTGCTCCAGAAGACGGCCTGGTCGGCCAGGTAGGCACCGAAGTCGAGGTAGTCACGGGTGCCGCGTGGGCCGAGGTCCACGGCCTGGTTGCGGACGTTGAACTCGCCGTTGTTGGGGACGACCAGGTCGATCGGGCGCGGCATGGGTCACCTTTCGGTTGTCTTGAGCGACGGCTGGTCGGCGTCGCCGGATCGGGGCTCGGGGACGACCAGACGCAGCGGCCCACCCTGGTCCTGCTCGGCCGCCGTCCCGGCACCGGGACGGCGGCGGGGGCCGAGCAGGACCAGGGACAGCACCAGGCAGACCACGGAGAGCACCACACCGGCGGTGAACCCGGCGCGGAATCCCTCGGTCAACGTCAGGGCCGTGGTGACCTCGCCGGTGCCGGACGCCGCGATCGTGGCCACCAGCGCCACGCCGAGACCGCCACCGACCATGACCGTGGCGGTGTTGACCCCGGAGGCCAGGCCGGCCTCCCGTTCGTCGACGTCGGTCAGGGCGGCGGCCGAGGCCGCCAGGGTGCCGGCGCCCAGGCCCGCGCCGAGCAGCAGGAGGGCGAAGAAGCTCAGCCCGAAGTAGCTGGAGTCCACCGCCACCCGGGTGAACCACAGCGAACCGGCGCCGAACAGCAACGATCCGGTGACGGCCACCGGACGGAAGCCGACCCGGTGCAGCACGAGCTGGCCCAGGTACGCGGCCACGATGACCGTGACCGGGAACACGGTGCCGCTCAACGCGTACTCCAGCGGTGAGTAGCCGAGGACCTGCTGCGCGTACAGGGCGTACAGGTAGGTCATCGAGAAGGCGATCATGGTGACCACGAAGACCACCAGGTTCCCGCCGACGCGCAGCCGGGAGCGCAGGATGCGCGGCGGCACCAGGGGGGTGGGCGAGCGCGACTCGACGAGGGCGAACAGCGCCAGCGCCGCCGCCGCGAGCGCGGCCGTGCCGAGCGTGCGGGTGCTGGTCCAGCCGGCGGCGGGCGCCTCGGCGACGGCGTACACGACGAGGCCGAGGCCGGCGGTGACGGACAGCGCGCCGGTGACGTCCATCGTGCGCGGCCGGCCGGTGACCCGGTCGTCCGGCAGCAGGACCAGGCACATCACCAGCATCAGCGCGGTGATCGGCACCTGGAGCAGGAAGCCCCAGTGCCAGCCGAACCGGTCGATGACCGCGCCCCCCAGCAGCAGCCCGAGGGTGGACCCGGTGCCACCCATGCCCGCCCAGAAGGCCAGTGCCCGGTTGCGTGGCCGCCCCTCAGAAAACGTGTTCATCAGGATCGACAGGGCCGTGGGGTACATCAGGGCCGCCGAGACGCCGTGCAGCGCCCGCATCGCCACCAGCACCCCACCGTTCCAGGCCAGCCCGGCCAGCAGCGAGGTGGCGAGGAAGAGACCCAGGCCCAGCATGAAGATCCGGCGGCGGCCGAAGTAGTCGGCGGCACGGCCGCCGAGCAGCAGCAGCCCGCCCCAGGCGAGCAGGTTCGCGCTGACGATCCACTGCGTCTCGGTGGCGGCGAGACCGAAGTCGCGCTGGATGGACGGCAGGGCCACCCCGACGATCTCCATGTCGAAGATGGCCAGCAGGTTCGCGGCGCACAGCAGCGCCAGCACCCCACCCGGACGCGGCACGGGCCGGCCGTCGGACGAAACCCTTGATGAGCCGAGTTCCACGTGCGCTCCTCGTCGTGCCGCCGCGCGGCCGGCCCATGCCCGGACCGGGTGGATCGCAGCGTTACAGAGCGGTCACGCAGCGGGCATCTCCCGGAGTGCGGTCGTCACCGCCGCCCCGGTCGGCACGCCCAGGTCAGCAATCTGGGAGATGTGGCGGCCCGTCCCGGTCGACACAATGGTCTCCGGTGACCCAACCTCGAAGGGTGTCCATGTCGACCTCAACGCGGCGCGGCCCGCAACTGTCGGTCATCATCCCGACCTACAACCGCAGCCAGTTGTTGCGGCAGACGCTGGGCAACCTGGCGCGGCAGCGGATGCCGGCGGAGATGTTCGAGGTCGTCGTCGCCGACGACGGTTCGTCGGACGACACCCGCGCCGTGGTGGACGAGGCGGCGGGGACGCTGCGCGTCCGTTACCACTTCCAACCAGACGAGGGTTTCCGTGCCGGCGCCGCGCGCAACGCCGGCGCCCGGCTGGCCACGGCGCCGATCCTGGTGTTCCTGGACACCGGTGTGCTCGTCGGCCCCGACTACCTGGACCGGCACCTCGCCGAACACGCGGGGCGAGAGCACACGGCGGTGGTGGGCTACGCCTACGGCTACGACATCGACGGCGTGATGCCCGGCCTGTCGGGAGCGATCGCCGAGTGGCCGCCCGAGCAGGTCGTCGCGCGGTTCCGCGACGAGGCGGACTTCGCCGACACGCGGCACCGGGAGTTCGCCGCCTGCGACTTCGACCTGCGGCGGCTGGCCGCGCCGTGGGTGCTGTTCTGGACGTTGAACTGCTCGCTACGGGCCGACGACTTCTGGCAGGCGGGCGGCTTCGACGAGGACTTCCGCGGCTGGGGCCTGGAGGACCTGGAGTTCGGCTACCGCATGTTCAAGGCCGGCGTCGGCTTCCGCCTGACCAGGCAGGCGTGGGCGGTGCACGCCCCGCACGAGCGGGACGTGGACGCGATCATGGCGGACTGCATGGTCAACCTGCGCCGGCTGTTGGCGAAGCACCCGGAGCCACCCGTCGAGATCGTCTGGAAGCTGATGCAGCACGGCGGCCCGCTGGATCTGGAGGAGAACTACCAGTTCCTGCTCGCCTGGGCGGACCGCGCGCGCGCCGTCGACGTGACCGCGGAGCTGGCACGGGAACTGCCCCGCCTGGACGGAGCGGGGCGCACGGCCGTGGTCGGCGCGGGTGGCCGTGTACCGGCGGGCCTGTCCCCCGCGGTGCTGCTGGACTTCGACGCCGACCTGCTGGCTGAGGCGACCGCCGCCGGCTCGTACCCGGGGCACCACGCGATCGGCCTGCGTACGCCGCTGGACGACGGCGCGGTGGACACCGTGCTCCTCACCTCGCGGCTGGCCGGGCTCTGGTCCCGCTGGGGCGACGACCTCCTGGCGGAGGCAGTCCGCATCGGCCGGTCGGTACGCCTCACCGAGGCGCTCGCCCGGCAGACCGGCGAGCCGGCGCCGCACTGAACGGCCGCGACGACCTGTGATGCGTGGCGCGACGACGACGCCCCGCATCCGTGCTATAGACGGAACGTCAGATCGCTGAGAACCCTCACGAGGAGGACCGAATGGCACCGCCCCGGCTCGGCAGCATCCTGCTCGGCACCCCTGACCCGGACCGGCTACGCGCCTGGTACGTCGCCGCGTTCTCCCCGACGGTGACGCCGTCGGGGTTTCTCCACTTCGGCGGTGTCGAGGTGCTGGTGGACGGCCGTGACGACGTCGCCGGCAAGAACGCCGAGCCGGGTCGGGTGATCCTCAACTTCGAGGTCGACGACGCGCGCTCCCTCGCCACCCACCTCGACGACATGGGCGTGACCTGGCTGGCCCCCCTGGAGGAGCGCCGGGACGGGTTGTTCGGCACGCTGCTCGACCCGGACGGCAACTACGTCCAGATTATCCAGCTGAACGCGGACTACCTGGCGGCCCAGCGGGCTGGCCGGCGCACGGGAGGGTCGACATTGGCGGACTCTCCCGCGTTCAGCGGCTTCTCGGTCGACGACATCCCGGCCGCGAAGCGGTTCTACGGCGAGACGCTCGGGCTCGACGTGTCCGAGGAACACGGCATGCTCCACCTGCGGCTGGCCGGCGGTCGCGAGGTGCTCGTCTACCCCAAGCCCGAGCACCAGCCGGCCACCTACACGATGCTCAACTTCCCGGTGGACGACATCGAACGCGCGGTGGCGGAGCTGCGCGGCCGGGGCGTGCGGTTCGAGATGTACGACTACGTCGACGCCCAGGGCATCCACCGCGGCGAGGGTCCGCCGATCGCCTGGTTCCGTGACCCGGCCGGCAACATCCTGTCCGTCCTCCAGGAGTGACCCGGCCTCGATCACACCGGCGCGGCGGGCGTCGCGGTGGGTTGGGGGCGGCGCGTCCCTGGTCCATCGTTGTGCCCGCGCGTGCCGCTCAGGTCGTCGTCGCCTCGTCGGACAGTTCCGCCAGCCGCCGGGCGAGATAGCGGCGTTCCGGCTCGGTGGCGGGCAATGCCAGCGCCTCCCGGTAGCTGGCCGCCGCCTCGCCGCGGCGACCGAGGCGGCGTAGCAGGTCGGCCCGGACGGCCGGTAGCAGCCGGTACGTGCCGGCGTCGGCCACCAGTTCGTCCACCAGGCGCAGGCCCGCCGCCGGCCCCTGCGCCATCGCCACCGCGACCGCCCGGTTGACCTGCACCACCGGGGAGGGCACCAGCCCGGCCAGCCGCTGGTAGAGCGCGGCGATCCGGGTCCAGTCGGTGTTCTCGGCCCGGGGCGCGGAGGCGTGGCAGGCGGCGATCGCCGCCTGAAGCTGGTACGGGCCGGGCCGGGCCAGCCGCATCGCCGCGTCGAGCACGGCCAACCCTTCGTTGATCGCGGCCCGGTCCCACCGGGAACGGTCCTGCCGCTCCAGCGTGACCAGATCACCCGCGTGGTCCAGCCGCGCACCACGCCGGGCGTGGTGCAGCAGCATCAACGCGAGCACCCCGAGGACCTCGGGTTCGTCCGGCATGAGCCGGGCGAGGGTACGTGCCAGCCGGATCGCCTCGTCGCACAGTCCCTGGCGGACCAGGTTAGGTCCGGCGCTGGCCGTGTGACCCTCGTTGAACATCAGGTACAGCACACCGAGCACGCCGTGGACGCGTTCGGGCAGCAGGTGGGCGGGCGGCACCCGGTACGGGATGCCCGCGTGACGGATCTTGCGTTTGGCCCGGACCAGGCGCTTGGCCATGGTGGCCTCGCTGACCAGGAAAGCCCGCGCGATCTCGGCGGTGGTGAGCCCGGCGAGGGTGCGTAGGGTCAGTGCGACCCGGGCCTCCAGTGCCAGCGCGGGGTGGCAGCAGGTGAAGATCAGCCGTAGCCGGTCGTCGGCGATGCCGCTGTGGTGCGGGAACGCAGTCCCCCCGGTCCCGGCGTTGCCGGGGTCCGCGCCGTCGTCGGACAACGTCGCCACCTCCTGGAGTCTGGCCGTCTCGACCGCCGAGCGGCGCAACCGGTCCACGGCGCGGTTGCGGGCGGTGGTGGTGAGCCAGGCCGCGGGACGGCGGGGGACACCGTCCCGCGGCCAGCTCTCGAGGGCCAGTGCGAATGCGTCCTGAGCGCACTCCTCGGCCAGATCCCAGTCCCCGGTCAGGCGGATCACGGTCGCGACGATGCGTCCCCACTCCTCGCGGTACGCGTCGCGTACGGCCGCCCGGACCGCTTCGCTGGTGCTCTGTGCCGTCACACCGGGCCTCTGGTCCGTGTCGTCGCACCGGGTCTGTCCGTCACGCCTCCAGCAGCGGCCGCACCTCGATGGTGCCGAAGGCCGCCACCGGGTGCTTGGCCGCCACCTCGATCGCCTCGTCGAGGTTGGCGCAGTCGATGATGTCGAACCCGGCGATCTGTTCCTTGGCCTCGGCGAACGGGCCGTCGGCGAGCAGCACCTCACCGTCGCGTACCTTGATCGTGGTCGCGTCGCTGACCGGCCGCAGGCGGTTGCCCTGCACCCGGACGTTCCGGTCGTTCATCTCCTGGACCCAGGCGTCGATCGCCGCCATCGTGGCCCGGTCCTCCTCCTCGGTGAAGGCGACGGACTCGTCCTCACAGATCAACATCATGTACCGCATCGTGACCCCTCCCAACGTGATGGTGCCACCAGCGGGTCGTTCGTGGCCGGTGACCGGCCGCGACCGCCGGCGCGGGAACCTGGCTCAGCCGCGCCGCGGGTGCCGCCGTCCATGGCCACCCTCCGATCGCGGTCGAACTCGTTCCCACCCGTACGACGAACGGAACCGGCCGAGATGGACACCCGGGCCAGACTTTTTTCGGTGGACGACACGGAGGCGCCCGCCCTCGTCGCGGCACGACGGGACGGGCGCTTCCGGCGGTCAGCGGAACAGGGGCGGGTTGGCCCGCTGCGCCAGTTCCAGGGCGGGGGCGCGGAACCACTGCCCGGAGGGCGGGTCCACTGCGCCCCACAGCGGGTCGAAGGTGGGCTGCTCCCCCGGCGGCACCTGCCAGGGGTTGTAGCGGCTGAAGTCCCAGGCCCGGGCGCCGCCGACGGTGTCGCAGGCACCGTCGGACTCACCGGGGACCTTCACCCACAGGTACGCGTCCAGCAGCGCGACCCCGGTGTGCGCGGTCGGGCGCAGGCCGAGACCCCGGCCGGGTGGGTTGCACCAGTTCCCCTCGGCCAGGGCGTTGACCACGGCGGGCGGCTGGTGGAAAGGCGCGTCGGCGTACCCGCTCATCCAGTTGGGACCGTGGCCGTTGCGGCTGGTGTCGATGACGAACCTCGTCGTCGGCACCGCCCGGCCGAGGTTCTCCGCGTACCACTGGTCGGTGCGCACCCAGGTGCTGAAGTCGGTGTGGTCCGCGGGGCTGTACTGGCTGCCGCACAGGTCGTACCGGCCCAGCCGCCGGCCGCCGTCGTCCGGGTTGTTCGCGTACGCGATGCACTGGGAGATCCACGTGCCGTACTTCAGCTCCCGTTCGGTGAGCTGGAAGTTGGACACGTTGAGGAAGAACCCGCGCGCCCGCTGGACCCCCGCCTTGACCAGGCGGTACGCGGTCTCGTCGACCCCGAGCCAGTCACTGTGCGTGCCATCGAGGTAGAGGCTGACGCCGGGCCGGCGGGTCAGCCGGTCCACCGCGCCGTTGAGTGCGGCGAACCGCTGCGCGGAGGACGCGCCCGGCTGTGGGTTCCCGGCGGCGTCGGCGGGCCGACACCACTCCGTCTCGCCCCAGAGATCGGTGTGGAACGGGATGATGCCCAGGCCGTCCGGCTCCAGCAGGACCACCGCGCGCCGGTCGCCGATGCCTGCGGCGAACGCGTCGATCCACGCCAGGTACTCGGCGGTGTTCAGCGCGCCGCCCGAGGCGTACTGGGCGCAGTCCCGGAAGGGAATGTTGTACGCGACCAGCACGGGGACGGTGTTCTGCCGCGCCGCCGCGGTGACGGTCTGCCGCACCTTGGCCCGTACCTCGGCGGGGGTGCCGCCGAGCGACAGGACGACAGCTGCGGCCGCGACGATGGCGGGCAGGCCGCGGCGGAGCGCGGTACGGACCATTGTCTCTCCTGATGTGACACCGCTGAGGTGAAGGTGGTGGGAACGCATCACCGCCCCCACACGGCTGCGGCACCCGAGGCAGGGCCCGTTGACCGGTTCGGACATCGGTCGCCGCCTCTGGAGCGCACTCACCTTCCCACGCGCCAGCGGCGCCGGTGTTCTTCCGTCGTGCCGGATCGGGTCGGGCACTCGCCGGCGGCGGCAATCCGGCCGGACGGTTCAGGCGGTCCAGGGTCCGCGGATCTCGCCGGACCCGCGCGCGATCAGCCGGGTCGGCACCACGTGGGTGGTGGGCTCCCAGACCTCGCCGTCGAGCCGGCGGAAGAGCAGGGACGCCGCGACGCGGCCCATGGCCGACGGGTCCTGGGCGATCACGGTCACCGCCGGTTCGAGGAGGTCCGCCAGGGGGAAGTCGTCGAACCCGACGAGTGCGACGTCGCGGTGCCGGCCGAGTCGCTGCAGCGCCCGCAGGACGCCGATGGTGACCAGGTTCTGGGAGGCGAACAGGGCGGTGGGGGGCGCGGCACCGGTCAGCAGCCCCTCCACGGCGCGCTGCGTCTCGGCCACCGTGTGCAGGTCGTGCACGACGCTGGAGGGCCGGATGCCGTGGTCGCTGAGCGCCTCCTTGAAGCCCTGGAACCGTAGCCGGGCGGTGGCGATCGTCCGTAGGTCGCCGAGGTAGGCGATGTCGCGGTGCCCGTGTGCGACGAGGTGGTGCACGGCCGCCGCGGCGCCCTCGGCGTTGTCGGCCAGGACGGCGTCGACGTGCAGCCCGACCGGCGGCCGGTCGACGAACACGACCGGGGTGCCGGCGTTGACCTCGTCGCTGAGGTGGCCGTGGCGGTCGCTCGCGGACGCGACCACGAGCGCGTCCGCCTGCCGGATCGTGAACGCGCGCAGCAGCGCCCGTTCCCGTTCCGGGTCCTCGTCCACGCTGCCTGCGAAGATCAGCACGTCGCGGTCCCGAGCCGCGTCCTCCAGCGACCTGAGCAACGCGGCGGAGAACGGGTTGCCGACGTCCTCCAGCACGGCCCCGATCGCCGCGGTCCGCCCGCTGGCGCGGCGCAGGCTGCTGGCGGTGAAGTTGGGCCGGTAGTTGAGCTGGGCGACGGCCCGCTCCACCGCGCTCACCTTGGCGGAGGACACCCCCGGCTCGCCGTTGATCACACGGGACGCGGTCTTCGGGCTCACTCCGGCGAGGAGCGCGACATCGCGCAGTGTCGGTCTGCTCCGGGCCTGCCGTGGCGCGACCGGTGAAACGGCGCCCTGCATGGGTGCTCCTCCGCGGATTCAGGGTTCACGGACCCGGCCGGGACCTACCGCGAGACAACCCCGGCCGGGCCCCCCGGGGCTGTCAGATTACCGGCGACCGGGGCGGCGACCGCTCGGTGAGCGGGCCGTCGTCGCGGCGACGCCCGTGGCCGCGCCGCGCGTCATCGACGGGTGTCATCCGGGATGCCTCCGCCCGGCCGGGACGGCGGCCGGGAACCACCCCGGTGTATCGCCGGATACTGCCGCCCAACTGATATCGATGTCAAGGTTTCGAGCCCGTTACATCAACGTTATGCAGCTCGTCAAACCGCCTCTTGACACCCCTCGGGAGAGCGGACGAGACTCCTCGGACAACGTTGTCAAACACGTTCCGCACCAGCGGCGGTCGATAGAGGAGTGAGCATGTTTCCACGCGTAGGCCGTACCCGCGCCGTGGCGCTGTTGGCGATCGCGGTCGTCGGCAGCACCGTCGTCAGCGCCTGCGGCGGCGGCACCGGTGAGGCGGGCGTGTCCGGCGACAAGGCCGTGTCCGTCGCGCTGATCACCAAGAACTCCACCAACCCGTTCTTCGTCAGCATGCAGGAGGGCGCGAAGAAGGCCGCCCAGGCGGAGAACGTCAAGCTGACCGTCTCCGCCGGCAAGGAGGACGGCGACGAGGCGAGCCAGGTCCAGGCGATCGAGGACGCCATCGCCCGGGGCGACAAGGGCATCCTCATCACCCCGAACGGTCCCGGCGTCAACGCCGCGATCAAGAAGGCCCGCGACGCCGGGCTCTACGTGATCGCGCTGGACACCCCGCCGGACCCGGCCAACACGGTGGACATCACCTTCGCCACCGACAACTTCAAGGCCGGTGAGTTGATCGGCAAGTGGACCGCCACCCAGCTCGGCGGCAAGCCCGCGACCATCGCCCTGCTCGACCTGTTCAACGACAAGATCGTGTCCGTCGACTACAACCGGGACCAGGGCTTCCTGACCGGAATGGGTATCGACACGGCGGACAAGAAGAAGAACGGCGACGAGGCGAAGACCGGCAACTACTCCGGCGGCAGCTACACCATCGCCTGCAACGAGCCCACCAACGGAGCCGAGGACGGCGGCCGGACCGCGATGGAGAACTGCCTCAGCAAGAACCCCAACATCAACGTCGTCTACACCATCAACGAGCCCGCCGCGGTGGGCGCGCACAAGGCCCTGCAGGCGGCCGGCAAGGCCCAGGGTGTCCTGGTGGTCTCCGTCGACGGTGGCTGCGACGGCGTACGTCAGGTCAAGGACGGCGTGATCGGCGCCACCTCCCAGCAGTACCCGCTGAAGATGGCCGAACTCGGCGTCCAGAGCATCGCCAAGATCGCCAGGGGTGGCGAGAAGCCGCAGGTCACCAGCGGACTCGACTTCTTCGACACCGGCGTCACGCTGGTCACCGACAAGCCGGTCGCCGGGATCGACAGCATCGACAGCGCCGCTGGCGCGAAGACCTGCTGGGGCTGATCCCCCACGGTCGGCTCGGACCTCCCACGGGCGCTCTCCGGGAGGTCCGAGCCGGTCAGCCCCTTCCCCTTCACACCCCCGACCTCCGGCAGGGAGCCCGCCGTGACCGCCACCGTGCAACCGCCCACCACCGCCGCGGAGCAGTTCGCGCACCGTCCCCGCTCACCGCTGCAACGCGTCCAGCACCTGCTGCACGCCCACCCCGCGATCAGCCCGTTCCTCGTCCTCCTCCTGGCCTTCGCCGTCTTCTCGACAGTCAACCCCCGCTTCGCCTCGCCCAACTCCCTCTCGCTCGTCCTGCAGCAGGTCGCGGTCGTGGGCGCGCTCGCGATCGGGCAAACGCTGATCATCCTCACCGCCGGCATCGACCTGTCGGTCGGCGCGGTGGCCATCCTGGCGATGATGGTGTCCGCCCAGACCGCCCAGCAGCAGGGCGTGCCGGGCCTTCTCGCGGTCGCGTTGGGCATCGCCGTCGGCACGGCCGCCGGCGCGCTCAACGGGCTGCTCGTGACGAGGCTCAAACTGCCGCCGTTCATCGTCACGCTCGGCACCCTGAGCGTGTTCACCGCCCTCGGGTTGCTCTACTCGGCCGGGCGCAGCGTGCAGGGCACCGACCTGCCGGCCCTGCTGAGCTGGACCGGTGAGTCCTTCCCGGTCGGTCAGTTCCGCATCACCCGGGGTGTCGTCCTCGTGGTGATCCTCTACCTCGTCGTCGGATTCGCACTGGCCAAGACCGCCTGGGGGCGGCACGTGTACGCCGTCGGCGACGACCCGGAGGCGTCCCGCCTCGCCGGGATCCGGGTCAACCGGGTGCTGCTCAGCGTCTACACCGTGGCGGGGCTGATCTACGGCATCACCGCGTGGATCATCATCGGGCGGGCCGGCGCCGCCAGCCCCAACGCCATCACCGACGCCAACCTGGAGAGCATCACCGCCGTCGTCATCGGCGGCACGAGCCTGTTCGGCGGTCGCGGCGCGGTCCTCGGCACCGCCCTCGGCGCGCTCATCGTCGGCTTCTTCCGCAGCGGGCTGTCGTTGGCGGGCGTCGACGACCAGTACCGGGTGCTGGCGATCGGGCTCCTGGTCATCCTCGCCGTGGCCATGGACCAGTGGATCAGGAAGGTGAAGCCGTGACCATCACGACAGCGCAGTCCACGGACTCGTCGACGCCGGGCCGCAACGACCGCACCCCGGTGCTGTCCGCCCGCGGCCTGGTCAAGAGCTTCGGCAAGGTGGTCGGGCTCGACGGCGTCGATCTCGACCTGTACCCGGGCGAGGTCCTCGCCATCATCGGCGACAACGGCGCCGGCAAGTCCACCCTGATCAAGTGCCTCACCGGGGCGCTGGTCCCCGACTCCGGGCAACTCCTCCTCGACGGCCGCCCGGTGCAGTTCAAGCGGCCCCAGGACGCCCGCGACGTCGGCATCGAGACCGTCTACCAGAGCCTGGCCGTCGCGCCGGCGCTGGACATCGCCGGCAACCTCTTCCTCGGCCGCGAACGCCGCCGGCCCGGGGTGCTGGGCTCGGTCTTCCGGATGCTGGACCACAAGGGCATGCGCCGTTCCGCCGCCGAGGCCCTGACCAGTCTCGGCATCGGCACCCTGCAGAACATGTCCCAGGCCGTCGAGACACTCTCCGGTGGTCAACGCCAGGCGGTCGCGGTGGCCCGCGCCGCCGCCTTCGGCAGCAAGGTCATCGTCCTGGACGAGCCGACGGCGGCCCTCGGCGTGAGGGAGTCCAACCAGGTCCTCCGGATGATCAAGGAGGTCCGTTCGCGGGGCCTGCCGGTCATCCTCATCAGCCACAACATGCCGCACGTCTTCGAGGTCGCCGACCGCATCCACATCCAGCGGCTGGGCCGCAGCGCGGGCGTCATCACCCCGGATTCCCACACCATGAACGAGGCGGTCGCCATCATGACCGGCGCGACCACGCTGGCCGAGACACCGGGGTCCGTCGGCGGCCCGGCCGCCACGGCGACACCGGGGCCGGCCGAGCAGGATCCGGCGGGCGACGGGCGCCCGACGCCCCCGCGCCCCGAAGGGCACCCTTCGTGATCATCGTGGTCGGTGAGGCCCTGGTCGACCTGATCGAGGACGGCCCGGGTCGGCCCGTCGCCCACCCGGGCGGCAGCCCGGCGAACGTCGCGGTGGCGCTGGCCCGGCTCGGCCTGCCGACCGGATTGCTCACCCAACTCGGCGACGACCCGCACGGCCAGTTGCTGCGGGCGCACCTGCGCGACAACGGGGTACGGATCGCGCCGGGCTCGCTGCTCGACGGGGCGCCCACCAGCGTGGCCCGGACGACGTTCGACGACGGGCAACCGCGGTACGCGTTCGACGTCACCTGGCGGACCTTCCCGGCCTCGGAGGCGGTGCCGACGGCAGCGCCGGAATGCCTGCACACCGGCTCCCTGGCCAGCGTCCTCGCCCCGGGCGCGGACGACGTGCTGGCGCTGGTGCGCGCCGCCCGCCCGACGACGATGGTCAGTTACGACCCGAACTGCCGGCCCGCCCTGATGGGCGACCGCCGGTTGGCCGCAGGCCGGATCGAGACGCTCGTCGGGCAGAGCGACATCGTCAAGGTCAGCGTCGAGGATCTCGGCTGGCTGTACCCGGGAGACCCGTACCAGCAGGTGGCCCGCCGGTGGACGGATCTCGGCGCCCGCCTGGTCGCGGTCACCCTGGGCGACCAGGGGGCGTGGGCCCGGTCGCACGCCGACGAGGCGCGGGTGGACGGCCTCGCGGTCGAGGTGGTCGACACCGTCGGCGCGGGGGACGCGTTCATGGCCGGCCTGCTCACCGGTCTGCGGGACCGGGGCCTGCTCGGTGTCGGCCACCGCGCGGCGCTCGGCGTCGCCGACGCCCACGTGCTGGGACCGGTACTGGCGCACGCCGCCCGGATCGCCGCACTGACCTGCGGCCGCCGGGGCGCGGACCCACCGACGCGCGCCGAGGTGGCGGCGGCGGACTGGTCGGCTGCCGCGTCGGCGTAGCCGGCGACCCGGGGACGACCGGCCCGGCGAGCCCCGCCTCCGTGCGGGCTGGCCGGTCTCGCCGGCGTCCGTGGACGTCGGCGAGACCGGCGCGTGACCCGATCGAACCGTACGCGTCGCGCTAGATCCGGGCGGCGGCGAAGGTGGCCGCCCGACCCGCGTCGTCGCCGTAACCCAGGTGCGCGAGGACGCTCGTGCCCCACCGGTCGCACACCACGTCACGGTCGGCGCAGATGTCCAGCGTCCGCGCCGCGAACGTGCCCTCGATGCCGCGGCCCAGCTTCCGCAGCGGGTAGCCGAACACCAGCACCGCCGCCACCCGGGGCTGGACGGCCGTGGGGATGGTGGCGACCACCGGACCACCGACAGCCGCGCCGGCCGAGCTGGTACCGAGCGAGTTGCCCACGACGTTGGCGCCCTGGGAGTAGCCGACGAGAACGAAGCGCTGGTCGGGACAGGACTGCGCCTGGCCGGTCACATGGTTGACCAGAGCCCGGTTGCCCTCGGTCGGCGAGGTGGGGCTGGTGTTGGCGGGGTAGTCGACGGCGTGGCTGGTCACCGTGACGCCGGTCAGCCGCCGCTGGAGCGCGGCGAACACCGGGTCGCCCACGATGATGCCCAGCGGGCCCGGTTCGCCGGTGCCGCGCGCGACCACGACGTCGACGTCGGCACACCGCGCGGACGCCGCGGGACTGGTGGCGAACACCGCGCCGCCGGTGATCAGCATCGTGGCGGCGAGCAGGACGCCGGTACGCCGCCGGACACGGGGGATGGGCAAGCGCATCTGAGGTCACCTCCACTGGGGGACTGATGGAGACCCGAAGCTAACCAAGCGTTCAGTCCGGGCGACACTCAGCCGAGTGCTGATATCAACGAAGGAGAATGTCACTGCGGTGAGTGTCCCTGAACCGCGCGGCGGTCGGGGCCGTGTCGGAAGACAGAGTGTCCCGGTGGCGTCGCCGACTACGGGCGGGAGCGCGACATGGCAACGTACGACCCGGCGGCAGTGCGGCGGCCGGCCCCGCAGATCCCGGCGGCGACCGTGGACCTGCTGCGCGCCGACGTTCTCCGCTCCGCCACCGAGCTGGTGCACGAGATCGAGCGCCACGTCCCGGAGTACGCCCCGACCGGCGACGGGTCGCACGCCCGCGCGCTGCGCGGCGGGGTGGAGCTCGCGCTGCGCCGGTACGTGGACCTCCTCGACCAGCACGCCCGCCCGTCGGCGACGACCGGCCCGCAGGACGTCGCCGGCGGCGAGGCCATCGACTGGCGCGAGGTCTACCGCACGGTGGGCGCCAACGAGATGCGCGCGGGACGAAGCCTGGACGGTCTGCACGCGGCCACCCGGACCTGTGCCCGCGTGGCCAACCGGCGGCTGCGCGCGTTCGCCGCGCGACACGCCCTGTCACCGGACGCCGTCGCGTGGCTCGCCGAACGGATCTTCGACAACATCGACGACATCGCCCAGGCGTCGGCCGAGGGGTACGCGCGGGCGCGGGAGGCCGAGGCCGGCGAACTCGACCGGCGCCGCCGCCGTCTCGTCGAGGTGCTCCTGGCCGATCCGCCGCCGTCGGTTCCGGCGCTGGCCGCCGCGGCCGCCACGGCCCGCTGGCGGCTACCGCGCCGCCTGGCGGCCGTCGCCATCGCCGCGCCCGGACCGCTGACCCGTGCGCCGACGCTGGTGCCGGAGATCCTGACCGGGTACGACCGCGAGCAGCCCTGCCTGATCGTGCCGGATCCCGAGGGCCACGCGCAGATGCGGGTGCTCGTCAACGGCCTGGCCGCTCACCACGCGGCGGTGGGGCTGGCGGTGCCCCCGACGGAGGCTGGCGCGTCGCTGCGCTGGGCGCGTCTGGCGCTCGATCTCGCCGCGAACGGCTTCGTTCCCCGGCAGCCCCTCATCTGGTGCGGCGACCACCTGGCCGCGCTCGCGGTCTTCCAGGACCGGGCGCTGATCGACGCGCTCAACGAACGGCAGCTCGCGCCTCTCGCCCGGCTGCGGGACGACAGGCGGGCCCTGCTGGCCGACACCCTGCTCGCCTGGCTGACGTTCAACATGAACGCCAACGAGGTCGCCGCCCATCTGCACGTCCACCCGCAGACCGTGCGCCACCGCCTGCGCCAACTGACCGACCTGTTCGGCGACCGGATCCGCGACCCGCGCCAGCGCCTCGAGCTGGAGATCGCGCTGCGGGCCGAACGCGCCCGCGCCGGTCGGGGACGGCGGCCCCGCGCCCGCCCGCGCCAGCGGACGGTGGGGTGACGACTCACGCGCGGAGCAGCCGCGCGAGGGTCAGGGGCGCAGCCGCCCGGCGGCGAGCGCGGCGGTCACGGGGATCGCGGTGAGGGCCAGCCAGGGCAGTGTCCCGCCGAGCTGGTCGTCCGCGCTGTCCAGAAGCAGGCCGGTGAGGGCGCTGCCGGCCAGCACCAGCGTGCCGGAGATGGTGGACAGCGCGCCGGTGTAGAGGCCGAGGTGCCCGGCTCCGGCGAGGTCCGGCAGGAGGGCCCGGGCTGCCGGTACGACGAGCATCTGACCCATGGTGAGCAGGACGACCAGCCCGGTGGCGGGCAGCAGGCCGGCCGGCCCGGATAGCTCGAAGGGGCGGGCGGCGGCGACCACGGCGAACCCGGCGCTGATGGTCGCCAGCCCGGCCACGAGGCTGGTACGCATGGAGAGGTTACGGGTGACCCACCCGGTGACCGGTAGCTGGGCTGTGATCACCAGCAGCGAGGAGAGGGTGAACATCCAGGCCAGTGCGGTGGCCGAGCCGGTGGCGCGGACGATCTCCTCGGGCAATGCCAGGTAGAGCTGGTTGTAGGAGACCAGGTAGCCGCTGTAGGCCAGGGCGAGCAGCAGGAAGCTACGGTTGCGGCAGAGTGCCCGTACC
>NZ_SMKD01000036.1 GCF_004348595.1 Micromonospora sp. KC723
GTCCCGGGTCAACGGGTTCGGCGAGGACGGCCAGGATCTGGTCGCCGTACCTGGCGAGCTTGTTCTCGCCGACCCCGTTGACCCGGGACAGCTCGGCCAACGAGCCTGGCGCGTCGGTGGCGATCTGCCGCAGCGTCGCGTCGTGGAAGATCACGTACGCGGGGACGCCCTGTTCCTTCGCGCTCGCCGCCCGCCAGGCGCGCAGCCGTTCGAACACACCGGTGGCCTGCGGGGTCAGGTCGGCGACCACGGTGGCCGCGCCGCGCGGCTTCGCCGACCGTGACGACGCCGGCCGCTCCGGCTCGCGGCGCATGGTGACGGCGCGGCGACGGCCCAGCACCTCCGCGCTGGCGTCGGTGAGCGCCAGCGTGCCGTAGTCGCCCTCGACCGCGAGCAGCCCTTCGGCGAGCAGTTGCCGGACCACGCCGCGCCACTCCGCCTCGCGTAGCTCGGCACCGATGCCGAAGGTGCTCAGAGAGTCGTGGCCGTACTGGGTGATCTTGTCGGTCTGCCTGCCGAGCAGGATGTCCACGCAGTGGCCGGCACCGAAACGCTGGTTGCGCTCCCGGTCGAGGCGGTAGACGGTGGAGAGCAGCTTCTGCGCGGGGACCGTGCCGTCCCAGGTCTCCGGCGGCTCCAGGCAGGTGTCGCAGTTGCCGCAGGTGGTCGTGCCGGTCTCGCCGAAGTACTCCAGCAACTGCACCCGGCGGCACCGAACCGTCTCGCAGAGCGCCAGCATCGCGTCCAGGTGGGCGGCGAGGTTGCGCCGGTGGGCCAGGTCCCCGTCGGACGTCTCGATCATCTTGCGCTGCTGCACCACGTCCTGGAGCCCGTACGCGAGCCAGGCCGTGGACGGCAGCCCGTCCCGGCCGGCGCGGCCGGTCTCCTGGTAGTAGCCCTCCACCGACTTGGGCAGGTCGAGGTGGGCGACGAACCGGACGTCCGGCTTGTCGATGCCCATCCCGAACGCGATCGTGGCGACCATGACCAAGCCGTCCTCGCGCAGGAAGCGCTGCTGGTTCGCGGCGCGGGTGGCCGAGTCCAGCCCGGCGTGGTACGGCAGCGCGGCGATGCCGTTGGCGACCAGGAACTCGGCGGTCTTGTCCACCGAGGCCCGGGACAGGCAGTAGACGATGCCGGCGTCACCCGGGTGCTCGTCACGCAGCAGGCCGAGAAGTTGCCGGCGGGGCTCCCGCTTGGGCACGATCCGGTACTGGATGTTGGGCCGGTCGAAGCTGGCCACGAAGTGCCGTGCCCCGGTGAGCTGGAGCCGGGTGGCGATCTCGGCCCGGGTGGCGCTGGTCGCGGTGGCGGTCAGCGCGATCCGGGGTACCGCCGGCCAGCGCTCGTGCAGCATCGACAGGGCCAGGTAGTCGGGGCGGAAGTCGTGCCCCCACTGCGACACGCAGTGCGCCTCGTCGATCGCGAACAGGCTGATCCGGCCCCGGTCGAGCAGCTGGGGCACGGCGCGCGTGCCCAACGCCTCCGGGGCCAGGTAGAGCAGATCCAGCTCACCGGCGACGAACGCCCGCTCGACCTGGCGGCGGGCGTCGAGATCCTGGGTGGAGTTGAGGAAGCCGGCCCGGACGCCGACCGCGGTCAGCGCGTCGACCTGATCCTGCATGAGCGCGATCAGCGGCGAGACCACCACCGCCACACCGTCGCGGACCAGGGCCGGGATCTGGTAGCAGAGCGACTTGCCGCCACCGGTGGGCATGAGCACCAGGGCGTCGCCGCCGGCCACCACGTGGTCGATGACCTCCTGCTGGAAGCCGCGGAAGGCGTCGTAGCCGAAGACCCGGCGGAGCACCCCGAGGGCGTCGGCGGTGTCCAGGTCGGTGGGGGAGGACATCGTGGGATTGTACGAGCGGTGGCCGACAGCGCCCGACATCGACCGCGAGCGCGGCGGACTGTCAGCTGCCCGCCTCGCCGTCCCCGTCGCCCCAGCAGAGCCCGCCGATGCCGGCCGCGCTGTGGAAGCCGGGGTGCCCGGTGATGTCCATGCACACCTCGTTGTCGGGGCCGATCCGGCCGCAGAAGACCGGTTCCACGTGGTTCCAGGCGTCGGCCGATTCAGTCCGACTGTCCGCCGTCGCCGGCTTGCTTCAGAGTTGCGTCGCTACCGGGAAGCCGCTGGACTGACTCTGGAACAGGCGGCGCGCCACATCGACAGCTCGCACTCGCGGCTGTCGCGGATCGAGACCGGCCAGAGCGGCATCAGGGCACCCGACTTGAAGACGCTGCTGGAGGTGTACCAGGTGCCGCCCGACGAGCAGGCGGCCATGGTCACCCTTGCGCGCGAGTCGCGGCAGCGCGGCTGGTGGCGTGGGTACGGCGATGCCGTGCCGGACTGGTTCGAGGTTTACGTCGGCTTGGAGTCCGAGGCGGCCGGCCTTGCCGTCTATGAGTCCCAGTTCGTGCACGGTCTCTTTCAAACGGAGGCGTACGCCCGAGCGGTCTACCGGGCAGCGGTGAACCCGCTGGCACCGGACGAAATCGATCGCCGGGTGCGGCTGCGGATGGACCGCCAGCATCTCGTGACCGAGCAGGGCCTCCGGATCCGCGCCGTGCTGGACGAAGCCGTCCTGCGTCGCGCCATCGGCGGACCCGAAGTGCTCCGCGATCAACTCCGTCGGCTGCTGGAGATCGCCGATCTGCCCAACGTGTCGCTACAGGTGCTGCCCTTCTCGGCCGGTGCCTGTGTGCTCGGACCCTTCACCATCATCGACTTCCCGGGGGTGGCCGACCAGTCGGTGATCTTCGTCGAGAACCAGGCCGGGGGGATCTATCTGGAGAAGCCCAACGAGGTGCGGGACTGTACGCTGAAGTTCGACTACCTACGTGCGGAGGCGTGCGACACCAAGGTGTCGGCCACCATGATCGCCGGCTTGGTCAAGGAGATCTCGTGATCCACGTTCAGCGGGCTACCGATGTCGCGAACGCCCGGTGGTGGAAGAGCACCCGCAGCGGTGACACCGGAGGCTCCTGCGTCGAGGTGGCCGAGCTGCCTGACGCGCTGGCGGTGCGGGACTCCAAGGATCCGGACGGGCCGGCGCTCCTCTTCGGCCGGGGTGCCTGGTCGACGTTCGTCACCGGTCTGCGGCGCGGCCAGCGCGGCTGACGCCTCGGCGAGGCTGCCACCGCCCTGATGCCGGCGGCATCACCGACGCCCGGTTAGATGACCGGATGGCGGTAAGCATCGATATCGACGCCCTCCGGGACGCGGCTGGAGCCGGGGCCTGTGCGGCGGCGGACAAACTACGGGAAGCCGGTCGGCCGGAGGCGATCATGCCGGCGGGCGGGGGAGCGTCCTGCGTGATCCGGGAGGCCGGGCAGTCGCCGTACGAGGTCTGGGTGGGGATCACGGCGGACGGCTTCCACGCCGAGTGCGGCTGCCCAGCCGGCGGGGAGCTGTGCGCGCACGCGGTGGCCCTCACCCTCGCCGCCCTGGCGGACGGCTTCGCCTGGTCCTCGGCGGCCACCCCACCGTCATGCCTGGCGATCGACCCCAGGGTGGCTCAACTGGCCGAACTCGCGCGGAGCCTCCCCACCCGGCGACTGACGTTGCTGGTCGCCGAGTGGGCGGCCACGGATCGCGTGCTGGAGACCGCGTTGCGGGCGCGCGCCGGCCAGCTCGCTCCCCCCACCGCCGCCGAGTTGGGCGACATCCTTCGCACGATCCACAGCCTGGCCCACGAGGCGACCAGCGGCGACCGCTGGGATCTGCACGACGTGGAGAAGGCCGGGCGGGCGATCGTCGAGGAGATCGAGGTGCTTGCCCAACGGCCGCCGACCGAGGAGACGCTGCTGCTGGTCGAGCGGGCCGCCCGCGCCTGGGACGGCATCTCCGGTCACCTGTACGACGCCTGGGAGACGTACGAGGAGGAGCCGGCCGAGATCGGCGGCGCGCTGCGGGCGGTCCACGTCCAGCTCTGCGAGCAGGTGCAGCCGGACCCGGACGAGCTGGCCGCCCGGCTGGCCGAGATCATCGAGGCGGCCGAGGTCGACTCCTGCCTCGACGAGCCGTGGGACTACCTCGGCGTGCTCGGCCGCGACCGGGTCAAGGCGTTACAGCAGCGCCGCTGACGGCGGCCACGATCCACACCGCCGTCGCCGACGGAGGGACGCGACCGGGTGCGGCCCGGTCGCGTCCCGAAGGGCTGATCAGGCCCCAGCCGGTCGGTTGGCCAGCGCTCGCGGCGGCGCCTTCATCCCCACCACGATGTCGACGATCTCGATGTAGCGGGCCTTGCCACCCATCCGGAACGCCGTGGCTGCCGCGTTGATCTCCTCCAGGGTGTCCGCCTCCACCATGGTGACCTGGTCGTACCTGCCGTTCACGCCGGTGCAGACCACATGGGTGAGCTGCTTGGCGAAGCGGGCCAGGTCGCGGGCGTGCTCGTGGGAGACCTCACGGATGCCCTCCTCGCCGAGGGCGAAGTACTCCGGACTGATCTTCATGAACAGGAAGCCGACGTATTTGTTCTTCTCGGCCAGATCGTGCATGGCGCCCTCCGGTTGTGCGGGCCGTCACCTGCGGCGACCACGCAAAGAATGGTCCCGGTTGCAGATCGTGAGCAACGAGTCGATCTGTCGGGATTGCGACCGGCGCGGCGCGGCGTTCTGCCCGCCGGGCCGTGGCTCGACACCGGACGGGCGGACCCGCGATCCGAGGGGCGTCGGTGTGGGCGGGCGGACCGACCGGCCCGGCGGGATAGAGTCGCTGATCGACCATGCGCGGCCGGGCGGACCGGACCGGCGTCAGGGACTCGGGAGTGGTAAGTGAGCGAGGCGCGGACGGCCGACGGGTACGCCCCGAACGGCACGGCGATGACAGAGACGGACACCTCCTTGGTGGTGGTGACCGGGCTGTCCGGCGGTGGCCGCAGCACGGTGGCCCGGGCGTTGGAGAACGTCGGGTACTACGTGGTGGACAACCTGCCCCAGGCGCTGCTGCTCGACATGGCCGAGCTGGCGGTCAAGGCCGGCGGCGCGGCCCGGCGGACCGCGATGGTGCTGGACGTGCGGTCCCGGGCCTTCTCCACCGACCTGGCCGGCGCGATCCGGGAGTTGAAGGAGCGCGGCTACTCACCCCGGGTGGTCTTCGTCGACGCCGACGACGAGGTGCTGATCCGCCGGTTCGAGAGCGTCCGGCGGTCGCACCCGTTGCAGGGGGAGGGGCGGCTGGCCGACGGTATCGCCGTCGAGCGCGGGCTGCTGGAGGAGGCCCGCGACCAGGCCGACGTGATCATCGACACCAGCCAGCTCAACGTCAACCAGCTCCGCCGGCGCATCGAGGAACTCTTCGGCGGCGAGGACGCCCGCCGGCTGCGGGTGACCGTGCTCTCCTTCGGCTTCAAGTACGGCCTGCCGCCGGACGCCGACTTCGTCCTCGACGCCCGTTTCCTGCCCAACCCGTACTGGGTGCCGGAACTGCGTGAGCACACCGGGCGGGAGGAGCCGGTCAGCGCGTACGTGCTCGGCCAGGAGGGTGCCGACGCCTTCGTCTCCGCGTACGCCGACCTGGTCGGCGCGACCACGGCCGGCTTCGAGCGGGAGGGCAAGCGCTACCTGACCGTGGCGGTCGGCTGCACCGGTGGCAAGCACCGCAGTGTCGCCATCGCCGAGGAGCTCGCCGGCCGGCTGCGCCGCGCCAATCTGGCCGCCAACGCGCAGCACCGGGACCTGGGGCGGGAATGACCGCGACGAAGGTGGTCGCCTTCGGCGGGGGGCACGGCCTGTCCGCCTCCCTGCGGGCGCTGCGGCACACGGCCGGAGAGCTCGACCTGGACATCACCGCCGTGGTGACCGTCGGCGACGACGGCGGCTCCAGCGGCCGGCTGCGTGCCGAGCGTGGCGGCCTGCCCCCGGGCGACCTGCGGCAGGCCCTCGTCGCGCTGGCCGGTGACCACCCGGCCACCCGGCGCAGCGCCGGGCTGTTCCAGCACCGCTTCACCGGCGACAGCGGCGACGGCCTGGCCGGGCACGCGGTGGGCAACCTGGTCCTCTGCGGGCTGATGGAACAGCTCGGCGACCCGGTGGCGGCGCTGGAACACGCCGGCGCGATGCTCGGCGCGGTCGGCCGGGTGCTGCCGATGTCGCCGCAGCCGGTCGGCATCGAGGCCCGGGTGCGTGGCGTCGACCCGGGGCGGCCCGACGAGGTGACCACCGTGCGCGGCCAGCACCAGGTCGCGGTGACCAGCGGCCGGGTGGAGGCGCTGCGGCTCACCCCGGACGCGCCGGCCGCGTGCGCCGAGGCGGTGGCCGCGGTCGGTGCGGCCGACTGGTTGATCTTCGGGCCGGGCAGCTGGTACACCAGCGTGCTGCCGCACCTGCTGGTGCCGGGGCTGGCCGCCGCGATCGTCGCCAGCCCGGCCCGGCGGCTGGTCACGCTCAACCTGGCCGCCGAGAAGGAGACCCTCGGGCTCTCCGTCGCCGACCACCTGGCCGCCCTGCACTGGTACCTTCCGCAGCTCACCATCGACTACGTGTTGGCCGATTCGAAGGCGGTGGGTGATCCCGAACCGGTCGGCCGTGCGGCAGAATCGCTGGGTGCCCGGCTGGTCCTCGCCCCCGTCGCCGTCATCGACGGCTCCCCTCGTCATGATCCGGCCGCCCTGGGCACCGCGTTGGTGCCTGTCCTGGGCGCCGATCGTTAAGCACGTACGTAATCACCGGCGACACGCCGGTACCGGTCCGTGGAGGGGCGCACAATGGCGATGACGGCTGCGGTCAAGGACGAACTGAGCCGGGTCGACGTGCCCAAGCCCTGCTGCCGGCGGGCGGAGATGGCCGCGCTGCTCCGGTTCGCCGGCGGGCTGCACATCGTCTCCGGCCGGGTGGTGGTGGAGGCCGAGCTGGACACCGGGGCGGTGGCCCGACGGCTGCGTCGGGAGATCGCCGAGGTGTACGGCTACCCCAGCGAGATTCACGTGCTGGCCTCGGGCGGGCTGCGTAAGGGCAGCCACTTCATCGTCCGGGTGGTCAAGGACGGTGAGGCCCTGGCCCGGCAGACCGGTCTGCTCGACGTGCGCGGTCGCCCGGTGCGTGGGCTGCCCCCGCACGTGGTGGCGGCCAACGTCTGCTGCGCGGTGTCCGCCTGGCGAGGCGCGTTCATGGCGCACGGCTCGCTCACCGAGCCCGGCCGGTCCAGCGCGCTGGAGATCACCTGCCCCGGGCCGGAGTCGGCGCTGGCCCTGGTCGGCGCGGCCCGGCGGATCGGCATCACCGCCAAGAACCGCGAGGTGCGTGGGGTCGACCGGGTGGTGGTCAAGGACGGTGACGCCATCGCCGCGCTGCTCACCCGGGTCGGCGCGCACTCCAGCGTGCTGGCCTGGGAGGAGCGGCGGGTCCGCCGCGAGGTGCGGGCCACCGCCAACCGGTTGGCCAACTTCGACGACGCCAACCTGCGCCGCTCGGCGCGGGCGGCGGTGGCCGCCGCCGCCCGGGTGACCCGGGCGCTGGAGATCCTCGCCGACGACGCCCCCCACCACCTGACCTCGGCCGGGCGGCTGCGCCTGGAGCACCGGCAGGCCTCCCTGGAGGAACTGGGCGCGCTGGCGGACCCGCCGCTGACCAAGGACGCCATCGCCGGTCGGATCCGCCGGCTGCTGGCGCTGGCCGACAAGCGGGCCCGCGACCTGGGCATCCCGGATACCGAAGCGGCCGTCACGCCGGACATGCTCGTGGTCTGATAGGGCGGTGGTCGGCATGCTGCGAGCGGGATCACCACCCGCCGCAGCGCGGCGGCGCACGCTCGGATAGGGTCGCTGCGTACGGCAAGGGGGCCGGCACAGGCACTCCTCGCCGTGCTCACCGCCTCCGGCGGTCAGGGTCCTCACACGACCGCGGCGGGGTGGCCGAGATGACACGTCAACGGCCGGCTCCAACGGTCGGCGAACACACCTCCGCCGGCCGGGGTCTGACGCCGGCGGACAACACGCGAGGAGATGGGACCTGTGACCATCCGGGTTGGCATCAACGGCTTCGGCCGCATCGGCCGTAACTTCTTCCGGGCCGTGCTGGCGTCCGGCGCCGACATCGAGGTCGTGGCGGTGAACGACCTGACCGACAACGCGACGCTCGCCCACCTGCTCAAGTACGACAGCATCCTGGGCCGCCTCCCGCACGAGGTGAAGGCCACCGCGGACGAGATCACCGTCGGCGGCAAGACCATCAAGGCGTACGCCGAGAAGGACCCGGCGAAGCTGCCGTGGGGCGAGGTCGGCGTCGACGTCGTGATCGAGTCCACCGGTTTCTTCACCGACGGCACGAAGGCGAAGGCGCACGTCGACGGCGGGGCCAAGAAGGTCATCATCTCCGCCCCGGCGAAGAACGAGGACGTCACGGTCGTGATGGGCGTCAACCACGACCAGTACGACCCGGCCAAGCACACCATCATCTCGAACGCCTCCTGCACCACCAACTGCCTCGCCCCGATGGCCAAGGTGCTGCACGACACGTTCGGCATCCAGCACGGCCTGATGACCACCATCCACGCGTACACCCAGGACCAGAACCTCCAGGACGCGCCGCACAAGGACCTGCGTCGGGCCCGGGCGGCCGCGCTGAACATCGTGCCGACCTCGACCGGCGCCGCCAAGGCGATCGGCCTGGTGCTGCCGGAGCTGAAGGGCAAGCTGGACGGCTACGCCCTGCGGGTGCCGATCCCGACCGGCTCGACCACCGACCTGACCGTGAACCTCAACCGCGAGACCACGGTGGACGAGGTCAACGCCGCGATCAAGGCCGCCGCCGACGGCCCGCTCAAGGGCATCTTGGTCTACAACGAGGACCCGATCGTCTCCGCCGACATCGTGACCGACCCGGCGTCCTGCATCTTCGACGCGCCGCTGACCAAGGTGATCGGCAACCAGGTCAAGGTCGTCGGCTGGTACGACAACGAGTGGGGCTACTCGAACCGTCTGGTCGACCTCGTCAAGCTGGTGGGTCAGTCCCTGTGAGTGCGAGGAGTGAGCTTGCGAGCCCCGCGGTCACGAACGGAGGGTTAGCTCTGTGACCATCCGCGACCTCGACGACCTGCTCGCCGAGGGGGTGTCGGGTCGGCGCGTGCTGGTGCGCGCCGACCTGAACGTCCCACTCGACAAGCAGACCGGTGAGATCACCGACGACGGCCGGATCCGGGCCGTCCTGCCGACCCTGGGCGCGCTGGTGCAGGCCGGCGCGAAGGTGGTCGTCTGCTCGCACCTCGGCCGCCCGAAGGGCGCCCCGGACCCGCAGTTCAGCCTCCGCCCGGTCGCCGGCCGGCTCGGTGAGCTGCTCGGCGCGCCGGTGCACTTCGCCGCCGACACCGTCGGCGACTCGGCCCGCGCCACCGTGGCGGGCCTGGCCGACGGCCAGGTCGCACTGCTGGAGAACCTGCGCTTCAACGCCGGCGAGACCAGCAAGGACGCCGCCGAGCGGGGGGCGTTCGCCGACCAACTCGCCGCCTTCGGCGAGGCGTACGTCGACGACGCCTTCGGCGCCGTGCACCGCGCGCACGCCAGCGTCTTCGACGTGCCGGCCCGGCTGCCGCACGTGGCCGGCCGCCTCGTCCTGCGCGAGGTGGAGGTGCTCTCCAGGCTGGCCGGCGAGCCGGAGCGCCCGTACGTGGTGGTGCTCGGCGGGTCGAAGGTCTCCGACAAGCTGGCGGTGATCGAGGCGCTGCTGCCGAAGGTCGACCGGCTGCTGATCGGCGGCGGGATGTGCTTCACCTTCCTCAAGGCCCAGGGCCACGAGGTGGGCACCTCGCTGCTGGAGAAGGAGATGGTGGAGACCTGCCGCAACCTCCTGGAGCGCGCCCCGGGCAAGATCATGCTCCCGGTCGACGTGGTGGCCGCGGACGCCTTCGCCCCGGACGCCGCGCACGACACGGTGCCCGCCGACGGCATCCCGAGCCACCGGCTCGGGCTGGACATCGGGCCGCGGACGGTGGCCGGTTTCGCCGCCGCGCTCTCCCAGGCCAAGACCATCTTCTGGAACGGGCCGATGGGCGTGTTCGAGATGGCCGCGTTCGCGGCCGGCACCCGGGGTGTCGCCGAGGCGATCACCAAGGCGGAGGCGTTCAGCGTGGTCGGCGGCGGTGACTCGGCGGCGGCGGTCCGTGCCCTGGGGCTGGACGAGTCCGCCTTCGGGCACATCTCCACCGGCGGCGGCGCCTCCCTGGAGTACCTGGAGGGCAAGACCCTCCCCGGCATCGCGGCCCTGGAGAACTGATGGCGAGCGTCAGCCGCCGGCCACTGATGGCCGGCAACTGGAAGATGAACCTCAACCACCTCGAAGCCAACCTGCTGGTGCAGAAGCTGGCCGCGAGCCTCACCGAGAAGCAGCTCACCGACGTCGAGTGCGTCGTCCTGCCGCCCTTCACCGACCTGCGCACCGTGCAGACCGCGGTGGACGGCGACAAGCTGCTGATCGGGTACGGCGCGCAGGACCTGTCGCCGTACCAGTCGGGCGCCTACACCGGGGACATCTCGGGCCCGATGCTGGCGAAGCTGGGCTGCACCTACGTGGCGGTCGGCCACTCCGAGCGGCGGCAGTACCACCACGAGGACGACGCCCTGGTCAACGCCAAGGTGGCCGCCGCGCTGGCGAACGGGCTCACCCCGATCCTGTGCATCGGTGAGGGGCTGGAGATCCGGGAGCAACTGCGGCACGTGCCGCACTGCTGCGACCAGCTCGACGCCGCCCTGAAGGGGCTCACGCCGGAGCAGGTCACCAAGGTCGTGGTGGCGTACGAGCCGGTCTGGGCGATCGGCACGGGCAAGACGGCGACCCCGGAGGACGCCCAGGAGGTGTGCGGCGAGGTCCGCAAGCGCCTGGTCGAGACCTACGGCCAGGCCACCGCGGACCAGGTCCGGGTCCTGTACGGGGGGTCGGTGAAGTCCTCGAACGTGGCCGCGATCATGGCCCAACCGGACGTGGACGGGGCCCTGGTCGGTGGTGCCAGCCTGGACGCCGAGGAGTTCGCGAAGATCTGCCGGTTCCCGGAGCACACCGGGCGCTGATCGCTCGCTATCCTTGACTCCGCCCGTCCACCGGCCGGTGCCGCCGTGCCCGACCTGTCCGGGCGAGGATCGTAACGAGAGGACTGACCCCAGCCATGCCGATCTGGTTCGCATACACGTTGATCGTGTTGCTGGTCATCACGAGCGTTCTGCTCACCATGCTGATCCTGCTGCACCGCGGTAAGGGCGGCGGCCTGTCCAGCATGTTCGGCGGCGGTGTCAGCTCCAGCCTGGCCGGCTCGTCGGTGGCCGAGAAGAACCTGGACCGCTACACCGTCCTGGTGAGCATCGTCTGGTTCGCCTGCATCATCGGGCTGGGCCTCTGGCTCAAGCTCGCGCTCAACAACGGGGCCTGATCCCGTCGGAGTCTCGGCGTACAATCTGCGCGCGGTCCGTTACGGACCGCGCGCAGTTGTGTTGTGCACCGCGTCGCCGCCGCCATCCTCCGGGCGGTGGTCCCCTCCGACGACAGGAGCGAATTGCTGTGCCCAGTGTCAACATCATCCGGGGCGCGCGGGTCGGATCGGCCCCCGAGCGCCCCGCCGAGCGCTACGAGCTGGCGCCCCGTCGACCGGTGACCTACTGGTGCCGCAACGGGCACGCCACCGAGATCAGGATGGCGGTGGACGTCGAGACCCCGGCGGTCTGGGACTGCCCGCGCTGCGGTCTGCCCGCAGGCCGGGACGCGGAGAACCCGCCGGGCCGGGTCCGTCCGGAGCCCTACAAGACCCACCTGGCGTACGTGAAGGAGCGACGCAGCGACGCCGAGGGAGAGGCGATCCTGGCCGAGGCCCTCGCCGCCCTGCGTCGACGCCGCGGCCGTAGCTGAGACACCGGAGCCCCGGCCCCGGTGACACCCGGGCAGCGACACGCCGGAGCCCCGACCACTGGTCGGGGCTCCGGCGTGTCGAGTCAGCGCAGGCTGCGTGAGCGCGGTGGCACGTCGGCCGCCGCCGCGCGGTCCAGCAACCAGAGGGTACGCGTGACTCCCCGCACACCCGCGACCGGCAGCTGCCGGGGCCCGGCCCCGGCCAGCGCCATGCCTACCGCCCGGGCCTTGTCCCCGCCGCTGGCCACCAACCAGACCTCCTCGGCGGTGTTGATCGTCGGCAGGGTGAGGGTGGTCCGCAGGGGCGGCGGTTTCGGGCTGCCCCGCACCGCGCTGACCGGCCGGGTGTCGTGGTGCACCGGGTGCTCGGGGAAGATCGAGGCCACATGCCCGTCCTCGCCGACGCCCAGCATGAGCACGTCGAAGTGGGGCAGCGCGGCGTGGCCGGGACGGGCAGCGCGGGCCAGTTCCTCCGCGTACGCCGCCGCCGCCGCTTCCGGGTCCGCCCCGGCCGGGCCGTCGGCGGCCGGCATCGGGTGCACCCGGGCCGGGTCCAGCGGCACCGCGTCCAGCAGCGCCGCCCGGGCCTGTGTCTCGTTGCGCTCCGGGTCGCCGGCGGGCAGGAAGCGCTCGTCACCCCACCAGACATCCACCCGGGCCCAGTCGACCGCCTCCCGGGCCGGCAGCGCCGACACCGCCCGGTACACGGCCGCGGCGATCCGCCCGCCGGTCAGCACCACGGCGGCCTGCCCCCGCTCCGCCTGCGCGTCGAGCAGCTTCACCACCAGCCGGGCCGCCACCGCCTGCGCCAGCAGGTCGGCGTCGGCGTGGACGGCGACACTCGCCTCACTCATGTGTGCCTTCGTTTCCGGGCCGCGTCCACGCGGTCCCTGTCGTCGTGCCCGGGAGGGCCGGTCGACCCGTTCCGTCGCGGGCCACACCGCCCCGGTCCGTGCCGGCGACGGCCCGTCACCGGCACGGCGGCGGTCAGTGGTTCGCGCTGGTGCCCGTGTGCGCGGTCACCCCGGCCTCGGCGCGTCGTGCCGTGGCCGGATCCTTCCACACGTGCACCCGCTGGGCGGGGCGCTGCTCCAGGCCGGTCAGGCCGGCCGCGGCGCCCAGCGCCTCGGCGTACACCTGGTCGGCGTCGAGCCGGCGCAGTTCCTCGGCCAGCTCGTCACCGAGCGGGCGACGTACCAGCGGCAGCATCCGGTCGTCCTGGCCGGTACGCCGGAACGTCGCCACGCTGTCGTCGCGGGTGAGGGTCAGCTCGTCGCCGTTGGCGCAGCGCAGCTGCACCTCCCGCATCCGGGGGTACGCGTCGGTGTGCTCCCAGCGCGGGTCGATGCCGAGCCGGGCGGCCAGCCAGCCGCGCATCAGCGCCGCCGTCGGGTCGGTACGCGGCGCGACCACCGTCGCCTCGGTGACCCGGGCCTCGGTGGTGTCGAACGCCCCGGCGACCAGGGTGCGCCACGGGGTGATCCGGGTCCAGGCCAGGTCCGTGTCGCCCGGGGCGTAGTCCCGGGCCCGCTGCCGCAGCGCCTCGATCGGGTCGGCGGCCTGCGCGGAGTCGGTGATCCGCCGGTCGGCGACGACGCCGAGGAAGTCGGTGGCGATCTCGTCCGGTGGCTCGCCGTGCCACCAGGTGACCACCGGGACGTCCGGCACCAGCAGCGGCATCACCACCGACTCGGCGTGCAGGGCCAACCGGCCGTACATCCTGGTCACGACGGCCTCGCAGGGGCCGAGCCGGCCGCCGACGACGATCTCCGCGTCCAGCCGGTTGCGTTCCCGTTCGACGTCCGAGCGGACGACGACCAGCAGCCGGCACGGGTGGGCCGCGGCGGCGATGGTGGCCGCCGCCTCCGCCTCCCGGACCCGCTTCTCGTCCACCACCACGATCAGGGTGAGGGCCATTCCGCTGGCCACCCCGCCCGCGCTGCGCCGTTCGGCGGCGAGCGCCTTGACCACCTCGTTGCCGGTGGTGTCCCACAGGCCGATCACTGGGGCCTCCCGCTCTGTTCGCTTCGACTCTGCACGCCCGCCGTGCGGCGGCGTCCGGTCACGCCCGCCGTGCGGCGGCGTCCGGTCACGCCCGCCGTGCGGCGGTGCCCGGTCACGCCCGCCGCCAGGCGCGGCCCTCGCGGGCCAGCATCTCGTCGGCCGCCCGTGGCCCCCACTCGCCGGCCCGGTACGGCTCCGGCTTCGTGCCGGTCCAGGCGTGCTCCAGCGGATCCACCACCGCCCAGCTCTGCTCCACCTCGGCGGCGTCCGGGAACAGCGTCCGGTCACCGATCAGCACGTCCAGCACCAGCCGCTCGTACGCCTCGGGGCTGGACTCGGTGAACGCCTCGCCGTACTGGAAGTCCATCGCGATGTCGCGGACCTCCATCGTGGTGCCCGGCACCTTCGAGCCGAACTTCAGCACCACGCCCTCGTCCGGCTGCACCCGGATGACCAACTGGTTGGGGCCGAGCGACTCCATGTCGGCGGCATTGAAGGGCAGGTGGGGGGCCTTCTTGAAGATGACGGCCACCTCGGTGACCCGGCGCGGCAGCCGCTTGCCGGCCCGGATGTAGAAGGGCACCCCCGCCCAGCGCCGGTTCTGGATGCCCAGCTCGACGGCGACGTACGTCTCGGTGGTCGAGTCCGCCGGCACGCCCTCCTCGTCCAGGTAGCCGACCGCCCGCTGGCCGCCGACCCAGCCGGGCAGGTACTGCCCGCGCACGGTGCCGCGGGAGATGTCCTTCGGCAGGGTGATGGCCTTGAGCACCTTCAGCTTCTCGGCCCGGATCTCGTCGGCGTCGAAGCTGGTCGGCTCCTCCATCGCCACCAGGGCGAGCAGCTGGAGCAGGTGGTTCTGGAGCACGTCGCGGGCGGTGCCGACCGAGTCGTAGAAGCCGGCCCGGGTGCCGATGCCGACATCCTCGGCCATGGTGATCTGCACCGAGTCGACGTACTTGGAGTTCCACAGCGGCTCGAAGAGGTTGTTGGCGAACCGCAGGGCGAGGATGTTCTGGACCGTCTCCTTGCCCAGGTAGTGGTCGATCCGGAACACGTCCTGGCGGGTGAAGACGTCGTCGACCAGGTCGTTGAGCTCCTTGGCCGAGGACAGGTCGTTGCCGAACGGCTTCTCCACCACGACCCGGCGCCAGCCGCCGCACTTCTCGTTGTCCGCCATGCCGGTGCGGGCCAGCTGCTTGAGCACCACGGGGAAGGCCGCCGGGGGGATGGAGAAGTAGAAGGCGGCGTTGCCGTGGATGCCGTGGCTGTCGCGCAGGTCGTCCAGGGTGCTCGCGAGCCGGTCGAAGGCCGCGTCGTCGTCGAACGATCCGCCCACGAACTTGATGTTGCCGGCCAGCCGGGACCACACCTCCTCCCGCCACGGCGTGCGGGCGTGCTGCTTCGCCGCCTCGTGGGCCAGTGACTCGAAGTCGCCGTCGCCCCAGTCGCGCCGGGCGAAGCCCAGGACCACGAATCCGGGGGGCAGCAGCCCCCGGTTGGCCAGGTCGTAGACCGCCGGCAGCAACTTCTTCCGCGCCAGGTCACCGGTCACCCCGAAGATCACCAGAGCGCAGGGCTCCGGGATCCGGGGGAGTCGTCGGTCCTGCGCGTCGCGCAGCGGGTTCACGCCGCCTCCTCGCTCGGTCTGGTCCATGTCGTCCATCGTCCCGTCCGCCATCGTGCCGATCGCATTCCGCAGCTGTGCCAAACCGGCCGTCCGGTCGGTCAGGTGCAGCCGCAGCACCGGCCGGCTCCGGTCGGCCAACGCCTGCCGGTCACCGGCGGCCCGCGCCGCCTGCAACTCCCCGAAGGAGTACGGGCGTCCCGGCACCGGCAGATCGCCGTCCACCGCTCCGGTGACCTGAAGATAGCCGCCCACCGGCGGCCCGCTCGGGTCGTACCATTCGGTGGAATGCGGCAACCGGCCCCAGCCGAAGGTCACCGGCCGGCCGACCGCCCGCGCCAGCGCCGGCCGCAGCCGGGCCGCGTCGGCGTCGGCCACCCGGTCCAGGTACGCCGTCACGGCCAGGTGGCCGCCGTCGCACACCTCGGCGGCCAGGTGGCGCAGCACGCCGCGCAGGTCGGTGGGGGCGCCCGGCGGGGCGTACACCTCGATGGCGCCCTCGGTGAACGAGGGTGCCGGTGGCCCGGCGGTGGGGGCCCGACGGATGTCCGGGCTACCGGCGGCGTCCGGCGGGTCGGACGGGTCGTCGCCGCGCGTCGCCGCGGTGACCGCCGTCGCGTACTCCCAGGCCAGGAGGTGCGCGCCGAGCGGACCGGTCACCGCCAGGTCGGCGGCACACCCACCTCCGGGGACCGCCTGCGGGGTCAGGGCACCGCCGTAGCTGACGGTCAGTACGTCCGGCCCGCGCACGCCGGGCGCGTCGGGGGACTCCACCGGCACCGGCCGGATCCCGGCCGTGGCGAGCAGTCGCGCGACCCAGTCACCGAGGCCCTCCAGGCCGGTGCCGTCGGGGACCAGCACGACGGTGTCCCGCCCGCCGTTGGCCGCCGCGGCCAGCGCCGCGCCCAGCGCCAGGGCCGGACTGCCCTCGTCGCGGGCCAGCGACGCCGCGAACGCCTCGGCGTCGTCCAGCACGGCGGTCACCTCGACCCCGGCCAGCGCGGCCGGGACCAGGTCGAGCGCGGTCAGCGCCGGGTACCGGCCGTCCGGTCGCGGGTCCACCGGCAGCACCAGCACGCCCGACCCGTCGGCGGTGGCCGCCAGCGGCGAGCCGGGTGTGGTCACCACGACGAAGTGCCGCGCCGCCTCGGCCTTGATCATTCCAGCGTCCAGGAACGCCCGCCAGTACGCCCGCCCCAGGCCGTCGACCGTCACCGAGTCGCCGCGCGGGTCGGCCAGCACGACCACGGTCCGGTCCAACCGGTCGGCCAGCGCCGCGCGCAGCCGCCCGGGGTCGGTGCCGTCGAGCACGGTCAACGGCCGACCCAGGGTGCGGGCCATGGCTTCGGCGGACAGTGTCGTGCCGGCCGGCCCGGCGAGCACCACGTGGTCCAGGTCGCCGAGCTCGGCGACCAGTTCGGCGAGCTGGGCGAGCAACTCCCGGCGGCTGCGGGGGGCGTCCGCCGGGACCGGGCCGGACCGGTCCGTCTGCCCACGCCCCGCCGGGTCCGGTCCGGCCAGCCTCGCCGGGAGGCCACGGGCGACCAGCTCCGCCCGCAACGCCGCGACGCCGTCGACGCCGTCGGCACCGTGCACGGCGAACCCGGCGGTCGTGACCGCCGGGCCGGCCATCAGATCGGTCATGTCGCCGTCCGTCCAGGATCGGCGGTGACGTCCCGCGCCGCGGGGCGCTGCCCCGCGACGCGTCCGAACGCCATCGTCACGCGTTGCCGCCGGCCTGGGCGGCGGCCTGCGCATTGCCCTTCGCGGCCGCACCCGGCCGGTTGCTGCCCTTCGCCGCCTCGGCCAGCGACCTCCGCACCCCGTCGAGCAGCTCCTGCCAGCTGGCTTCGAACTTCTCCACGCCCTCGCGCTCCAGGGTGGCGATCACGTCGGTCATGTCCACCCCGGCCGACTCCAGGTCGGTGAAGACCTGCCGCGCCGCGTCGTACGACCCGGTGATGGTGTCGCCCCGGGTCTCGCCGTGGTCGGCGTAGGCGTGGATCACCGACTCGGGCATGGTGTTGACCGTGCCGGGGGCGATCAGCTCCTCGACGTAGACGACGTCCCGGTAGTCCGGGTTCTTGGTCGAGGTCGACGCCCACAGCGGCCGCTGCGGGTGGGCGCCCGCGTCGGCGAGGGCCTGCCAGCGGTCGGAGGAGAACACCTCGCCGTAGCGCTCGTAGGCGAGCTGGGCGTTGGCGACGGCGGCCTTGCCGCGCAGCGCCTTGGCCTCGTCCGAGCCGATCTTCTCCAGTCTCTTGTCGACCTCGGAGTCGACCCGGGAGACGAAGAAGGAGGCCACCGAGCCGATCTTGGAGAGGTCGTGGCCGTTCGCCCTCGCCTGCTCCAGGCCGGCGAGGAAGGCGTCCATCACCTGCGAGTAGCGGTCCAGGCCGAAGATCAGCGTCACGTTCACGCTGATCCCCTCGGCCAGGGTGGCGGTGATCGCCGGCAGGCCCGCCTCGGTGGCCGGGATCTTGATGAACAGGTTCGGCCGGTCCACCAGCCACCACAGCGCCTTGGCCTCGGCGACGGTCTTCTCCGTCTCGTGGGCCAGCCGGGGGTCGACCTCGATGGAGACCCGGCCGTCGACGCCGTTGCTCGTGTCGTACGAGGGGCGCATCACGTCGCAGGCCCAGCGCACGTCGTACGTGGTGAGCATGCGGACGGCCTCCTCGACGTCCACGCCCCGGGTGGCCAGCTCGCGCAGTTGCCGGTCGTACTCGTCGGCGTCGCTCAGCGCCTTCGCGAAGATGGTCGGGTTGGTGGTCACCCCGGCCACGTGCTTCTCCCGGCGGAGCTGGTCCAGCCCGCCGGAGCTCAGCCGCACCCGGGAAAGATCGTCGAGCCAGACCGCCACGCCCGCGGCGGTGAGTTCGCTCAGCCTGTCCGTCGTCATACCGTCCACGCTCCCCTCAGTTGCCGGTCGTGAAACCGGTGATGTCGCCCACCCGGGTCAGCGCCGCGTGCGCGGCGGCCACGATCCGGTCGGGGGTGAACCCGAACTGCTCGAAGAGCATCGAGTGCGGGGCGCTCGCGCCGTAGTGCTCCAGGCTGACGCTCTCGCCGCAGTCGCCGACGATCCCCCGCCAGGACATGGCGATGCCCGCCTCCACGCTCACCCGAGCCTTTACCCCGCGTGGCAGGACCGACTCCCGGTACGCCTCGTCCTGCTCGAAGAACCACTCCTGGCAGGGCATCGAGACCACCCGGGTCGGGGTGCCGTCGGCCTCCAGCCGCTCCCGGGCGGTGAGGCAGAGCTGCACCTCGGAACCGGTGCCGACGATGATCACCTGCGGCTTGCCGTTGGACGCCTCGGCGAGCACGTAGCCGCCCCGGGCCACGCCCTCCGCGCCGGCCAACCGCTCGCGGTCCAGCGTCGGCAGCGCCTGCCGGCTCAGCGCCAGCGCGGTCGGCCGGTCGGTGTGCTCCAGCGCCTGCCGCCACGCCCAGGCGGTCTCGTTGGCGTCGGCGGGCCGGACCACGTCCAGGCCGGGGATGGCGCGCAGCGCGGTCAGGTGCTCCACGGGCTGGTGGGTGGGGCCGTCCTCGCCGAGACCGATCGAGTCGTGCGTCCAGACGTAGACCACCGGCAGCCTCATCAGCGCGGCGAGCCGCACCGCCGGGCGCATGTAGTCGCTGAACACCAGGAACGTGCCGCCGTACGGGCGGGTGCCGCCGTGCAGGGCGATGCCGTTGAGGATCGCGCCCATGGCGTGCTCACGGATGCCGAAGTGCAGCGTGCGGCCGTACTCGTGGCCCGGGAAGTCCTTCGTGGCGTGCACGGCCGGGATGAACGACGGCTCGCCCTTCATGGTGGTGTTGTTGCTCTCGGCCAGGTCGGCCGAGCCGCCCCACAGCTCCGGCAGCACCGGGGCGAGGGCCTCCAGCACCTTGCCGGAGGCGGCCCGGGTGGCGATGCCCTTGGCGTCGGCGGGGAAGGTGGGCAGGGCGTCCGTCCAGCCCTGGGGGAGCACCCGGCCGGCCATCCGGTCGTAGGTCGCCTTGCGTTCGGCGTTCGCGCCGGCCCAGGCGTCGAAGGCCTGCTGCCACTGCCGCTGGGCGGCCTCGCCGCGGCCCATCACCTGCCGGGCGTGGCCCAGCACCTCCTCGTCGACCTCGAAGGTCCGCTGCGGGTCGAAGCCGAGGATCCGCTTGGTGGCGGCCACCTCGTCGGCGCCGAGCGCCGAGCCGTGGATCTTGCCGGTGTTCTGCTTGTTCGGAGCGGGCCAGCCGATGATGGTGCGCAGCGCGATGAAGGAGGGCCGGCCGGTCTCGGCCTTGGCGGCGAGCAGCGCCTGGTACAGCGCCTCGACGTCCTCGTGGTAGTCGCCCCGGTCGGCGTCGCCGGCCCGCCAGTCGACGGTCTGCACGTGCCAGCCGTACGCCTGGTAGCGGGCCGCGACGTCCTCGCTCTTGGCGATCCGCGTGTCGTCCTCGATGGAGATCTCGTTGTCGTCGTAGATCAGGCAGAGGTTGCCCAGCTGCTGGTGCCCGGCGAGCGCGCTGGCCTCGTGGCTGATGCCCTCCTCGATGTCGCCGTCGGAGGCGATGCACCAGATGTCGTGGTCGAAGACCGAGGCGCCCGGCTCGGTCTCCGGGTCGAACAGGCCCCGCTCGCGGCGGGCCGCCATCGCCATCCCGACCGCGTTGCCCAGGCCCTGGCCCAGCGGGCCGGTGGTGGTCTCCACGCCCGGGGTGTGGCCGTGCTCCGGGTGGCCCGGGGTGAGCGAGCCCCACTGCCGCAGCGACTTGAGGTCCTCCAGGCTCAGGGGGTAGCCGGAGAGGAAGAGCTGGATGTAGAGGGTGAGGCTGGAGTGGCCGGCGGAGAGGACGAACCGGTCGCGGCCGGGCCAGTTCGGGTCGGCCGGGTTGTGCCGCATCACCCGGTTGAAGAGCAGGTACGCCGCGGGCGCGAGGCTCATCGCGGTGCCCGGGTGGCCGTTGCCGGATTTCTCTACGGCGTCCATGGCCAGCACGCGGACGGTGTCGACGGCCCGACGGTCGAGGTCGGACCAGTTGAGTGCGGGGTGCTCGGGTCGGTTGGCAGCCACGATGGTTGTGCTCCTCGGCAGATGGGCGGAACCCTCACTGGTGACCCTATCGAGCGGCCGTAAACGTCCGCCCGGGGATCTCTGCACGTACCTGGGTACGTGCCTGACACGGTGATCGTTCAGGGCCGGGCGGGGCGTGTTCCACCGAAGGTGTGACGGCTCGCACCGTTGACGGGTCGCCCGGGCAGCCAAAACGACGCCGCGTAGTCTGTGGGGCGGTGTGTGGGCCCGGTCGGGTCCGGCCGACCCGTCTCCCCCTGCCGAAGCCGGAAGGTGGCAATCCGTGAGCATGATCACCGAGCGCCCCGTCAGCAACTCTGCCGGGCAACCGCCGGTGCGCACGGTGGCCGAGGAGTCGGCGACACCGCGCCGCGACGTCCGGGCCGTGGTCTCCGCCTACGTCGCGCTGACCAAGCCGCGGATCGTCGAGCTGCTGTTGGTGACGACGGTGCCGGCGATGATGCTCGCCGACGGTGGGATGCCCTCGCTCTGGCTGGTGGCGGTGGTGCTGGTCGGTGGTTCGCTGGCCGCCGGGGCGGCCAGCGTCCTCAACTGCTACATCGACCGGGACATCGACCAGCTGATGCGGCGCACCAAGCGTCGCCCGCTGCCCGCGCACACCGTGTCGCCGCGCAACGCGCTGGTCTTCGGGCTGGTGCTGGCGGTGGTGTCGACGGCGCTGATGGCGGCGCTCACCAACCTGCTGGCCGCCGCGCTGACCCTGGCCGCGATCGTCTACTACGACCTCGTCTACACGCTCTGGCTCAAGCGCACCACCACGGCGAACACCTTCTGGGGCGGGGCGTGCGGGGCCGCCCCGGTGCTGATCGGCTGGGCGGCGGTCACCAATTCCCTGGCGCCGCAGGCGTGGGTGCTGTTCGCGGTGGTCTTCTTCTGGCAGATGCCGCACTTCTACCCACTGGCCATGAAGTACAAGGACGACTACGCCCGGGCGGGGATTCCGATGCTGCCGGTGGTCGCCTCGGCCCGCCGGGTCAACGCGGAGATCCTGGTCTTCGCCTGGCTGACCGTGCTCGCCTCGCTGGTGCTGTGGCCGTTGGGTATGAGCCTGGTCTACGGTGTGCCGACCCTCGTGGTGGGGGCCGTCTTCCTCGTCGAGGCGCACCGGCTGTGCCGTCGGGTGACCCGGGGGCAGGCGGTCAAGCCGATGCGGCTGTTCCACTGGTCGACCACCTACCTGACCATCCTCTTCGCCGCCGTCGCGCTCGACGCGCTGGTCTGACGCCCGTCCGGGGTGCGGGAGGGCGTGCTTCCCCACTCTCGATCGCAGGGCAGTAAATCGGGCATACCAGGTCTTAGCGGGCCGTCCGTTTTCGGTCATCGTTTCCGGCAAGTCCGGGTGAATCGCCTGCGCTTTTCCGTAAACCTGTTCGTAATTGGCATCACAAAAGGTTCATCGTTCTCGCCCGGACGGGTGCGTCTCTGCTTAGGCTGCCCGTCATGGCAGATGGTTCCGATACAACGCTGACGACTGAGCAGGACGTGGAGCAGGCCCCCAACGGCCTGGTCGCCGGCATCAAGTCGTTCGCCGCCGGGCATGGCGGCGCGAAAGCGGTCATCGAGTACGTCGGCAAGCGCGGGGCCCGCATCGTCCTCGTCGGCTCCGACGGCGCGTGGGCCGACCAGTTCGCCGACGACACCGTCGTCGCGCGGCAGGCGTGCGCCAAGGCGGGCGTCACCGTGGAGAACGCCTGGGAACGCGAACTCATGGACCAGATGCGTCCGAGCAACGACCTCTGGCGGTCCATGGCCCGGCGCACGATGGCCCGTTGAGAGATGTCGTGACGGACCACCAGGCGGCCCGGGGGAAACCCCGGGTCGCTCTCGTCACCTGTGACCGGCTCACCGACCTCGACCCCGACGACCGGCTCGTGCTCGCCCCGCTCGCCGGCCGGGGTGTCCGCGTGGACCCGGCCGTCTGGGACGATCCCGACGTCGACTGGCCGGCGTACGACCTGGTCGTGCTCCGTTCCCCGTGGGACTACGCGCTGCGCCGCGACGAGTTCGTGGCCTGGGCGGACACCGTGCCGCAGCTGGTCAACCCGGCCGACGTGGTGCGCTGGAACACCGACAAGCGGTACCTGGGCGAGTTGGCCGCCGCCGGCGTCCCGACCGTGCCGACCTCCTGGGTCGACCCGGGAGCGGACTGGACGCCCCCGGCCGGCCCCGGCCAGTACGTGGTCAAGCCGGCGGTCAGCGCCGGCAGCCAGGACACCGGCCGCTACGACCCGGCCGATCCGCAACACCGGGAACTGGCCGTCGCGCACGTGCGTCGGCTCTCCGCGGCCGGGCGGGTCGCCATGGTCCAGCCGTACCTCGACGCCGTGGACACCGCGGGGGAGACCGCGCTGCTCTTCCTGGCCGGTCCGGACGGCCTGACCCTCAGCCACGCCATCCGCAAGGGTCCGATGCTGGACGGCCCGGACCTCGGCGTCGAGGGGCTATACCGCCCGGAGGACATCACCGCGCGCTCCGCCACCCCCGACCAGTTGGCCGTCGCGGAGCAGGTCCTGGCCGCCGTGCCCGGCGGGACGCAGCGGCTGCTCTACGCCCGGGTGGACCTGATCCCGGGCGCGGACGGCAGGCCCGTCCTGGTGGAGCTGGAACTGACCGAGCCGTCGCTGTTCGTCGGGTACGCCGACGGCGCCCCCGACCGGCTCGCCGACGCGATCGTCACCCACCTGGCCCGCCGCCGGGGCTGACCCGCCGGTCCCGCCGCCGGCCGCGCCCGGCCGGGCGCGGACACCGGCCCCGCCGGGTCAGGCGGCGGCGGGGACGCGGTCGGCGGCCGGCGTGGGCTGCGGGGTGGGCTCGACCGGGCGGCGTTCCCGGGTCGACCAGAGCACCGACAGGGTGGCCAGCAGCACCAGGCAGGAGCCGAGCATGTGCGCGCCGACCAGGAACGCCGGCAGGTCGGTGAGGTACTGCACGAAGCCGATCACGCCCTGACCCAGCTCGACGGCGACCAGCACGAGGGCGGCCCGGGCGGGGCCGGCGGCGCCGACCGCCCGGAAGGCGAAGACCAGCGCCACGGAGAGGCCGATCAGCAGGAACACGACGTCGGCGTGCACCTGGGAGATCTGCTCGGGATCCAGGCCGTTGCGGGCGGCCCCGCCGTCGCCGGCGTGCGGCCCGCTGCCGGTCACCCAGGTGCCCACCACCAGCACCGAGGCGCTGACCGCCGTGGTGAGCGCCGCCAGGGCGCGCAGCGGACCGGGCACCACGGGCACCGCCGGCCCGTCCGGCTCGGTGATCCGGCGCCACAGCGCGTACGCGGCGGCGATCACCGCCATCGAGGCGAGGAAGTGCAGCCCGACCACCCACGGGTTGAGGTTGGTCAGCACGGTGATCCCGCCGACGACCGCCTGCGCGGGGATGCCGAACAGCACGGCCACCGCCAGCGGCAGCAGCCGGCGCCGACGCGGCCGGTGCGCCAGCACCGCCAGCACCACGGCGAGTGCGATGGCCCCGACGGCGAAGGCGAGTAGCCGGTTGCCGAACTCGATCACCCCGTGCACGCCCATCTCCGGGGTGGCCGTGTACGACTCGTCGGTGCACCGAGGCCAGGTCGGGCAGCCCAGGCCGGAGGCGGTGAGCCGGACGGCCCCGCCGGTGACGACGATGGCCACGTTCGCCACGAGCGAGGCGTACGCGAGGCGGCGCAGCAGGGTCTCGGAGACCGGGAACCGGACGGAAGCCTTCACATCGCGAATCCTACGCACTGTAGTGGAGCCCGATCGGGCGGCTCCGCCGTCCCGGTGTCGGGGATCACCGAAGGTCCGGTTTGCGGGCCTGGGGCGAATTACGTAACGTTGCCGTTGTGAAAAACGCGGCGGCGCTCTCCGGGCACCCGCCGGTGACCGTGCCGGTCACCGGCGTGCCGCCGTCCGCCGATCTTCCCACCCGTGACCGGGTCACCCAGCTGCTGCTGGAGCAGGGCGCGACCACCGCCGCCCAGCTCGGCTCGGCGCTCGGGCTGAGCCCGGCCGCCATCCGCCGGCACCTGGACGCGATGCTCGCCGACGGCGACGTGATCGCCCGGGAACAGGTCGTGCGGGGCAGCCGGGGCCGGGGTCGCCCGGCGAAGGTGTTCCTGCTGACCGACGCCGCCCGGGGCCGGTGCGGCACGCACCACTACGACAACATGGCCACCGAGGCGCTGCGCTGGATCGCCCGCAGCGGCGGTTCCGAGGCGGTGGCGGCGTTCGCCACCGAGCAGGTCGCCGCGCTGGAGGCGCGCTGCCGGGCCGCCATGGAGGACGCCGGGGACGACCCGCTCGCGCGGGCGGAGGCACTCGCCGCCGCGCTCACCGCCGAGGGTTACGCTGCCAACGCGTCCACGATCGCCTCCGGCGGCCAGCTCTGCCAGCACCACTGCCCGGTGGCGCACGTGGCCGCCGAGTTCCCCCAGCTGTGCGAGGCCGAGACCGGGGTCATCTCCCGGCTGGTCGGCACCCACGTGCAGCGCCTGGCCACCATCGCCCACGGCGACGGGGTGTGCACCACGCACATTCCGGCCCAGCCGCGCGCCCAGTCCGGTAACACCGTCACCACTGTGAGGACAGATAGATGACCGAGCAGATCGTCCAGCCCCTGACCCAGGAAGAGCAGCTCGCCGCCCTCGGTCGCTACGAGTACGGCTGGGCCGACCCCGACGCCGCCGGGGCGGTTGCCCAGCGTGGCCTCAGCGAGGCGGTGGTGCGGGACATCTCGGCCAAGAAGAACGAGCCGGCCTGGATGCTCGACCTGCGCCTGAAGGGCCTGCGCCTGTTCGGCCGTAAGCCGATGCCGGCGTGGGGCGCCGACCTCACCGGGATCGACTTCGACAACATCAAGTACTTCGTGCGGTCCACCGAGAAGCAGGCCACCAGCTGGGAGGACCTGCCCGAGGACATCAAGAACACCTACGACAGGCTGGGCATCCCGGAGGCGGAGAAGCAGCGGCTGATCGCCGGTGTCGCGGCCCAGTACGAGTCCGAGGTCGTCTACCACAAGATCCGCGAGGACCTGGAGGAGCAGGGGGTCGTCTTCCTCGACACCGACACCGCCCTCAAGGAGCACGAGGATCTGTTCAAGGAGTACTTCGGCACCGTCATCCCGGTCGGCGACAACAAGTTCGCCGCGCTGAACACCTCGGTCTGGTCCGGCGGCTCGTTCATCTACGTGCCGAAGGGCGTGCGCGTGGAGATCCCGTTGCAGGCCTACTTCCGGATCAACACCGAGAACATGGGCCAGTTCGAGCGGACCCTGATCATCGTCGACGAGGGCGCGTACGTGCACTACGTCGAGGGTTGCACCGCGCCCATCTACTCCTCGGACTCGCTGCACAGCGCCGTGGTGGAGATCATCGTCAAGAAGAACGCCCGCTGCCGGTACACGACCATCCAGAACTGGTCGAACAACGTCTACAACCTGGTCACCAAGCGCGCCGTGTGCCACGAGGGCGCGACCATGGAGTGGATCGACGGCAACATCGGCTCCAAGGTGACCATGAAGTACCCCGCCGTGTACATGACCGGTGAGCACGCCAAGGGCGAGGTGCTCTCGGTGGCCATGGCCGGCGAGGGCCAGCACCAGGACGCCGGCGCCAAGATGGTGCACGCCGCGCCGCACACCAGCAGCACGATCGTGTCGAAGTCGATCGCCCGGGGCGGGGGCCGCACCTCGTACCGCGGTCTGGTGCAGGTGCTGGAGGGCTCGCACCACAGCCGGAGCACGGTCAAGTGCGACGCGCTGCTGGTCGACACCATCTCCCGCTCGGACACCTACCCGTACGTCGACATCCGCGAGGACGACGTGGCGATGGGGCACGAGGCGACCGTCTCCAAGGTCAGCGAGGACCAGCTCTTCTACCTGATGAGCCGGGGCCTGAGCGAGGACGAGGCGATGGCGATGATCGTGCGCGGCTTCATCGAGCCGATCGCCAAGGAGCTCCCGATGGAGTACGCCCTGGAGCTCAACCGCCTGATCGAGCTGCAGATGGAGGGCGCGGTCGGCTGACGCCGCCCGACCCTCCCTCCGCTCAATGACACCGTCGTCCCGGAACAGACCAAGGAAGAGATGACTACCCAGGCTTCCGCGCCGCCCAGCACCAAGTCGCAGGCGCTCCGCTCGTACGACGTCGCCGACTTCCCGGCCCTCACCGGCCTGGAGGAGGAGTGGCGTTTCACCCCGCTCAAGCGCCTGCGCGGCCTCGTCGGCGAGGCGCAGGCCGCGTCCGCCGCGGTCCGCCACGAGTACGGCGACCTGCCCCAGGGCGTCACCGTCGAGCGGGTCGTCCGGGACGACCCGCGGGTGGGCGGCGTGCTCACCCCGGTCGACCGCGTCAGCGCGCTGGCGTACGGCGGGACCGGACAGGCGCTGCTGGTGTCGGTGGCCGCCGACGCGGTGGTGGACACCCCGGTGGTCCTGCGGGTGGTCGGCGAGGGCGCGGACGGGCTGGCCTTCGGGCACACCTACGTCGAGGTGGGGCGCTTCGCCGAGGTGATCCTGGTGCTGGAGCAGGTGGGGTCGACGACCCTGGCCGACAACGTCGAGGTGTCGGTGGCCGACGGCGCGAAGCTGACCCTGGTCACCGTCGCCGACTGGGCCGCCGACGCGGTCCAGGCCCAGCACCTGAAGATCAGGCTGGGTCGGGACGCCAAGGCCACCCACGTGCAGGTCACCCTCGGCGGGGACCTGGTCCGGCAGTACACCTCCGTGGAGTACACCGGCCGGGGCGGCGAGGCCGAGCTGTACGGCCTCTACTTCGCCGACTCCGGGCAGCACCTGGAGCACCGGCAGCTGGTCGACCACAACGTGCCGGACTGCCGCAGCTACGTCGGCTACCGGGGCGCGTTGCAGGGCGACGAGGCCCGGACGGTCTGGGTGGGCGACGTGCTGATCCGCGCCGAGGCGACCGGCACCGACACGTACGAGATCAACCGGAACCTGCTGCTGTCCGACGGGGCGAGGGCGGACTCGGTACCGAACCTGGAGATCGAGACCGGCGAGATCGCCGGGGCCGGCCACGCCAGCGCGACCGGCCGCTTCGACGACGAGCAGCTGTTCTACCTGATGGCCCGGGGTATCCCGGAGGCCGAGGCCCGCCGCCTGGTGGTCCGGGGCTTCTTCGCCGAGCTGATCAACAAGATCCCCGTCGAGGAGCTGCGTGAGCGGCTCGGTGACGCGATCGAGGCCCGGCTCACGAAGGCCGACGCCTGATGATCCGGATCTGCGCGACCGAGGACGTGCCGAAGGGCAGCGTGATCAGCGCCGACGTGGACGGCACCCAGATCGCCCTGGTGCACGGCGAGGACGACCGGTTCTACGCCGTGTACGACGAGTGCTCCCACGCCGCGGTCGCCCTCTCCGAGGGCGAGGTCGAGGGCTGCACGCTGGAATGCTGGCTACACGGATCCCGTTTCGACCTACGTACCGGCGAACCGACCGGCCTGCCCGCCACCGAACCCGTTCCCGTCTACCCCGTCGAGATCCGCGACGGTGAGATCTACATCAGCCTGACGCCGAGCAATGGAGTGACCCGATAATGAGCACCCTGGAGATCCGCGACCTGCAGGTGTCGGTGAAGCTGCCGGAGGGTGAGCTCAAGCCGATCCTGCACGGCGTCGACCTGACCGTGAGGTCGGGGGAGACCCACGCGATCATGGGACCGAACGGTTCCGGGAAGTCGACCCTGGCGTACTCGATCGCCGGCCACCCCAAGTACGAGATCACCGGCGGCTCGGTGACCCTCGACGGCGTCGACGTCCTGGAGATGTCCGTCGACGAGCGGGCCCGCGCCGGCCTCTTCCTGGCCATGCAGTACCCGGTCGAGGTCCCCGGTGTCTCGGTGGCGAACTTCCTGCGTACCGCCAAGACCGCCATCGACGGTCAGGCGCCGAAGCTGCGTACCTGGGGTGGCGAGCTGCGTGGGGCCATGGAGCGCCTCCAGATGGACCCGGCGTTCGCCCAGCGCAACGTCAACGAGGGTTTCTCCGGCGGCGAGAAGAAGCGGCACGAGATCGTGCAGCTGGAGCTGCTCAAGCCGAAGATGGCCATCCTCGACGAGACCGACTCCGGCCTGGACGTGGACGCGCTGCGCGTGGTCAGCGAGGGCGTCAACCGGGTCCGCGACACCGGTGACACCGGCCTGCTGCTGATCACCCACTACACCCGGATCCTGCGCTACATCAAGCCGGACTTCGTGCACGTCTTCGTCGCCGGCCGGATCGTCGAGCAGGGCGGCCCGGAGTTGGCCGACACGCTGGAGGAGTCCGGCTACGAGCGTTACGCCGCCGGGGCCGGTTCGGCGCGGGCCTGACCACACGAACGACAGGGGCTGTTGAGATGACCACCACCGTCATTCCCGAGGGGATGCCGCAGTACGACGACGTGCCGCGTTTCGACGTGGCCGCGGTACGCGCCGACTTCCCGATCCTCGACCGGGAGGTCAACGGGCACCGGCTGGTCTATCTCGACAGCGCCAACACCTCCCACAAGCCGCGGCAGGTGCTCGACGTGCTCGCCGAGCACTACGCGATGCACAACGCCAACGTGTCGCGCTCGGTGCACACCCTGGGCACCGAGGCGACCGAGGCGTACGAGGGCGCGCGGGCGAAGGTCGCCGCGTTCGTCAACGCCCCGAGCGTGGACGAGGTGGTGTTCACGAAGAACTCCACCGAGGCGATCAACATCGTGGCGTACGCGTTCTCGAACGCCTCGCTGCGACCCGACGCCGACCCGCGCTTCCGGCTCGGGCCGGGCGACGAGATCGTGATCTCCGAGATGGAGCACCACTCGAACATCGTCCCGTGGCAGCTGCTGGCCGAGCGGACCGGCGCGACCCTGCGCTGGTTCCCGGTCACCGACGCCGGGCGGTTGGACGAGTCGGGGCTGGAGGAACTGGTCACCGAGCGGGCGAAGATCGTCTCGCTGGTGCACACCTCCAACATCCTCGGCACGGTCAACGCCACCGCACGGATCACCGAGCGGGTCCGTCAGGTCGGTGCGCTGCTGCTGCTCGACTGCTCCCAGTCGGTGCCGCACATGCCGGTGGACGTGGTCGACCTCGACGCCGACTTCATCGTCTTCACCGGGCACAAGATGTGCGGTCCGACCGGCATCGGCGTCCTCTGGGGCCGGGGCGACCTGCTCGCCGCGATGCCTCCGGTGCTCGGCGGCGGCTCGATGATCGAGACGGTCTCGATGGCGGGCTCGACGTTCGCCGCGCCGCCGGCCCGGTTCGAGGCGGGCACCCCGCCGATCGCCGAGGCGGTCGCGCTCGGCGCGGCGGTGGACTACCTCACCGGCATCGGGATGCGCGCCATCCAGTGGCACGAGAAGGAGCTGACGGCGTACGCGCTGGACGCCCTCGCCACCGTGCCCGGGTTGCGGATCTTCGGTCCGGCCGTGCCGGTCGGTCGGGGTGGGACGATCTCGTTCGCCCTCGGTGACGTGCACCCGCACGACGTGGGGCAGGTCCTCGACTCGCTCGGCGTGCAGGTGCGGGTGGGGCACCACTGCGCGAAGCCGGTGTGCAGCCGGTTCGGGGTTCCGGCGATGACCCGGGCCTCGTTCTACCTGTACACCATGACGGAGGAGATCGACGCCCTGGTGGCGGGGCTCGAGCAGGTGCGGAAGGTGTTCGACTGACATGCAGCTCGACCAGCTCTACCAGGAGATCATCCTGGACCACTACAAGCACCCGCACGGCCGTGGCCTGCGCGACGCCGAGGACCCGCAGGCCCGGGTGGCCGAGGCGCACCATGTCAACCCGACCTGCGGTGACGAGATCACCGTCCGGGTGGCCACCGACGGCGACCGGTTCGCCGACATCTCGTACGACGGGATGGGCTGCTCGATCAGCCAGGCGTCGGCGAGTGTGCTGCACGAGCTGCTCACCGGCCGGGGCGCGGGTGAGGCGTTCGTGGTACACCAGGCGTTCGTGGAGTTGATGTCCGGCCGTGGCCAGGTCACGCCGGACGAGGACGTGCTCGGTGACGGGGTGGCGTTCGCGGGTGTCGCGCGCTACCCGGCCCGGGTCAAGTGCGCGCTGCTGCCGTGGATGGCGTTCAAGGACGCCGCGGCACGCGCCGGGGTGGGCGCGAGCCCGACGGAGGTGAAGGCATGAGCGAGGACACCGCTACCGCGGCGACGCCGGAGACCGGCGACGCCGCCGCGACGCCGCAGACCGGTGCCGTGGCGGCCGGCGGCAGGGCCGCCGTCGCCGACATCGAGGAGGCGATGAAGGACGTCGTCGACCCCGAGCTGGGCATCAACGTGGTCGACCTCGGCCTGGTGTACGGCGTGCACGTCGACGACCAGAACGTCGCGACGCTGGACATGACGCTCACCTCGGCGGCCTGCCCGCTGACCGATGTGATCGAGGACCAGGCCCGGCAGGCGCTGACCACCGGGCCCGGCGGAGGACTGGTCGACGACATCCGGATCAACTGGGTCTGGCTGCCGCCGTGGGGTCCCGACAAGATCACCGACGAGGGGCGTGACCAGCTGCGCTCGCTTGGCTTCAACGTCTGATCATCGCTACGTCGAGCGCGGGCGCCCTGTTCCGGGTACCCGCGCTCGACGCGTCTATGACTCCGCTCCGGCAAGCCAGGGGACGAGCACGGCCGCGTCGGCGACCCAGCGCGTAACCTGCTCCCGCTCCGGCGCGGTCAGCGGCAGCGCCCGCAGCCGGGCCCCCACTCGACAGGTACGGCCTCGTCTGCCGCCAGGTCACCGCGAAGCCGAGGGCCTGCCAGAACGCCAGGTTCTCCTCGACCGACACGCAGTGCAGCATCGGCACGACGGTCTCGTTGGGCTGGACACGATCCACGGTCCTCGGCGCCCCTTCTGGGTAGCGGTCGGACGGCCCGGCCATTGTGTCCGCAGGCGGTGGCCCGGCGGCCACGCGGACCTCGACAGTTTTCCGGGCCCCTGCTTGGCGGGCGCGAGGGTTCTCCGGACACGCCGCACCTGATCTGCGCCCGCGTCGGGTGGATCCCGCCGTTGCCCGGACGGAGCCAAAACCAGAGGCGGGACGGCCCGGTGCCGGGCCAGAATGGCGCGGTGATCGAGGCGTACCGGATGCGGGTCCCTGTTCGTGCGGCCACCACCGCGCGCCGACAGCGGACCGCCTCGGCGTCGGTCGCGACCCGTCGCCCGCCGTCGTGACGGCGGCCTTCCTGGCGGGCATGATCGCGGGGTACGGGGTCGCGATCCCGGTCGGCGCCATCGCCGTGCTCGTCATGGGGTTGGCCGCGCGGACCTCGTTCCGGGTGGGTGCCGCCGCCGCGCTCGGGGTCGCCACAGCCGACGGTCTGTACGCGGCGGCCGCGGCGCTCGGCGGAGCCGCACTCGCCTCCGTGATCACCCCGATCGCCGGCCCGCTGCGGGTGGCCGCCGCTGTGGCGCTGTTCGGTCTGGCCGTCCGCACCGCCTGGTACGCGCTGCGTCCAGCGGTCGGTCCGACGCCGGCCGCCATTCCTCGCCGGGGCTTGGACAGCCCGTTCCGAGCCTTCGCCGGAGTGCTCGCGCTGACCCTGCTGAACCCGGCCACCGTGGTCTACTTCGCGGCGCTCGTCCTCGGCCGCCGGGACTCCACGGACCCGGACCTGCCGGCCGCGTCGGCGTTCGTGCTCGGGGCGTTTCTCGCCTCGGCGAGCTGGCAACTACTGGTCGCCGGTGGCGGTTCCCTGGTCGGCCGGGTGCTGACGGGTCCGCGCGGGCGCCTGGTCACCGCCCTGCTCTCCAGCGCGTTGATCGCCGCGCTCGCCGTGGCCACCCTCCTGCCGGCCTGAGCCGTCGGTCCACTTCCGAATTCGTTTCGTGCGGGCGCCGCTTGGTGGTCGTCCCGCAGGCGAGATCGCGGGGCGGTGGGGTGGGGTGAGGCGGAGGTGGGTGGCGTAGGTTCGGGAGAGTGAGGATCAGACCCGCAGTCGGTGGCGGCCGGTGGGTCGAGGTGGCCCCGGCCCGTGTAGCCCGCTGGGTGGCGGGCTTCGCGGACCGGCACGGCCCACCCACCACCACCGCCCTGGGGTACGGCCTGCTGCTCACCGCCCCGGACGGCGCCACCGCCGAGCTGCACACCCCACCCGGCGCGCCACGCGCACCGGACCTGCCCGGGTTCGTGGGGGTGGCCGCCGCGCCCCGCCGGATCGGCCTGCTGCTCGCCCGCAAGGGCGCGGTCGCGGTCGGCGTGGCGGTGGGTGAGGAGTTGACCGTCTCGAAGGTGGACACCCGGTACGTGCAGGGGCGGACGGCGGCCGGCGGCTGGTCCCAGCAGCGTTTCGCCCGGCGGCGGGACAACCAGGCCAGAGCGGCCCTCGGCGACGCGGTCGAGCTGGCCGTACGGCTGCTGCTGCCGGAGACGTCGACGCTGACCGCGCTGGTCTGCGGTGGTGACCGGCGGGCGGTGGACACCGTGCTCGCCGACCGGCGACTCGCGCCGCTGGCGGCGCTGCGCGCCGAGCGGCTGCTGGACGTGCCCGAGCCCCGGCACGCGGTGCTGGTCGGCGCGGTCGCCGCCGCCCGCGCGGTGCACATCCGGGTCCGGGACCCGGGTCCGGCCTGAGCCGTCCGGGTCTCGGATGCCGGTGGGGCCGGGCGGTGGGTGGCCGGTTCGGTCAGCGGCCGCCGCCGAAGGTGTCGCAGGACTTCGGGTCGCCGGTGGAGTACCCCCGGGTGAACCAGTCCCTGCGCTGGGCGGACGAGCCGTGGGTGAACTCCTCCGGGTTCACCGGGCGGTTCGCCCGCGCCGAGATGGCGTCGTCGCCGATCTTCTCGGCGGCGTCGACGGCCTGGCTGATGTCCTGCTCGGTGATGCTTCTGAAGAGCGGTTCGCCGGTCGCGTCGGCGGTGGCGGTGGCGTTCTTCGCCCAGGCCCCGGCGTAGCAGTCGGCCTGCAACTCCATCCTGACCGACAGCGCGTTGGTGTTGCCCGGATCACGCTGCTGCTGGCGGCGTACCTGCGCCTCGGTGCCGAGCAGGGTCTGCACGTGGTGGCCGTACTCGTGGGCCAGCACGTACGGCTGGGCGAACTCGCCGGCGGCGCCGAGCTGGTCGGCCAGGACCCGGTAGAAGGTGAGGTCGATGTATACCTGGCGGTCGGCGGGGCAGTAGAACGGGCCGACGCCGGAGTCGGCCGCCCCGCAGCCGGTGGTGACGCGCTGGTCGAAGAAGATTGTCTTCGCCGGCCGGTACTGCTCGCCGAACGCCTCCGGCAGGGCGGTACGCCAGTACGCCTGGATGGAGTTGACGTAGAGCGTGTTGCGGCAGTCGAGCTGCTGGAGGGCGTCGTCGGTGGCGCACTTCTGCGTCAGGGCGGTGTTGTCGCCCTGCTCCCCGCCGTCCATGGCCGCGTTCAGCCCGAAGCCGCCGCCGACCAGCGCCACCAGCACGGCGATGACGATGCCGACGATCCCTCCGCGTCCGCCGCCGATCGGGATGGGGAGGCCCATCCCGGCGCCTCCGCCGGATCCTCGGCGGTCGTCCACCTGGCTGGTGTCGATGCGTGCGTTCTCGTTCAGCTCCATGTTGACCCCGATCACCGATTCGTCACGTGGCTGCGGCACCGGACCGGGTCCGGAGGCCGTTTCGATACCCGCTGATCTTGCGCGGTAATCCGGGCGGCGCGGCGCGGGACGCCCGGTACACTTGCCCCCGTGCTGCTCTGCGAAGGCTGAACCGCCCCGCGCCGACGGTCCATCGGTCCGCCGGCCGTTTCGCGTGCCCTGAGTCAGCCCTTCCAGACCCCGAGAGCGAGTACCGGAAATGATCACTGCCACCGGCCTGGAGTTGCGCGCCGGCTCCCGGATCCTGCTGTCCGACACCACCCTGCGGGTGCAGCCGGGCGACCGGATCGGCCTGGTCGGCCGCAACGGCGCCGGCAAGACCACCACCCTGAAGGTGCTGGCCGGCGAGGGGCAGCCGTACGCCGGCCAGATCGACCGGCGCAGCGCGATCGGCTACCTGCCGCAGGACCCGCGTACCGGCGACCTGGACGTCACCGGGCGGGACCGGGTGCTCTCCGCCCGAGGGCTGGACGTGCTGATGGCCCAGATGAAGGAGCTGGAGGCCCGGCTCGCCGAGGACGCCGACGAGAAGCTGGTGCGCCGCTACGGCGCGCTGGAGGACCAGTTCGCCGCCCTCGGCGGGTACGCCGCCGAAGCCGAGGCGGCCCGGATCTGCGCCAACCTCGGGCTGCCCGACCGGGCCCTGGCGCAGACGATCGGCACCCTCTCCGGCGGTCAACGGCGCCGGATCGAGCTGGCCCGGATCCTGTTCCGGGACGCGGGTGAGAACGGCGGCGGCATCCTGCTGCTCGACGAGCCGACCAACCACCTGGACGCCGACTCGATCACCTGGCTGCGCGGCTTCCTCGCCAACCACAAGGGCGGGCTGATCGTGATCTCCCACGACGCCTCGCTGCTGGAGTCGGTGGTCAACAAGGTCTGGTTCCTGGACGCCACCCGTTCGGTGGTCGACGTCTACAACCTGGGCTGGAAGGCGTACCTGGAGGCGCGGGAGGTCGACGAGCGGCGTCGCCGCCGGGAGCGGGCCAACGCCGAGAAGAAGGCCGGCGCGCTGATGGCGCAGGCCGACAAGATGCGTGCCAAGGCCACCAAGACCGTGGCCGCGCAGAACATGGCCCGCCGGGCCGAGAGGCTGCTCTCCGGCCTGGACGAGGTCCGGGTCGCCGACAAGGTGGCCAAGGTGCGCTTCCCGACCCCGGCGCCGTGCGGCAAGACTCCGCTCACCGCGACCGGCCTGTCGAAGTCGTACGGCTCGTTGGAGATCTTCACCGACGTGAACGTCGCGGTGGACCGGGGTTCCCGGGTGGCGATCCTCGGTCTCAACGGCGCCGGCAAGACCACCCTGCTGCGGATGCTCGGCGGCCTGCTGGAACCGGACACCGGCTCGGTCAACGCGGGGCACGGGCTGCGGTTGGGCTACTACGCCCAGGAGCACGAGACGCTGGACGTGGAGCGGACGATCCTGGAGCACATGCGCAGTGCCGCGCCGGAGCAGACCGACACCGACCTGCGCCGGATCCTCGGCGCGTTCCTCTTCTCCGGTGAGGATGTCGACAAGCCCGCCGGGGTGCTGTCCGGCGGCGAGAAGACCCGGTTGGCCCTGGCCACCCTGGTCTGCTCGGGCGCGAACGTGCTGCTGCTGGACGAGCCGACGAACAACCTCGACCCGGTCAGCCGCGAGCAGGTGCTGGACGCGATCGCCCGGTACCCGGGCGCGATCGTGCTGGTCACCCACGATCCGGGTGCGGTGCTGGCGCTCAAGCCCGACCGTGCGATCCTGCTCCCCGACGGCGACGAGGACGCCTGGAGCGACGACCTCCTGGAACTGGTCGAACTGGCCTGACCGCCCCGCGGGCGCGCACTCCCCTTCCACAGGACGGGGGAGGGGAGGGTCACTCTATCGGGAAGCTGACATCGCATAGCGTGTCGGTTGGCGAAGAGTTGATATCTGGCGCATGATCGTTCGAGGCGGTCTAATAGGTGGGACCGTATCCGAACCGCACAGTCTGCGACGTGAGGAATCAGCATGGCAGCCACTGGCACAGCCACCAGCACTGAGAAGGGTCGCCGGATCGTCGGAGCCGAGCGTCAGACGCTCGCCAAGGACCTGGTAAAGCGGTACACCTCGGGCGAGAGCATCCGTGCTCTCGCAGCCTCGACCGGACGATCCTACGGGTTCATCCACCGGGTGCTCACCGAGTCCGGGGTGCAGCTGCGCCAGCGTGGCGGCGCCCGGCGCCGCAAGAAGGCGTGACCCGCCCCGCAGTGTCGTCCATCAGCGTCGCGCTCCGGGCGGTCCGGTGACCGCAGAGACGACCGGGGTACGACTCGACTGCGACGGGCCGGTCGCGACGGTCACGTTGTGCCGGCCCGACGTACTCAACGCACAGACCCCGGCGATGTGGCGCGCCATGCGCGACTTCTCGCGGGACCTGCCCGGCGACGTGCGTGTCGTCGTCGTGCGCGGCGAGGGGCGGGCGTTCTCCGCCGGCCTCGACCTGTCGGCGGCCGGCGCCTCGGGCCCCGGCTCCCTGGCGGAGCTGTCCACCCTGCCCGAGCAGGAGTGCGCGGACCGGATCGCCGAGTTCCAGCAGGGGTTCACCTGGCTGCACCGCCCCGACGTGATCTCGGTGGCGGCCGTCCAGGGGCACGCCATCGGCGCCGGCTTCCAGCTGGCCCTCGCCTGCGACCTGCGGGTGCTCGCCGAGGACGCCAGACTCTCCATGGCCGAGGTGACCCTCGGCCTGGTCCCCGACCTGGCCGGCACCAAGCGTCTCGTCGAGCTGGTCGGATACTCCCGTGCGCTGGAGATCTGCGCGACCGGTCGGCGGCTGGACGCCGTCGAGGCGGACCGGCTGGGCCTGGCCACCCTCGTCGTGCCTCCGGTCGAGCTGGATGGCGCCGTCCGGGACCTGACCGCCGGGCTGTTGTCGGCGAACCGGGACGCGGTGGTGGAGATCAAGGCGCTGCTCGCGGGCGCGGCGGGGCGTACCCACGCCGAGCAGCAGCGCGCGGAGCGGGAGGCGCAGACCCGCCGGCTGCGTGATCTCGCCGGACGCGGAGAATAGTAAGGACCGTTCGGGAAGATCCGGGTTACTGCCGAAGTTGTCGTAGTCGTCGGGAGAATCGGACCCGACGGTGCGGCACGCGCAGGACCGGAGGTGACGATGTCCAACCCGATGTCCGGCGGGGGCATGGCCAGTTGGAGCATGCTCCGGTCGATGCGCAGCCGTGACGAGGTCAGCGCCCACCGGCTCAAGCGCGGCACGGCCCGCCGGATCGTCGCGTTCGCCCGGCCCTACCGGCGGGACATCGTCGTCTTCCTGATCACCGTGGTGATCGCCGCGGTCATCGGGGTGGCCACCCCGGTGCTCGCCGGCGACGTCATCAACACCATCACCCGGGGCGGTCCGGACGCCGGCGGCACGGTGGTCCGCCTGGCCCTGGTCATCGCCGCCCTGGCGGTCGCCGACGCGCTCTTCTCCCTGGCCCAACGGTGGTACTCGGCGCGTATCGGCGAGGGCATCATCCTCGACCTACGCACCCGGGTCTACGACCACGTGCAGCGGATGCCGTTGCAGTTCTTCAGCCGCACCCAGACCGGTGCCCTGGTCAGCCGCCTCAACAACGACGTGATGGGCGCCCAGCGGGCGTTCACCTCGACGCTGTCCGGGGTGGTCAGCAACGTCATCCAACTGGTCCTCACCGCCGCGGTGATGTTCACCCTCTCCTGGCAGATCACCATCCTGTCGCTGGTGCTGCTGCCCATCTTCATCCTTCCGGCCCGCCGGGTCGGGCGGCGGCTGGCCGAGATCACCCGGGAGTCGTACAACCTCGACGCCAAGATGAACGCCACCATGACCGAACGGTTCGGGGTGGCCGGGGCGCTGCTGGTCAAGCTCTTCGGCTCGCCGGAGGAGGAGGCCCGGCGCTTCGCCCTCCGCGCCGAACGGGTCCGGGACATCGGCATCCAGTCCGCGATGTACTCGCGGACGTTCTTCGTGGCGATGCTGCTGGTCGCCTCGCTGGCCCAGGCGCTGACCTATGGCCTGGGCGGCTGGCTGGTGGTCGCCGGCGCGGTCAGCGCCGGCACCGTGGTCACCCTCGCGCTGCTGCTCACCCGCCTGTACGGGCCGCTGACCGCGCTGTCCAACGTCCGGGTGGACGTGATGAGCGCGCTGGTCTCCTTCGACCGGGTCTTCGAGGTGCTCGACCTGCGTCCGGGCATCGAGGAGAAGCCGGACGCGGTGCCGGTGCCCCGGGGCGACGGCCGGGTCGAGTTCCGTGACGTCCGGTTCCGCTACCCGGCCGCCGCCGAGGTGTCCCTCGCCTCGCTGGAGGAGGTCGCCACCCTCGACCGCACCGTCAACGAGCCGGTGCTCAGGGGCGTCTCGTTCACCGTCGAGCCGGGCCAGATGGTGGCCCTGGTCGGTCCCTCCGGCGCGGGCAAGTCGACCCTGTCGATGTTGATCTCCAGGGTCTACGACGTGACCGACGGGGCGGTGCTGGTCGGTGGCGTCGACGTCCGCGACGCCACCCTCGCCTCGCTGCGCGACGAGATCGGCGTCGTCACCCAGGACAGCCACCTCTTCCACGAGACCATCCGGGAGAACCTGCGGTACGCCAAGCCCGACGCCACCGACGACGAGATCTGGGCGGCCCTCGCGGGCGCGCAGGTCGCCGACCTGGTCCGGGCCCTGCCCGACGGGCTGGACACCATGGTCGGTGAGCGCGGCTACCGCTTCTCCGGCGGCGAGAAACAGCGCATCGCGATCGCCCGGCTGCTGCTCAAGGCGCCGTCGATCGTGATCCTCGACGAGGCCACCGCCCACCTGGACTCGGAGAGCGAGGCAGCCGTGCAGCGCGCGCTGTCGGTGGCGTTGACCGGGCGGACGGCGCTGGTCATCGCGCACCGGCTCTCCACGGTCCGCGACGCCGACCAGATCCTGGTCCTCGACGACGGGCGAATCGTCGAGCGCGGCCGGCACGACGAACTGGTCGCCGTCGGTGGCCTCTACGCCGAGCTGTACCGCACCCAGTTCGCGGTCACCGACTCGCCTCGCCCGTACGTCGAGGGCGAGGTGCCCGAGCCGGTGGTCACCACCGTGCCGATGGGCACCTACGTCGCCCGCGAGCCCCTGCCGCCCGCCGCCGCCAACTAGGCGGTGTTTCATAAGCCGGGTCGGAGCCACTCGTTGATCGTGGCGATGTGCACGGTGGCGTGGTAGCGGACGGCGAGTTTGTCGTAGCGGGTGGCGAGGGCTCGGTTGCGTTTGAGCTGGTTGATGCCGCACTCGACTGCGTGACGCTGCCGGTAGATGTGGGCGTCGAAGGTCGGCGGCCGGCCGCCCTTCGAGCCCTTCTTTCGGCGGCTCGCGGCCTGGTCAATCTTGATCGGGATGGTCGCGGCGATACCCCGGCGGGCCAGGTGCTGTCGATTGGCGCGGGAGCTGTAGGCCTTGTCCGCGAGGACCCGGTCCGGGCGCTTCGACACACGCTAGTGGTCACCCGGGTAGCGCTGCCGTCCGCGCACAACAGCGCGTAGCGATGCTCTTGATCAACCTTTGAGAGCGCCCATCACGGGCAGGCCGCACACGCTCCAGTGGACCCAACCGCAGTGGGCTTCACCAATCGGTGACATACCGTTGTCCGCTTGAGGCCTTCGAGACTCTCAGTCGTTAAGAGGGGAGGACCCATTCCCACTCTGGCAAGGGAGGCGGAGGTGCAGACAGCGCGGGCACGCCTGGTACTGCTTTTCGCGTCGACGGCGCTGCCGGCCGCGGCCGAGGCAGCGGCGATGCACGCGGTCGGCTTCCTGAGAACCCGAGCCATTGCGCCGCAGTTCAGCGCCGTGTGGCCGTACAGCATGTTCCACGACCTGCGCTGGGTGCTGGTTTACCACAACAGTTGGTTCAGCCTCGGTACGAAACTCCTCGCCGCGGTCGTCGTACATGGGCTGCTCTGCGCCGTGTACGTCGCGCTCGCCTGGCCCATGGAGATTCCACGGCCGCCGCTGCGCCGCCTGGCCGGGCGCAGCCTGGTCTTCGCCGCGTTCATCGCCCTGCTTCTCCTGCCCTGGGCGACCATCGCGGTGGCCACCGCCCAGTTCGCGCTGGCCTGGATCCTGCTCCTGGAACTGGTGCCGTTGCTGGTCCTGGCTCCGCTCGTCGCGCGTGGCGGGGTCGTGAGCGACTGGTGGCGTGGCCTGCCGACGCTTCGCCTGGCCGGTTGGTCGCTGCTCACCTTCGTAGCCCTCACCATCGGCGGCGCCCTCGTGGCCGCCACTCCTGGATGGTTCGCGGTGGCTACAGCGGGCGCGATGGGGGCGGTCAACGGGCTGATCTGGCTGGGGCTGGTCCGGGACGCCCTGCGCCAGAAGCCGGTGCTCTACCGACTGGCGCCGGTCGCCCCGATCGTCGCCGCCCTAACCGTTGCTAGCGTGTATGCGGTCGATCTCGTCGCGGTGCGGCTGATCAGCACGGGCCCTCAATCCGCTCCGTCGACCACTGTCCTCCCCCCGGTACCCCAAGCCGTGATCTACCTTGCCGGTTTCAACTCCACCTACCCAGGCGACCCGGCCCCACCAGCCGGACCGGTGTGGCGCTTCTCCTACCGAGGCACCAACGCCGACGGCCGGGCCCGCCCATACGCGCCCAGCGACACCCATCAGTCGATCGTCGACAGTGCGCGGCTCCTTGCCGAGCAGGTGGACCGGGTGCATGCTGTAACCGGCCGGCCGGTTGCGCTGATCGGGGAGAGCGCAGGAGCGATGATCGTCCGCTTCTACCTCGCCCGGTTACGACATCCGGCGGTGACGAGCGCCGTCCTCAGCGACCCGTTGGTCCGGGCCGGCCGCACCTACTATCCGCCACCCGGTGCCGACAGCGGATGGGGAATCGGGACCGGCTGGCTGCTGCGCGGGCTCCTCGTAGTGCCCGGCGGACCCTTGCCCGATGACGTCGACCAACCGTTCCTGCGTTCGCTGCTGGACAACGCGCCACTCTTCCGCAACGAGTTGCTCTGTCCGGTGCCTGGCGTAAGGATGATGGCCTTGCTGCCGACCATCGACACGTTGGCCCTCCCGCCTCCGGGCCTTCCGGACATCCCCCTGATCGAGGTGGGGGCCATCCATGCGCCGTTGATCAACCGGCCGGCCGTACAGAAGATCATCGGTGCCTTCCTCAACGGCGAACTGGGCATCACTCCCGAGAGACGCCGCTACCGGGGCAGGTTGGCTTTTTTCGTGGCATGGCAGGCTCCCGCCCTGCCAATCAGGTTGAACCCGGTCTGGCGGACGCAGACCGACACCGATGTCCTGTTCCAGAGGGTCGGCTGTCCTGCCTGACCGGGCCTTCGATCGCTGGCCTGTCAGGGGCGAGGCCGTCGGCGTCGCAGTCGGTCTCGGCCAGGTTGAAGATCAAGCTAAGGGCGGGCGCCGACCACCCGGCGGCGGACTTTTTCCAGCACCGGCCCGGGCAGGCCGGTGGCAGCGAGCAGCCGGGGCAGCAGCTCGGGCTGCAGGTTCATCGCCCGGAACACCTCCCCGAGGGTGACCCCGTGCGCGGGCCGGTAGACCACCTCGACTGGGTCACCGGCGCCGATCTCACCTTCCTGGAGCACCCGCAGGTAGGCCCCGGGCAGCGCCCGCTCGGTGAAGCGCCGGACGACAACCCGTCGCTGGGTACCGGCGCGTACGCGCTGGACCAGTCCTGGCACATCGCGTTCCTGTTCGTCAGCGCGGTCGTCATCGCACTCTGAGCCCCCGGCACGACGAAGCCCTCCGTTTGAAGCCGAGCGGAGGGCTTCGTCGTCGTTCAGAACGGGATGATCGGGCCGCCGCCGGCGAGTCCGGCGTACAGGCCGGGCTGCCCGGTGAGCACGTTGCAGCCGTTGTCGACGGCGGCGAGCAGCGCGCTGGCCGCGTCCAGGCGGCCGACGGTGTCGTAGACGAACGCGAGTGCCCGCCAGCTGACCGGATCGACGGTGAGCACCGCGGCGGCCGGGTGGTTGACGAGCAGATCGAGCCGAGCGGTGTCGGCGACGGCCCGGGACGCTTCCGCTAGGCACATCACCGGCACCCCGAAGTGGCAGTCCTCGTCGGCGACCTCGGCGATCACCTCGCCCACGTCGATGCTCGCCCGGGTGAAGGCGACGATCGCGGAGGTGTCGAGGATGACCCGGATCGGGCGGTCGTTCACGCGGCGCGCGCGGGGAGGCCGATCTGGGCGCGCAGTTCAGCGTCCAGCTCCGGTGTCCAGCGGCGCTGGGCCTCGTCGAGCTTCCGCCGGGCGCGGGCCTTGCCCTGATCGTCGACGACGATGCCGGCGGCGGCGAGGATCTCCTCGCTGCGGGCGCCGGTGTCGGGGCTGCTGTGGGCCATGCTCGGAGGATACCCCTGGCCTGGCCGGCAGTCACGTGCAACAAGTCAAGCAGAGGGCTGGTCTGAGGCGGTTTGTGTCCTGCCGGTGCCAGACATTCGGCGTATAACCGCACATATGTCTTCGTACGCTACGGCGTGTGGTACCGCCCATCGTCCGGCTCGCCCCAGGGCTTCTTGCCCGGGCCGAACTCGGAGACCTGGCGACGTGGGTCTCCGCAGTCGCCAGCCTTGCAACCGCCGCCCTTGCCCTCGTGGCAGGCATCGTCAGCTACCGCATGTACAAGATCGAATCCGGTCGCGACCGGCGGGCCGAGGACGAGAGACGGGAACGTGTCCCGCTCCACCTGTCCGGGTGCCCGTCATAGTCCCTCCGGGGACGACTCCGCCGGCGCCTGAGCATCAAGAGGTTCCGGGCGATCCGTTCTGTCGCGCGAACATCCTCAACGCCTCCACCCTGCCCGTCTACGAGGTATGGGTTTTGGTTCCGCCCAGATGGGGGGCGGAGCTTCAGGGCCGACGAACCCATCCGGGTGATACCTCCACACCAGGGGCAGGTTGCAGTTCCTCTGCCAGAGTGGGTCCACGGCACAGAACTGCCGTCGGCGCTCGACGTCAGCATGACGTTCCGCGACTCGGCAGGGCGGTACTGGATGCGCGATGAACAAGGCTTTCTTTTCGAGAAGATCGCCCCTCTGCTGCGGCGCCCCGCATGAGCGCGTTCACCCAGCTACGGGTGGGCCTTCCCGGGGCGAAGGGGGTCGCTGGTGTAGGTGGATGAACGGCGCCCGTACGCCAGCGGAGAAGTGAGCGGCGGCTTCGAGGGCGGCCCGGACGCGGCGAACGGGTGGCTGCCCAGCGGTGGCGTGGAGGGCACCGAGGGCGATGTCCTGGCCGCAGCCGACCGCGGCGTACCCGTCGGCGGGTTAGCCGACCTGGAAGTCGCCCTGGATGACGAACAGCCTGCCTGCGACTCCGACGAGGAAGGTGCCGCCGGTCTCCCGGCCGCCGTCCCGGTGGAGCCATCCCCCGGTGTCGAGGCATTTCCGTACGGCCGAGATAAACGTGGTGGCCATGTGCCGGTCCAAGGCGGCCGGCGAGGTCGGTAGCGTCGGCGCGTCGAGGGCGTACCGGAGCAGTTGCCCCATGCGGAAGCTGTCGGTGAAGCCCATCAGGTACGGCCCGTTGCGGAACACCTTGCTGTCGGCGCGGACGCTGGAGCTAGGCGGTGTTTCATAAGCCGGGTCGGAGCCACTCGTTGATCGTGGCGATGTGCACGGTGGCGTGGTAGCGGACGGCGAGTTTGTCGTAGCGGGTGGCGAGGGCTCGGTTGCGTTTGAGCTGGTTGATGCCGCACTCGACTGCGTGACGCTGCCGGTAGATGTGGGCGTCGAAGGTCGGCGGCCGGCCGCCCTTCGAGCCCTTCTTTCGGCGGCTCGCGGCCTGGTCAATCTTGATCGGGATGGTCGCGGCGATACCCCGGCGG
>NZ_SMKD01000037.1 GCF_004348595.1 Micromonospora sp. KC723
GGTCACCGCCTCCCCGGTCACCCCGCCCACCGGCACACCGGTCCCCCGGGTGGCGGTGAGTGCCACACCGGGCGGCGGCGGCACCACGCCGTCGGCCACCGCCCCCCCGACAACCACTCCCGATGCCTCGGCCTCCGACGCCGTCCCGCCCGCCGTGGACCCGGCGGGCTGCCGGTCGCCCGAGTGAACGTCGGCTGAGATCCCGAGGACAGATTCGTGACCGCAGCGGCCACACCGGCAGCCTCGCCCGCCACGACGGGCGAGCAGCCCGGCGTACGCCTGGCCCGGTCCCGCCGCAACTCCGAGCTGTCCCTGCTGCTGCTGGCCATGGTGCTGGTGGCGGCGTACGGGGCGATCGTCGAGGCGAACATGCTCGACACGGTCACCCCCGACTTCTGGATGCCGGCCGCGGTGCTGACCGTGCTCTTCCTCGGCATGCACCTGGTTGTCCGCTTCCTCGCGCCGTTCGCCGACCCGGTGCTGCTGCCGGCGGTGGCGCTGCTCAACGGTCTCGGTGTGGGCTTCCTGCGCCGGCTCGACCTGGCCAAGGCGGCCCCGGCCGAACGGGAGACCCTGGCCATCTTTGCCGGCACCGGCGGTCGTCAGCTCGCCTGGACGCTCGCCTCGGTGGTGCTGGCCGCCGGGCTGCTCGCCCTGGTGCGCGACCACCGAGCCGTCTCCCGGTACGCGTACACCCTGGGCCTGGCCGGCATCGTGCTGGTGATGATCCCGGCGGTGCTGCCCGGCCGGTTCTCCGAACAGAACGGTGCCAAGCTGTGGATCAAGTTCGGCGACAGTTTCTCGATCCAGCCCGGTGAGTTCGCGAAGCTGGCGCTGCTGACCTTCTTCGCCTACTACCTGGTCCGCAAGCGCGAGGTGCTCTCGCTGGCCAGCCGCCGGATCCTCGGCATTGACTTCCCGCGTGGCCGGGATCTCGGCCCGGTGGTCGTGGTCTGGCTGATCAGCCTCCTGGTGCTGGTCTTCGAGAAGGACCTGGGCACCTCGCTGCTGTACTTCGGCATGTTCGTGGTGACCCTGTACATCGCCACCGAGCGGGTCAGTTGGCTGCTGATCGGTCTGGTCCTCTTCTTCGGCGGGGCCTACCTCGCCTACGTGCTCGGCAGCACGATCGGTGGACCGTTCGCGAACTTCTACGACCGGGCCGAGATCTGGCTGGACCCGTTCGCCGAGCCGCACGACCGGGGCTACCAGCTCGTGCAGGGGCTGCTCGCGCTCGGCACCGGGGGCCTGTTCGGCGCCGGGCCGGGCGACGGCCAGCCCGGCCTGCTGCCCGAGGTGTCGAACGACTTCATCTTCGCGGGCATCGGCGAGGAGATCGGGCTCTTCGGCCTCTCCGCGCTACTGGTGATCTACCTGCTGATCGTCGAGCGGGGGCTGCGGGCGGCCCTGGCGGTCCGGGACTCGTTCGGCAAGCTGCTGGCCGGCGGTCTCGCCTTCACCCTCGGGCTCCAGGTCTTCGTGATCGTCGGCGGGATCAGCAAGCTCATCCCGCTGACCGGGCAGACCACGCCGTTCCTCTCCGCCGGTGGCTCGTCGCTGATGGCCAACTGGCTGCTCATCGCCGTGCTGCTCCGGGTCTCCGACGCCGCGCGCCGCCCGGTGACGCAGGCCCGAGGCCCCGCGGCCCGCCCCGGCGGCGGCCCACCGGAGCAGCTGCACGGCGCCCCCACGGAGGTGATCCGCCCGTGAACGCGCCCCTGCGTCGCGTCGGCGTCGTCGTCATGGTCCTGTTCGGCCTGCTCTTCGCCAACCTGAACTGGATCCAGGCCTACAAGGCCGACGAGTACCGCAACAGCGACTACAACGGTCGCGTCCAGGTGGCCGAGTACGAGCGCCGGCGCGGCAACATCGAGGCCGGGGGCACCGCCTTCGCCACCAGCAAGGAGACCAGCGGCGAGCTGAAGTACCAGCGCACCTACCCCGGTGGGGCGAAGTACGCGCACGTGCTCGGCTACAAGCCGGTCAACCTCGCCGACACCGGCATCGAACGGATCGAGAACGACTTCCTCGCCGGCACCAGCGACGCGTTGATCGCCAACCGGATCAAGGACATGTTCACCGGGGACGAGACGGGTGGCGGCAACGTGCTGCTCACCCTCTCCAAGCGCGCCCAGGACACCGCGTACGACCAACTGCGGAACAACGAGCTCGGGGCGAAGAAGGGCGCGGCGATCGCCATCGACCCGCGTACCGGAGCGGTGCAGGCGCTCGTCTCGATGCCCAGCTTCGACCCGAACCCGTTGGCGAGCCACGACACCGGGGCGGCCAGCGCCGCGTACAACAAGCTGGAGGCCGACCCGGAACGGCCGCTGGCGAACCGGGCACTGGCGGAGACCCTGCCGCCCGGCTCCACCTTCAAGATCGTGGTGGCGGCGGCGGCCCTGGAGAACGGGATCACCAAGGACACGCAGATCCCGGCCGGCTCGAGCTGGACGCCACCGACCTCCGGCACCCCGATCCGCAACGCCGCCGCGTCGATCTGCCCCGAGTCCCAGGTCACTCTGATGGACGCGGTCACCGAGTCGTGCAACACCGGCTTCGCCCAGCTCGGCGTCCGGCTCGGCGCCGACAAGCTCAAGGAGAAGGCCCGCCAGTTCGGCTTCGAGCAGGAGGACCTGACCGTCGGCCAGCTCGGCGAGGACGGCCTGACCGTGGCGCCCAGCCGCACCGGCGCCATGCAGGCACCGGGCGGTGAGACGGACCCGGCGGCGCTGGCCCAGTCCTCGATCGGGCAGCGGGACGTCAAGATGACCCCGGTGGAGGGCGCGCTGATCGCCGCGACCGTTGCCAACGACGGTACGCAGATGCGTCCGTACCTGGTCAAGCAGCTCCTCGGCCCGGACCGCACCACCAGCTACTACAACGCCGATCCTCAGGAGCTGCGCCGGCCGGTCAGCGGCCAGGTCGCGTCGGACCTGCGGGACATGATGGTCTCCGTGGTGGAGAACGGCACCGGCCGGAAAGCGAAGTTCAACGGCTACACCGTCGGCGGCAAGACCGGCACCGCCCAGTCGGGGCCGAACACCCCCGACCACGGCTGGTTCATCGGCTTCGCGCTCGACCGCAACGGCACCCCAATCTCCGCGGTCTGCGTGATGCTGGAGGAGGCGGGCAGCGGCGGCAGCGCCGAGGCCGCCCGGATCGCCGGTCGGATCATGCAGGCCGCCGCCGCCGACTCCGGGAGCCGCTGACATGCTCTCTCCCGGCGTCCAGCTCGGCAACCGCTACCGTCTCGACGAGCGGATCGCCAGCGGTGGCATGGGTGACGTCTGGCGCGGCACCGACCAGGTGCTCGGCCGGACGGTGGCGGTGAAGAGCCTGCTCCCGGCGCTGCTGGACGAGCCGGGCTTCGCCGAGCGGTTCCGCGGCGAGGCGCGGACCATGGCCACCATCAACCACCCGGGAGTCGTCGACGTCTACGACTTCGGCAACGACCAGCACATCGCCTTCCTGGTGATGGAGTACGTCGAGGGCGATCCCCTCTCGGCGACGCTGAGCCGGCACGGCCGGCTCACCCCGGCCCGGACCATGGCCCTGGTCGCCCAGGCCGCCGACGCGCTGCACGCGGCCCACGAGAAGGGCATCGTGCACCGCGACGTGAAGCCCGGCAACCTGCTCGTCCGGCCGAACGGGACGCTGGTGCTGACCGACTTCGGCATCGCCCGCTCCGACCTTGTCGGCCAGCTCACCGCCGCCGGCTCGGTGCTCGGCACCGCCTCGTACATCTCGCCGGAGCAGGCCAGCGGCGCGGTGGCCACGCCCGCCTCCGACGTGTACGCCCTCGGCGTCGTCGCGTACCAGTGCCTGGCCGGTCGGCGCCCCTTCGAGGGGGACAACCCCCTGGAGATCGCCATGAAGCACGTCCGGGACACTCCCCGGCCGCTGCCCGGCGACATCCCACCCCAGGTGAAGGCGATCGTCGAGCGGGCGCTGGCGAAGGATCCGGCGCACCGCTGGCCGAGCGCCGCCGCGCTGGCCTCGGTGGCCCGGCAGGCGAAGGCCGCCCTCTCCCAGCAGGGGCGCAACGGCGGGTCCGCCCGTCCGGTCTCGGCCGTGCCGGCCTCTCCCGCCGGCCCGGTGGCGCGTGCCCAGGTGCCGGCCGCTTCCCGGCAGCAGGGGCAGCGTCCGCCCGCGCTGGCCCAGCAGCATGGCCCGCCGCCGGCCGGCCAGGCCCGCCCGGTGGTCACCGCCCGGCAGCCGCAGCCGCCCGCGGTGGCGCAGCGTCCGTCGGCCCCGGCCGGGTCGCCGATGGCCCCGCGCGGCGCCGCGGCGGTGCCGTCGGCCCCGATCCGCTCCGACCGTCCCGTCGGGTACGCCCGGCAGCCGGTCCCCAGCCCCGTTCCGGTACGCCGCTCCAGGTCCGGCACGGTGACCGTCGCCATTCTGCTGGCCGTACTGGTTCTGGTCTGCTCCGGCGTGGTTACCTACAGGGCGCGGATGGGCCTGCCGCTCGGTCAACCCGGCACGCCCGGCGTGACATCCGGCGCGCTGAGTGCCGACGGACGCGACGATGTGGCTGAGACGTCGTACCGTCGGATGGTATGGCTTCCACCGGGTGGCGGCGAGACGACGACGAGCGAAGGACGACGAACGCGATGACAGCCCAGGCCCGCCTGCTCGGTGGCAGGTACCAGGTCGGCGAGCTGCTCGGCTACGGCGGCATGGCGGAGGTGCACCGCGGACGTGACCTCCGGCTGGGCCGGGACGTCGCGATCAAGATGCTCCGGGCCGACCTGGCGCGAGACGCCACCTTCCAGATGCGGTTCCGCCGGGAGGCGCAGAACGCCGCGTCACTGAACCATCCGGCGATCGTCGCCGTCTACGACACGGGCGAGGAGACCGCGCCGACCGGCGAGACCCTCCCGTTCATCGTCATGGAGTTCGTCAACGGCCGGACGCTGAAGGAGGTCCTCGGCGTCGAGGGTCGGCTCCAGCCGCGTCGGGCGTTGGAGATCTGCGCCGACATGTGCGCGGCGCTGGAGTTCAGCCACCGGCACGGAATCATCCACCGGGACATCAAGCCCGGCAACGTGATGCTCACCCAGACCGGCCAGGTCAAGGTGATGGACTTCGGCATCGCCCGGGCCCTGGCCAGCGGCGCCACCACGATGACCCAGACCAGCGCGGTCATCGGCACCGCCCAGTACCTCTCCCCGGAGCAGGCGCGCGGTGAGTCCGTCGACGCCCGTTCCGACGTGTACGCCGCCGGCTGTGTGCTCTTCGAGTTGCTCTGCGGGCACCCGCCGTTCGTCGGTGACAGCCCGGTCAGCGTCGCGTACCAGCATGTGCGGGAGGCCCCGCCGACGCCGAGCGACATCAACCCGGACGTCAACCCGGCGGTCGACGCCATCGTGTTGAAGGCGCTGTCGAAGAACCCGTTGAACCGTTACCAGAGCGCCGGCGAGATGCGGGCGGACCTGCTCCGGGCCGCCGCCGGCCGTCCGGTGCTGGCCACCCCGGTACTGCCGCAGGACGAGACGGCGCAGCTGGCGCAGGCCGGCGCCGGGTACCCGACCCAGGTGGTCGGTGCCCCACCCACCCGGCAGATCCCGGCCCGGGTCGGTGACCCGCAGCGCCGGCGCCGCTCCTCGTGGGCGATCGCGGCGTTCGCGGCGCTGGGTGTGCTGGCGGTGATCGCGTTGGTGGCGGCCCTGCTGATGCAGCCCGACGACCCGAAGCGGGTCTCGGTGCCGGACCTCGCCGGCAAGGACCAGGCGACGGCCTTCGCGGAGATCCAGAAGGCCGGCCTGGTGCCGGTGGCCGGCGAGCAGGTGTTCAACTCCACCTGCAAGAAGGGCACCGTAGCCGACCAGAACCCGAAGCCGGGCGGTGCGATCGAGCCCAACAGCCAGGTGACGGTCAACGTCTGCGGCGGCAAGCCCGAGGTGACCATCCCGGACGGGCTGGAGGGCAGCAAGGTCGACAGCGCCGAGGCCCGGCTGAAGGCGGAGAAGTTCGACGTCAAGATCGTCGAGAAGGACAGCGACGAGCCTGAGGAGATCGTCATCGACGTCTCCCCGGCCGAGGGTCAGCGGGTGCCGGAGGGCACCCAGGTGACCCTGACCGTCTCCAGGGGCAACGTCCGCGAGGTGCCGAACGTCGTCGGCCTCAGCCAGGCGGAGGCGACCCGGACGTTGCAGAACGCCGGCTTCAAGGTGGCCGTCGACCTCGGTGACGAGGTGCCGGCGGCCGAGGCCGGGAAGGTTCTCAGCCAGGATCCGAGGGCCGGCAACAAGCGCACCCGGAACAGTACGGTCACGATCGTGGTGAGCGTTCCCGAGCCCACGCCGGATCCCTCCTCGCAGTCGCCGACCCCGACACCGACGTCTTCCCCGACTCCGGGCGAGGGCGGTGGCGGCGGGGTGCTCTTCCCCCCCGACTCTTCGGTCCGCCGCACCGGCGGCTGACCCATTCGGTCCAGTACGTGGCGACGAGGTCGGCGGCGGTGACGCGACTTGACGTGGGGGCGTCCCTCGATCGACGAATTGAGGCGCAGCCCGGACGGGACCACCGACCCTGCCCGCCTCGACAGGCCGCAGAGCCAGGATCCACCGACTACCGCACTTGAGTACACAAATGGATCACGCCCGAGACCACATCGAGCGACTCGTCTACGTACCCAAGAGCCGAAGCGAACCCACCAACCCCGGTCGGGCGGCATGTGGGCGGATGTCGGCCTCGACGTGGTCGCAGGCGTGCCCGTCGCCCCGGCGGTGCTCGTCACCGGGGGTGACGGGTGTCAGATGGCGGCGAAGGCGGCCCGCCGGCGGGCGTCCACCTCGGCAGCGAGCTCCGGGGCGCGTTCCAGCGCCTCCGGGTGACCGCACGTCGCCAGCCAGTTCGCCAGCATCAGGTGGCCGCCCTCGGTGAGCACCGACTCCGGGTGGAACTGCACGCCCTCGATCCGCAGCGTCCGGTGCCGCATCGCCATCACCACGCCCGAACCCGTCCAGCCGGTGACCTCCAGCTCGGCGGGGAGCGTCTCCGGAAGTACGGCGAGCGAGTGGTAGCGGGTCGCGGTGAACGGGTCGGGCAGGCCGGCGAGCACCCCGACGTCGTGGTGGCGGACCTCCGAGGTCTTGCCGTGCAGCAACTCGGGAGCTCGTGCCACGGTCGCCCCGAACGCCTCCCCGATGGCCTGGTGGCCGAGGCAGACGCCGAAGATCGGCAGCTCGCCGGCGTACCGCCGGATCACGTCCAGGCAGATGCCGGCCCGGTCCGGGCTGCCCGGTCCGGGGGAGAGCAGGATCCCGGCCACGTCGAGGTGGCCGACGTCGGCGACGTCGATCTCGTCGTTCCGGCGGACCTCGCAGTCGACCCCGAGTTGGCCGAGGTACTGCACGAGGTTGAACACGAACGAGTCGTAGTTGTCGATGACCAGGACACGCATGGGCTCACTCGTTCGGAGAGGGGGGTGGGGTGTTGTTCCGTTCCGTGTCGTACGGCAGCTCGTGCTCGTCGCCGGGGTTCTCCTCGCCGGCCGGGTTGGGTCCGCGGTCACTGCCGGGCACGCCCTGGTCGTTCTGGGTGACCTGGACGTCGTCGAAGGGCGTGACCAGCGGCTCCGCCCAGGGGAAGACGACGTACCAGAGCAGGGCGACCGTGGCGGCGGCGATCAGCAGCGAGCCGATGAGCTTGCCGGCCAGGCCGAAGGGCAACTTGCGCCAGATCCAGGCGTACACGGCCGTCAGCCCCCCAGCACCTTCGGCCGGCCCTTGGACTTGGCCATGGTCTCCGCCAGCTCGGCGTGCACGATCAGACGCTGGTAGTTGTCGAACTTCGGGTTGCAGGTGGTCAGGGTGAGCAGCCGCTTCGGCTTGCCGCCGTTGAGCGGCAACGGCTGCGCGGACACCACCTCGACCTGGTCCGGCCGGACGATGCGGCTCTCGACCACCTTGTAGACGTACCAGTTGCTCTTGGTCTCGACCACGATCTCGTCGCCGTCGGTCAGCTCGTCCAGCCGCCAGAAGGTGGCCCGGTTGCGGTGCCCGGCGACGGAGAAGTTGCCCACCTCGCCCGGCATGGCACTCTTCGGGTAGTGGCCCGGGGCGTACCGGATGTCCTTCTGGCTGACGCCCTCGACCACGACCCAGTTCTTGTCGAGTTTCGGGATGTAGAGCCCGGCCAGCGGTTTGCCCTCGACCGGCGGCTTCGGCTTGGGCGTCGGCCCACCGGTCGGCGGGGCCACCGTCGGGTCGCCGCCGGGCCCCCACTCCTGGGCGAGTTGGCTGCTCAGGTCGCCCTGGTGGGCGTCGACGATGGCCGACTTGCCCCAGATCTCGTACCCGGCGAAGAGGAGCACAACCAGGCCGAACGTGATCAGCAACTCGCCGGTGATCCTGGCCCCGGTGCGCAGCCGGGAGCCGAAGGAGGGCCGGGTCAGCTCGGAGTACACGCTGCGGTAGCCCTCGCCGGTCTGCTCCGGGCGGAGCCGCACCACCCGCTCGCCCCGGCGCGGTTGCGGCGGCTCGGCGGGGGTGTCGCCAGGTGTGCCCTCACGCGGAGGGGCCGAGGGTACCGCGCCCATCAGCGCTGTCGAGTCCAGCGGGGGACGGCCGGTCACCGCCGGGATGATGGCGGTGGCGGCCGGGTCGGGACGGTCGTCGGCCGGGACCGGCCGGGCGTGGCGCCCGTCGTCGGGGCCGGTGGTGGGCCGCTGGGGCGCGCGGTCGCCCAGGCGGGGGAGGAACGTGGTCGGCGCCTCCGTGGCGGACTGCGGGCGTACCCCGGGCGGGGGCGGTGGCACCGCCGGACCGGAACCCGGCCAGGCGGGTGGTGCCGGCCGGGCCGTCATGCCGTGCGTGGGCGCGTCGGTGGGGTGGCTGCCGGGGATTCCGTCAATGGGCGGCGCGGTGCGCGTCGGCGGCTGGTTGGCCGGCGAACGCGCCGGAGGCACCGGGTCGGGCCACGGGCCGGCGGCGCCGGGACGGGTCGGGTTCGACGACGCAGAGGTGTCGACCTTCGGGATGAACGCCGTCGCGTCGTCACCCCGGTCGTTGCGACGCGGATCCGGACCGTCGGAGGTCATCGCGGCACCGTCGCCGACCGCAACGCGGTCGAGTCCTCGAACGCGGGCACGGTGACCGTGGAGACCGTCTCGGTGTAACCGAGCTGCCAGTGGTCGACCGCCTGCTTGAACACCTGGACTCCCTGCGAGTCGGCGAGAGCCCGTTGGAGACTGGCGGGATCACCGATTGCTACGATCTTGAACGGTGGGGAGTACACCCGGCCGTGCAGCAGCAGGGTGTTACCGACGCAGCGTACCGCGCTGGTGGAAAGCACGCGGACGTTCATGATTGACATCGCCTCCGCACCGCCGGCCCACAGCGCGTTCACGACCGCCTGGACGTCACCCTGGTGGACGACCAGGTCGTCGTTGGTGGCACCTTTGGGCAGGGTGCCGTCGGAGCGGCCCGGGGCGTCGTTGAGTTCGACGGTCACGCCGGAACCGGTGAGGGCGGTGAAACCGGCGGCCTGTTCGGAGGCCCGGGCCCGGGCCCGCTCGGCGGAGATCGGGCCGTCGGTGTCGGCCAGGGCGGCCGTCCGGTCCTCCACCTCGGCGCGCAACCGGGCGGCACGCAGCTCGCTCGACGCGACCCGTTCGCGACGGTCCTCGATGAGCTGGGTCAGCTCCGGGCGCCGGTCCTCCCGCAGGGCGGTGCCGTCGGCGGTGGTGGCGCTGGTGGTGAACAGCAGCCCGGCCGCGACGGCGATCAACGGCACCCCGATCGACCAGCCGGGCCGCCGCTGACGCGGGCGCCGTGGCAGGAACGCGGCGACGGCCCGCCGCATGGCCTTCTGCCAGGACGCCGCGCCGGATGTGTACTCCACCGAGCGTTCCCTCCGACTCGTCTGGTTTGTGCCCCGCCGCGACGCGGGTCGGCCTGCCCTTCCGGAGCAATCCCGTGCTTTTCGGTCACTCCGCGCACCGGTCCGACCCCATTCGTGGATCAGACGGCCTGTCCGGACTACGCTAGCTGTCGAACATTATTGGCCATGGACCGTCGCCCCCGCGCCCGGTTGTCAGGCCGGACGAGGTCGTCACCCCTCTGGAGAGCGTCGTGCCCAAGTCTCAGGTCCGCAAGAAGAAGGTGTACACCCCGCCGACGGACGTGCGTCCGACGGCGACGGCGACGACGCGCAAGCCTAGCCCGGTGTGGCTGCCGGTCACGGCGGTCGCGTTGATCGTGGCCGGCATCGGCTGGCTGGTGGTCTACTACCTCTCCGAGCAGGAGTACCCGGTCGCCTCCTGGGGCTACTGGAACCTGGCCGTCGGCTTCGGCGGGATGGTCGCCTCGTTGATCCTGCTCTCCCGCTGGCGCTGACGGCGGCGTCCCGCCCGGCACGACCCCCGTCACTGTCCCGCAACCCCGTCCTGCGCCGGCAGGTCGGGCAGCCTATGGTGTGCGCAGGGCGGCGTGGCCAGGTGCGAGAAGTCTCACGTTACTGCTGGGTAACCTTGCGCGTAGGCTGCACTGCATGACCGAGCGGAGCGAGGTCATCGGCCGGTCCGGTCGAGGGTGCGGCAGCGGCGTCACGCCGTTTCCGCCCTGATCCGGTCCCGGTCGCCGAAGCCGCTCGACAGGCAGCAGACCGGGAGGCCAACTCGATGGGCAGCGTCCAGATCGTCACCACGATCCTCGCGGCCGCCATCACCGCCGTGGCGGTGTGGCTTGCGGTTCGCGCGGTCATGAAGATGGTGGCAGTCATCCGCCAGGGGCAACCCGCGCCGGAGCGGTTCACCGACAGGGGCGCCCGCACCAAGGCCATGCTGGTGGAGACCGCCGGTCACACCCGCATGCTGAAGTGGAGCGTGGTGGGCGCCGCGCACTGGTTCGTGATGGTCGGCTTCATCGTGCTGTCGCTGCTGGTGCTGGAGGCGTACTTCGAGGTCGTCTCCCCGACCGGCGGCCTCCCGCTGATCGGCGGCCTGACGGTCTACGGCCTGGTCACCGAGCTGATCGCGATCCTCGGCACGGTCGGCATCCTGGTGCTGATCGCCATTCGCGTCCGCAACCGGCCCACCCGGCCGGGTGGGCGCTCCCGGTTCACCGGCTCGACCATGTGGCAGGGCTACTTCGTCGAGGGTGTCGTGCTCTCGGTGCTGATCATGGGCTTCGTGATCCGGGGCTTCAAGGTCGCCACCGACCACTTCGAGTACCCGGTCTGGGCCACCCCGGTCAGCCACGCCGTGGGCGCGCTGCTGCCGGCCTCGGAGGCCGGTGTCAGCATCGCCGCCCTCGTCAAGATCGCCATCTCGATGACCTGGCTCATCGTGATCGCCCTGAACGTCACCATGGGTGTCGCCTGGCACCGCTTCCTGGCGTTCCCCAACATCTTCTTCAAGCGGGACCCGCAGAAGCCGGCCGGCTCCGGCCTCGGCGCGCTGCGGCCGATGACCAGCCAGGGCAAGCCGCTGGACTTCGAGGAGGCCGACCCGGAGAAGGACCAGTTCGGTGTCGCCCAGGTCGAGCAGTTCACCTGGAAGGGCCTGCTCGACTTCAGCACCTGCACCGAGTGCGGCCGCTGCCAGTCCCAGTGCCCCGCCTGGAACACCGGCAAGCCGCTGTCGCCGAAGCTGCTCGTGCTCAGCCTGCGCGACCACGCGTACGCCAAGGCGCCGTACCTGCTGGCCGGTGGCGGCAAGGACCTGACCGGCGAGGAGAAGGCCACCGCGGCGCAGCTCGCCCACGTGGACGTGCTGGCCCTCGCCGAGGCCGACAAGCCGCTGGTCGGCACCGCCGAGGAAGGCGGCGTCATCGACCCGGACGTGCTCTGGTCCTGCACCACCTGCGGCGCCTGCGTCGAGCAGTGCCCCGTCGACATCGAGCACGTCGACCACATCGTCGACATGCGGCGCTACCAGGTGCTGATCGAGTCGAGCTTCCCGTCCGAGGCCGGCGTGATGCTCCGCAACCTGGAGAACAAGGGCAACCCGTGGGGCGCCCCGCAGAACACCCGCGAGGACTGGACCAAGGGCCTCGACTTCGAGGTGCCGCGGGTCGGCGAGGTCGACGACTTCGAGTACCTCTTCTGGGTCGGCTGCGCCGGCGCGTTCGAGGACCGGGCCAAGAAGACCACCCGGGCGGTCGCCACCCTGCTCAACGAGGCCGGCGTCTCCTTCGCCATCCTCGGCGAGGGCGAGACCTGCTCGGGTGACCCGGCGCGCCGGATCGGCAACGAGTTCGTCTTCCAGATGCTCGCCCAGCAGAACGTCGAGACCCTCAACGAGGCGTTCGAGGGTCGGGAGAAGGCCAAGCGCAAGATCGTGGCCACCTGCCCGCACTGCTTCAACACCCTCGGCAACGAGTACGGGCAGCTCGGTGGCGAGTTCGAGGTAGTCCACCACACCCAACTCCTGGCCCATCTGGTGGCCACCGGCAAGCTCACCCCGGTCCAGCCGGTCGACGGCGGCGTCACCTACCACGACCCCTGCTACCTGGGCCGGCACAACCGGGTCTTCGCCCCGCCACGCGAGGTGCTGGGCGCCGCCGTCTCCGGCGAGCTGACCGAGATGCCGCGCAACAGCGAGCGCTCCTTCTGCTGCGGCGCCGGCGGCGCCCGGATGTGGATGGAGGAGAAGGTCGGCAAGCGGATCAACGTGGACCGGGTCGAGGAGGCCATGTCCACCGGCGTGAAGACCGTGGCGGTCGGCTGCCCGTTCTGCTCGACGATGCTCAACGACGGGGTCAACGGCAAGGGCGCCGGTGAGCAGGTCGAGGTCGTCGACGTGGCCAACGTGCTGCTCCGCTCGGTCAAGCCGGACAGCACGGCGGGCCACAAGGAGACCGAACCGGTCGCCGGCTGAGGTCGTACCGGAGAACACCGCAACCACGACGGCGGCGGCACCCACGGAGGGTGCCGCCGCCGTACTCGTGCCGGGGGCGGGCCCGTGGAACAATCGCGCACATCGACGGCCTGCTGATGACCACGCTGCTGCCCCTGGTCGGCTTCGTGCTGCTGACCGCCGGCAACGCGTTCTTCGTCGCGGCCGAGTTCGCCCTGGTCACCGTCGACCGCGCCGAGATCGACCGACGCGCCGACGCCGGGGACGCCAGCGCCGCCACCGTACGCCGGGCGCTGCGTGAACTCTCCTTCCAGCTCTCCGGCGCGCAGCTCGGCATCACCCTCACCGCGCTGCTCACCGGCTACCTCGCCGAGCCGGCGCTGGCCCGGCTCGTCGCCCCGCTGCTCGGCCCGTTGGGCGGGGCGGAGCGGTTCAGCCCGCTGCTCGCGCTGGCGCTGGCCACCCTGATCTCGATGCTCTTCGGCGAGCTGGTGCCGAAGAATCTCGCGCTGGCCCGGCCGATGCCGGCCGCGCTGGCCACCGCCGGGCCGATGCGCGCCTTTTCCCGCGCCTTCGGCTGGCTGATCGACACGTTGAACAACTCGGCGAACCGGCTGGTCCGCCAGCTCGGCGTCGAACCGCAGGAGGAACTGGCCAGCGCCCGTTCCCCGGAGGAACTGGGGCTGCTGGCGGCCATCTCGGCCCGCGCCGGAGCGTTGCCGCCGGACACCGCGATGCTGCTGCGGCGGACCATCCGCTTCGGCGACAAGCGGGCCGCGGAGGCGATGACACCGCGGGTCGACGTGATCGCCCTGCGGGCCACCGCCACGGTCGCCGAGCTGCTCGACCTGTCCCGACAGACCGGCCGGACCCGCTTCCCGGTCTACGAGGAGACCCTGGATGTGGTCACCGGCGTCGCCGGGGTGCCGGACGCGCTGGGCGTGCCGCTGGCCCGCCGGGCGTCGACCACCGTCGCGGCGGTCGCCCGGGAACCGGTGTACGTCCCGGAGAGCCTCGACCTCGACGGGGTGCTGGCCGCGCTGAAGGACGCCGGTGCCGACCTGGCCATCGTGGTCGACGAGTACGGCGGCACCGACGGTGTGGTGACCGTGGAGGACCTGGTCGAGGAACTGGTCGGGGAGATCGCCGACGAGTTCGACCCGGCCGCCGTGGACGACGCGCACGCGACCGGCCTGACCGTGCCGGGCGGCGAACGGACCGTCCTCGTCGACGGGGTGTTGCGGGCGGACGAGCTGGTCGAGCAGACCGGCTTCCGGCTGCCCGAGGGCCCGTACGAGACCCTTGCCGGGTTCCTGATGGCCCGGCTGGGACGCATCCCGGTGCCCGGCGAGACCGTCGACGAGACCGGCTACGAGTTCACCGTGGTCGAGGTCGAGCGGCACCGGATCGAGCAGGTCCGGGTGCTGCGTCCCGAGGAGCCGGAGGGTGATGACTGAGCTGCTGGTCGCCGTGGTGCTGCTGCTCGGCAACGCGTTCTTCGTGGGCAGCGAGTTCGCGCTGATCGCGTCCCGTCGTACGGTGGTCGAGCCGCTGGCCACGACCTCCCGACGGGCCCGCTGGGCGCTGGCGGCGATGAACCAGATCCCGCTGATGATCGCCGGGGCGCAGCTCGGCATCACGGTCTGCTCGCTGGGGCTCGGCGCGATCGCCGAGCCGGCGCTGGCGCACCTGCTGGAGCCGGCTTTCCACGGGGTGGGGCTGCCCGACGGGGCGGTGCACCCGGTCTCGTTCCTGATCGCGCTGGCCGTGGTGGTGTTCCTGCACACCGTGGTCGGCGAGATGGTCCCGAAGAACATCACCCTGGCCGGGCCGGAGCCGTGCGCGCTCTGGCTGGGACCGGCCATGCTGGCGTTCTGCCTGGCCACCAAGCCGCTGCTGCTGGCCATGAAGTGGGCGGCCCGGCAGGTGTTGTGGCTGTGGCGGATCGAGGCGATTGAGGCGGTGAAGACCGTCTTCACCGCGGAGGAGCTGGCCGGGCTGGTGTCGCAGGCGCGTACCGAGGGGTTGCTGGACGCCGAGGAGCACGCCCGGATCACCGGTGCGCTGGCCCTGCATGCCCGGACGGCCGCCGACGCGCTGCAACCCTGGTCGACGGTGACCACCGTGGCCGAGGACGTGTCACCGGCCTCACTGGAGGTGTTGGCCACCCGTACCGGCCGGTCGCGCTTTCCGGTGGTGCAGCGGACCACCCGGCGGGTGCTCGGTTTCGTACACGTCAAGGACGTGCTCGGCTGCTCCGGGGCGGCCCGTCGGGCCCCGGTTCCCGCCGGCGTCTACCGGCCGCTGGCCGTGGTGCCGCCGGACCGTACCCTGGCCGACCTGCTGCTGGCGATGCGGCGCGAGCGGCGGCACATGGTGCTGGTGAGCGATGGCCGCCGCCCCCTCGGCGTGGTGACATTGGACGATGTATTGACGGCCGTAGTTGGAAAATAGTGAACTACGGGTTGTGCGCGGGCGATCGCGTAGATGTGAAATGACCGAAGGCCGCCTTGATTCCGCTGCCCGCTTTCCCTAATGTTGCACCGGCCGCTGTGGGTCGTCTGCCTCCGTCTTCCCCTCAGTGAGGCGCCCGGCGGTCGGTTGCAAAGGAGTCGGTGCCGGTGGCAACCATGCCCCTCCATCGTCACGTCCAGGGTCGGCCGCCTGCTCGTCGGGCCGGTCTGCGCCGCGCTGTCCGCCGCCTGATCACCGTGGTCGCCGCGGTGGTCGTCGGCGCCGGGATGCTCGTCGCGCCGGCGCACGCCGCGCCCTCGCCCGAGGAGATCGAGGCGGCGATCGACAAGCAGTGGGAGCAGCTCGAACCGACCATCGAGCAGTACAACAAGGTCCGGGCGCAGCTCAAGCAGGACCGCAAGAAGGCGGAGGAACTACAGAAGAAGATCGAGCCGCTGGCCCTGCAGACCGAGCTGGCTCTCAACCGGGTCGGCGACATGGCCTCCCGTTACTACATGACCGGCCCCTCGCAGGAGATCGGCGCCCTGCTGGTCAGCGCGAAGCCGGACACCCTCACCGAGCAGCTGACCTACCTGGACCGGCTCGCCGCGCAGGAGCGCAGGGATCTCCAGGTCGTCATCGACGCGCGGGCGAAGTTCGACGCCGAGAAGCAGAAGCTCGACGCGCTGATCGCCTTGGAGGTCAAGCAGGAGAAGGAACTGGCCGCCAAGAAGAACCAGATCAACGCGGAGATCAAGCGGCTCCAGGCCGCCATGCCGAAGACCACCGTGAAGGTCGACGGCTGCCCGACCATCAACGGCGTGGTGAGCAGCGCCGCACGGACCGCGATCCGGGTGGCCTGCCAGCAGGTCGGTGACCCGTACGTCTGGGGTGCCACCGGCCCGAACTCGTTCGACTGCTCCGGCCTCACCCAGTTCGCCTACAGGGCCGCCGGCATCTCCCTGACCCACTTCACCGGTGCCCAGTGGAACGAGGGCAGGGCCATCCCGCGGTCCGAGGCACGCCCCGGTGACCTGGTCTTCTTCTTCAGTGACCTGCACCACGTCGGCCTCTTCCTGGGCGGCGACCTGATGGTGCACGCGCCACGCGCAGGCAAGCCGGTCCAGGTGGCCAACATCAACCACATGCCGGTCGCCGGTTTCCGCCGGCCGGGCTGACCCGCCCCCGCGCTGTAGCGGACCCCCGGCCGGCTCCGGTCGGGGGTTCGCCGTATCCGGCTCCGGCGTGTCCGGTCACGGATGGTTGCGAGGCGATTACTGGCGTCTCTAGGGTGGCCGGGTGGCACACCATGCCCCGCGCCCGCCGTCGCCCCGGTCGACCCCGGTCACCCGGTGTACGGTCGTGCCGCGCCCACGCTGGTCCCGCTTCACCACCGTCCTCGCCGCCCTCACCGGCGTCGCCGTCGTCCTGGCCGGTGGCACCACCGCGGCCCACGCCGATCCCACGGTCGCCGATCTCGAACGGCAGATCGACCGGGACTGGAACATCCTCGAACCGCTCATCGAGCAGCACAACGCGACCCGGCAGGAGTTGGCCGCCAGACGCCGGCAGGCCGACGCGCTGGCCCGGCGGATCGCGCCGCTGCAACGCCAGGTCGACCAGGCAGTGAACCAGATCTCCGGGCTCGCCGCCCAGGCGTACAAGGGGGAGAGCTTCGCCGTGGTCAACGCCCTGCTCGGCAGCGCGTCTCCCGGCGAACTGGTGGGCCAGCTCGAACTGCTCGATCGTTTCGCCCACCGGCGGCAGCGTGAGGTGCGCGCCGTGCGGGACCTGCGTGACGACCTCGCCGCGAAGAAGGCGACGCTGGAAGAGATGGTGGCCCAACTGGGCCGTGCCGAGGCCCGGCTCGCCGCCCGGAGAAAGCAGATCGACGCCGGGATCGACCGGCTCCAGCGGCTCCGGTCGCGGGCGTACGGCCGCGGTGGCGGCGGCCCGCTGCGTCCCGCCCCCTGCCCGGCTGCCTACCCGGGCGGTCCGGCCGGGGTGGCGGTGCGGTTCGCCTGCGCCCAGATCGGCAAGCCGTACGTCTGGGGCGCCGAGGGCCCGAACGCGTACGACTGCTCCGGTCTGACGCTCGCGGCCTGGGCGAAGGCGGGGATCCGGCTGCCGCACAACGCCCGGCAGCAGCGGCGACTCACGGCCGGGGTCAGCCGGGCCGGCCTGCGCCCCGGTGATCTGGTCTTCTACCACGCCGACCTGCACCACGTGGGGATGTACGTCGGTGGCGGCTGGGTGGTGCACGCCTCCCGGGCGGGGATGCCGGTGCGGATGAAGCGGATCGACGACGGCCCGGTCCACAGCTACGGACGGCCACGCTGACGCGGGTGCCGGGCGCCCCGCTCGCGGGGCCCGGCCTCAGCGGATCGGCCAGGTACGCCAGTTCTGCCAGGACCGGCTCGGGGTCGGCCCCCGCTGGCCCTGGTAGCGCGAACCGTAGACCTCCGACCCGTACGGATGTTCGGCCGGCGACGACAGGCGGAAGATGCAGAGTTGGCCGATCTTCATGCCCGGCCAGAGGGTGATCGGCAGGTTCGCCACGTTGGACAGCTCCAGCGTGACGTGGCCGGAGAAGCCCGGGTCGATGAAGCCGGCCGTGGAGTGGGTGAGCAGACCCAGCCGGCCCAGGCTCGACTTGCCCTCCAGCCGGCCGGCGAGCTGGTCGCCCAACGAGATCACCTCGAGCGTGGAGGCGAGCACGAACTCACCCGGGTGCAGCACGAAGGGCTGGCCCTCCGGCACCTCGACCATCGAGGTGAGGTCGTCCTGCTGCTCTGCGGGGTCGATGTGGGTGTAGAGGTGGTTGTTGAAGACCCGGAACAGCTTGTCCAGGCGGACGTCGATGCTGGACGGTTGCACCAGCGCGGGCTCGAACGGCTCCAGCGCGAGCGTGCCCGACTTGATCTCGGAGACCAGGTCGCGGTCGGAGAGCAGCATCGGCACACCATATCGAGCGGGTCGGGTGACCTGCGTGTCGGACTACGTGTTCGTACACGTGTTCGATAGAATGTCGGCATGGCTTCCTGGTCCGCATTCGCCACCGACGAGCCCCGACTCGCCGACGGGATCCGCCTTCTCCTCCAGCAGTACGGGCCAGGCTTCGGCTACCTGGCCACCGTCCGCGCCGACGGCGGTCCCCGGGTGCACCCGGTCTGTCCGGTGATCACCGACGAGGGGCTCTTCTGCTTCGTGGTCGACTCGCCCAAGCGACGCGACCTCGAACGCGACGGCCGCTATGCGCTGCACTCCTTCCCACCGGAGGAGAGCGACGACGAGGCGTACCTCGCCGGCCGGGCGCGTCCCGTCTCCGACCCGGCCCAGGTGGCCCGGATCGCCCGCGTGGGCCGGGCTGCCCCGCAGGTGGACTGGCGGCTCTTCGAGTTCGACGTCGACGTGGCGATGCTGACCCGGCGCGGGCCGGGCGGGCTCGTCCAGCCCGGCGAGGGCGCGGGGCGGCCGGCCGTGCAGGTCTGGCTCGACGCCCGGCCCGCCCACGGCGGCGACGCCGCAGGCGTACCGGACCAGCGGCCGGCCCGGCGCGGCGGCCGGCACGGCTTCGACACCCGGCGCACCGCGGCCTGACCGGAAACGCCGGTGCCGGCCCCGTCACGAGACGGAGCCGGCACCGGCCACTGCGGGGGTCAGGCCGCGCGGTACGCGTTCCACGCGGTCAGCATGCGGCTGGCCTGCCCAGCGGTGAACTGGTACATGCACGAGTCGTAGCTGTAGTCCATGAAGTTGGTGATCGGGTCGAGGCCCTCGGCCGGGCAGGTGTCCTGACCGGCCGGGCAGCCCTGCGCCGGGTCGCGCTCCGCCGGGGTGTCGGCGACGCCGTCGTTCGTGGTGGAGCAACCACCCTGGAAGGTGTGGTAGAGGTTCATCCAGTGACCCACCTCGTGGGTGCCGGTGTCGCCCAGGTTGTAGTTGGTGGCCGAACCACCCGGCAGCGACTCGTTCAGCACCACGACGCCGTCCATCGGGTCGAGGCTGCGCTTCGGGAAGGTGGCCCAGCCGAGCAGGTCGTTGCTCAGCTCGGCCAGGTAGATGTTGAGGGTGTTCTTGCCGCCGGTGCGCAGCTGGGTCTTCATCTGCCGCTCGGCGGAGGAACCCTGGATGATCGGGTACCACGCCGGCCGGGTCACCCGGTTGATCTTCTGAAGGGTGAAGCTGAAGGCGGTGGCCGCGCCGCCGGTGGTGCCGCTGAAGCTCTCGTTGAGCACCTTGATCTGAGAGTTGATCATCGAGTCCGGGATGTTGCCACCGGCCCGGGTGCTGTTCTCCTGGATGACGTGCACGACGACCGGGACGTTCACGGCGGCGAGCGTGGAGGCCTGGCTGGCGGACTGCGGGCCGAGCCGGAACCGGGCCCGCTCGCGCAGCGCGGTGGCGAGGTCGGCCTCGCGCTCCCGTACCTGGACGGCGGTCAGTTCGTTGGGCTCGTGCTTCGCAATGCCACCGGGCTTGAGCCGCGCGTCGGAGTGCGTGTCGGTCGGTTCCTCGCAGACGACGTCGGCGGCGGGGGCGGCGGAGAAGGCCGAAGCAGCGGGGACGACACCCACGGTGGCGGCGCTCAGCAGCAACGCGAGGGTCGTCGATGCGACACCGGTGGTACGCCGGGTCAGCAGGGCGGGACGGAGTCCCATGGGCCCACCTCTTTCTCGCGACGTGACAGGGGGTATGTCACGTCGTGGTCGAAACGTGAGGGGGACGTTACAACCGATTGAAAGGTTTGAGAATGGCCGCCTTGTTACCGCTGAGAAACTTTTACACATCTGCATACGTTCGGTGCTTGCGTCATCACGATGGGGTCCGATGGACGCGCCGGGGCACCTGGATGCACGACACCGGTGACCTCAGGTACAGTGGTGCCGCCTGCGGGTGTAGTTCAATGGCAGAACATCAGCTTCCCAAGCTGACAGTGCGGGTTCGATTCCCGTCACCCGCTCCAACGCGAAGGCCCCAGCTCAGGGCAGATTTCCTGGCTGGGGCCTTGATCGTTGCTACCGCTTCTTGCGCCGGGCGCTTGAGGGAGGTCGCAGGTCCCTCCCGTCTCTGCTCATGTGCTCGAAGGAACTAGCTACCTTGCTGCAGGAGCGGTACCCGAAGGAACCGGAGGCCGTCTCGTACCTGGACGAGGTGCGGGCCCTCGGCGCGAGCTGACTCCCTCGGCACTCTCGTCCGAGCCAGCGCGACTCGGGCGGCCACCGACACCAGGGCGAGGCCCGCTCTCATGCCAGGACACGACACGGTTCGGGCGTCACACGTGGGTGCGGCCGACCGTCGCATCCGGCTCTGCGTCTGGCCCCGCTTATAGCCCCGCATGCGGGTCGAGGCCGGCTACGGAGCTAGAGCCACCTGGTCAGGTTGAGCCTGTTGCCGTCGGGGTCGAGCACGTGCGCGACCCGCTGGCCCCACGGCATGTCGTTGGGCTGTCCCGGCACGGTGCCGCCGGCCGACTCGACGGTGGGCAGCAGTGCGTCGACGTCTGGGACGTCGGCGCTGAGGATGATTCGGACCGGTGCGTCGATCTGGGTGTCATCCACCTGCACGAGGCCGAGCACGGTCTCGCCGATCCGCAGCTCGACATAGAATTCCGGGCCCTCGTCGGGTACGCGGAGGGCCTGGGTCGCGCCGAGCACCGTCTCGTAGAAGGTGCGCAGGCGGGGCAGGTCGGGCGTGCAAACGATGGGTTGAATCGAGATCATCAGAAGTCTCCTGAGCGGTCGTCGGTCACGAGGTAAGACCAACGAGTGGCTTGGCCTGTAGCGAGCGGCAGGCCGCAGCCATCGTCAACGCATGGGACCAGGTAATCACAACGTCGCCCGACGAGGAGGACCCCAGTATGGACGGGATCGATGACCCGGAATGACGGGTGGCCCGCCAGGGACGTGCGGTCCGCATCTGGTCCGCGAGAGGCCAGGGACAGCGGGGGAGTGGGAGGGGTGCCGAGAGGTGATTCCGCTGCTAGGAGGCCATTGGGGCACCCCTCGTCGGGTCGCCCATCTTGATCTCGTAAGTGACCGGTCAGGCCCTAGCATCCACCTATGCACGACGACCCGAGCGGCCACATCTGGCGGGAGCAGGCAGCGGAAAGAACTCCCCTCGCCGCCGACGCGGCAACTCTCGGCCGCCTGATCGAGCAGGATCACGACCTCGCCGAGGTCTCGTACTACGAAGCCATGGCGGACCCAGAGGCGCAGGCGCTTGATGACGCCCAACGCTCATATGCCGGGCAGTACCGGCGTCGGGTACGACGGTTGCACGAACGTGAGAAGCACCGCCGGTCGGAACCACCTGCCGGGCCATCCACTGGCCATGAAGCTGTGTGACGCAGGGCCAAACCGGGCCAGTGAGGCCCTGCCAACGGTGCTCAGCGCAGTGCCCCCGGCCCGATCTGGTGCGGTCCCAAGCTGAGTGCGGGTTCGGTTCCCGTCACCCGCTCCACGATCGAGGCCCTGGACAGGACAGGCAGTCCCAGCAAGGGCCTTCGTCGGTCGACATCTCGGTGGGCCCGACGCAGGAGCCGTCGACCGCGTCATGATGCCAGAGGCGCCTTGCCCCGTGCAGGGCGCTGCGGCGTCGGTGGAACTGGTGGAAGACCTCCGGCGTGGTCGACGCACTCCCCCGGATAGCCTTCGATCATGTCCCTTCTGACCGTGCGGTCAGCGACCGCAGCAGACATCCCCGCCGTCCTTGCCTTCTGGCAGGTCGCCGCCGAGAACGCCCAACGGCCCTCCGACGACCGGTCGGCCGTCGCGGCGCTCATCGCCCGTGATTCCGATGCCCTGCTCCTGGCCGAGGAGGGGCCGGTGCTGGTCGGCAGTGTCATCGCCGGGTGGGATGGGTGGCGCTGCCACCTCTACCGGCTCGCCGTCGCGCCGTCACACCGACGCAAGGGCATCGGTCGTACGTTGATCGACGCGGCCGAGGAACGGTTCCGGCGGTTGGGTGGCGGCCGGGCCGACGCCATGGTGCTGGACGACAACGAGCCGGCGCACCGTGCCTGGCGGGCCTGTGGGTACGAACGGCAGGCCGAATGGTCGCGCTGGGTCAAGCCGCTGCACGGGTGAGATCACGGAACCGCACGCCGACACCGTGGGGACGTGCGCCACGGTTCCCGGCCACGGCACGTCGGACGGTCCTGACAGGATGCCCCGGTGCTGAGTGAGATCCGGGCGTTGGTCGAGTCGATCGCGCCGTCGGACGACGCGATCTGCGCGAAGTCACTTTGGTCGCCTACAGCAGCCGGCGGCGAGGGTGGGCACCGGGTCGGCGTCGGGTCGGGGCAGCAGGGCCAGGGCGAGACCGACCACCGCACTGACCGCGCCGACCAGGAAGAACAGCGAGTAGACCGGGTCGCCCAGCCACTCCCAGAACGGGTGCCACTGGGCGTGCCGCTCGTGGCGATGGTGGGCGGCCATCAGCGGAAGGGCAAGCAGGATGGGCGCCGACCAGAGGAAGAGTGTCACCCCGGTGAGGGTCTTCACCGGTGCGGCGGCCGGTTGGGCGATCGGCGGGTGGCGGATCAGGTGGTACGCGGACGGAGTGCGCGCAGTCGGGTCTCGGCGGCGTTGACGAGCTGATGCATCCGGGCGGCTTCGGTGGTCAGCGCGTGGTGCCCGGCGGTGGTCAGCCGGTAGTAGCGCCGGCGCCGCCCGTCCACTGTCTCCTCCCGGTCGGGCTCGACCAGCCCTTCGGCGGTGAGCCGGTCCAGCGCCGTGTAGAGGGTGCCGGGCCGCAGCGTGACCCGTTGCTCGGAGAGGGCGGCGACGTCTCGCACGATGCCGTAGCCGTGCCGGGGGCCACCGGCGAGCACGGTCAGGATGAGGAACGTCGGTTCGCGCATCGCGGCCACGCCGTCATATACAGATGATCGATGCATAGGGGACCGGGTACGCGCCGGAACCGTGCCGGCCATACCCTGGCGGCCATGCGGATTGGCATCGTGATCCTGCCCGACCAGCGCTGGACGGAGGCGCAGCGCCGGTGGCGGCAGGTGGAGCAGTGGGGCTTCGACCACGCCTGGACGTACGACCACCTCGGCTGGCGCGACCTGGTCGACGGCCCCTGGTTCGACTCCATGGCCACGCTGACCGCCGCCGCGACGGTGACCGCACGGATCCGGCTCGGCACCCTGGTCGCCTCACCCAACTTCCGGCACCCGGCCGCGTTCGCCCGGCAGATCACCACCCTCGACGACATCTCCGCCGGCCGGGTGCTGCTCGGGCTCGGCGCGGGCGGCATCGGGTTCGACTCCGCCGTGCTGGGCGGCGAGACCCTGCCGCCCCGGCAGCGGGTGGACCGCTTCGGCGAGTTCACCGAACTGCTCGACCTGATCCTGCGCGAGGACGGCACCACCTGGCGGGGCGACTGGTTCAGCGCGGTGGACGCCCGCAACAACCCCGGCTGCGTGCAGCAGCCCCGGGTGCCGTTCGTGGTGGCCGCGAACGGGCCGCGCTCGATGCGGCTGGCCGCCCGCTTCGGCCAGGGCTGGGTCACCACCGGCACCGGCGGGGACGACCTGACGAGCTGGTGGGACGGCGTCGGCGGACTCTGCGCCCGCCTCGACAGCATTCTGGTGGCGGCCGGTCGGGACCCGGCCACCCTCGACCGGTACCTCTCCCTGGACTCGGCGCCGGTCTTCTCACTGAGCAGCGCCGACCTCTTTGCCGAGCAGGTCGCCCGAGCGGCGGCCCTCGGCTTCACCGACGTGATCACCCACTGGCCCCGGGCCAGCAGTTGGTACGCCGGGGACGAGACGGTGCTGGCCGACGTCGCGACCCGACTGCTGCCGGAGCTGCGGGCGGCCTGAGCGGGGGCACGGCGGCTCAGGTGCCGAGGTCTCCGGTGGTGATGCCGCCATCGCCGGCGGAGACCAGCCGGAACCGCAGACAGACGACCGCGGTGTCGTCGGCGACGGGGGTGCCGATGCGCGCCCAGTAGGCGGCGTGCCCCTCCCGCCACTCCCCGATCGAGCGGTCGCCCTCTCCTTCGGCCCGGGCGAACTCCCATCCGACGTCGGCGAAGCCGACGATCTCGATTCCGGTGACCTCTACGACCCCGACCAGCCGGTCGTGGTCGTCGACCAGGGCCAGCCGCTCGCCGACGTGCTCCAGTTCCTCGCGCTCCTCGGCGTACTCGGTGAGCAGACCGGCGGTGGCCGTCTTCACCCCGGCCAGCACCAGCGTGTTGAGTCTGGCGCGCAACTCACCCGGAGTGCCGAGGGCGAGGGCGCGGAGTCCACCGATCCGAGGCCACATCCTGCCGAGATTACCGAACGGGCGGCATCGGGTCGTCGCTCCTCCGACGGCAGGTGCTCAGGTCAGGTGACCGGAGTCGAGCAGGCCGTGCAGGCCCAGCTCGTGGGCCACCTCGGGTGAGCAGTCCACGACGATCGCGGCGGCACCCACCCAGTGGGCACCCCGGCTGGCGCAGATCTGCCGTACGGCGTGCGCCTGCGCGCCGGTGGCCACCCAGTCGTCCACCATGAGCACCCGGTCGTCCGGGTTGATCAGGTGGTCCCGGACCATCAGGTCGACGCGACGGCCCCGGAAGTCCGGCGGACTCCGCGCCCAGGTGAGCGGCCCGCTCGGCAACCGGCCGTCACCCGGTTTGTGTACCGGGACGAAGCCGACGTCGAGCGCGCTGGCCGCGAGTGGACCGAGCATGAGTCCGGTGACCGCCGGCGCGACCACGACGGTCGGTCGTGCGTCCCGGAACGGCGCGACCAGGGCCGGCCCGAGCGCGGCCAGCACCTGCGGATCCCGCCACCAGCCGGAGGTGTCGCTGACCAGGTGGCTGCTGCCGGGCCCCGGGTCCACCCAACGAAACAGCTCGGCGAGACGTCCGGGCAGGTCAATGGCCATCGGCCCATCCTGGTTGGTGAATGCCATCGGTGGCATTATGGCCCGTCCGGCGGGGCGGACCTCGGATGATCGGCCAGACGTATCACTGCAATTGCCACCATAACGTCATGATCACGTTGACTTCGGAAGTGCTTCTCTCGTTACGGTCCGACCCGCTTTGTTCAGCTCAGGAAAGGACGGGCCGGTGGCTGGTAAACACTCCCGTACCCGAATGTTCTCCTCGCCGGCCGGCCTCGCGGCCACCGCGGCCGTCGGCGTCGTGCTCGCCGTCGGCGGCACCGTCGGCGCCGTCCAGCTGACCTCCGGTGAGGCCCCGGCCCCCGCCGTCGCCGACCCGGTGCCCAGCGTCGTCCACCCCAGCGCGACCACCACCTCGCCGAGCCCGAGCGCCAGCGCCTCGCCGAGCGCCAGTCCCTCGCCGACGGTGACCGCCAGCCCCAAGGCGTCCCGGGCCCAGGCGGCCTCCCGGAGCAGGCCCCGCACCGCCGCGCCCAGGCCGAGCGCGACGACGAGGAAGGCTGCTCCGAAGAGCACCGTCATCTCCAGCGGCACCTGTGGCGCGTCCTTCTACGACGAGGGGCAGATGACCGCCAACGGCGAGAGCTTCGACCCGAGCGCGATGACCGCCGCGCACAAGACCCTGCCGTTCAACACCAGGGTCCGGGTCACCAACCCCGCCAACGGCAGGTCGGTGACCGTCCGGATCAACGACCGCGGGCCGTTCGTCGAGGGCCGCTGCCTCGACCTGTCCAGGGCGGCCTTCGCGGCGATCGCCTCGGTCGACCTCGGTGAGCTGACCGTGCGGTACGAGGTGCTCGGCTGACGGCGGTCGGCTCACCGTGCCCGTCCGGACAGGCGGAACACTCTCGGACATGGGGTCAGGTTCATTCACCGGGCACCGTCCATCAGGCATGCTGTCTGTCGTACGCACGCATGTCCTCCAGTCGGGTCGTGGCCCGCTGAGCCCCGGAGCCCGCGCCGGTGTCGGCGCGGCCCTCGGCCTGCTCGCGATCGTCGCCGCGATGGAGATCGCCGACGGCCGGCAGGTGCGTTACCTCCCGCTGATGGTGGCCGCGCCCGTGCTGGCCGCCGCGTTCGCCTCCTGGCGGGCGGTGCTCGGGGTGGTGGTGGTGGCGCTGCTGATCGGTGGGAGCTTCGCGATGGCCGAGCCCGGCTCCTCGATGGTGACCGGGGCCGGTCTCGGCGGGATCGCCGTGTCCGGCGCCGTCGCGGCCGGCGTGGCTTCGCTGCGGCAGCGCCAGGCCGAGCAGATCGTCGAGTTGTCCCGGCTCGCGGCGGTGGCCCAGCAGGCGGTGCTGCGTCCCCTCGGCCCCCAGGTGGGCACGCTGGCGGTGGCAGCCCGCTACATCTCGTCGACCGCCACCGCCGCGATCGGTGGCGACCTGTACGAGGCGATCGACACCCCGTACGGCGTCCGGATGATCATCGGGGACGTTCGGGGCAAGGGGCTGGACGCGGTTCGGTTGGCGAGCATCGTGCTCGGCTCGTACCGGCACGTCGCGCACGAGCGGGCGGACCTGCGCGCGGTGGTGGCCGACCTGGACCGGGCGGTGGCGCGCAGCGTGGGCGACGAGGACTTCGTCACCGCGGCCGTGGTCGAGGAGCGCGGGGGGACGCTGACCATCGTCAACTGTGGTCACCCGTCGCCCCTGCTGCTGCGTCGCGGCGCGGTGATCCCGCTGGAGCCGCCCGCGCCCGCCCCGCCGCTCGGTTTCATGCCGATGGTGCGGCCCCGGGTGGAGCGGCTGGAACCCGGTGACCGGTTGCTGCTGTTCACCGACGGGCTCGGTGAGGCCCGCCGGGACGGCGAGTTCTTCCCGACCGCCGACCGGGCCTGGCGGCTGCTCGGGCACGGCACGGTCGGCGATGGCCTGGCCTCGCTGGAGACGGCCCTGGTGGAGTGGGTGCACGGCCGGCTGGACGACGACATCGCCCTGGTCCTCATGGAGTACACCGGTCCGCGTACCGGCGCCAGCGTGCCGGTACCCAGCTGGGAGGTGGGGGCCACCGAGTCCTGACCCGAGGACGTCAGGGGATGCTCGGCTGGATGGCGGACGAACGCCGGGTGTGTAATCGCTGTCACTTCCGGGATCGGCTTGTCGTTGCCTACCGGCGGGTAATACAGTCGGGGTTACTGATCGGTAACACCTGTCCGGAAGCGGGGGCCAGCGAGCATGACCCACTACAAGAGCAACCTTCGGGACCTCGAGTTCAACCTGTTCGAGGTCTTCGGGGCGGACCGGACGTTCGGCCAGGAACCGTACACGGACCTGGACGTCGACACCGCCCGCAGCTTCCTCTCCGAGGTCGACCGCCTGGCCCGCGAGGACCTCGCGGCCAGCTACACGGACAGCGACCGCAACCCGCCGGTCTTCGATCCCGCTACGCACACCGCGCCGCTGCCCGAGTCGTTCAAGAAGTCCTTCCGGGCGTTCATGGACTCCGAGTTCTGGCGGCTCGACCTGCCCGACTCCCTCGGCGGCACCAACGCGCCGCGCGCCCTGTGGTGGTCCCTCGCCGAGATGGTGCTCGGCGCCAACGCGCCGATCTGGATGTACGCCTCCGGCCCGTCCTTCGCGCACGTGCTGCACGTCGAGGGCACCGAGCAGCAGAAGAAGTGGGCCAGGCTCTTCATCGACAGGCAGTGGGGCTCCACCATGGTGCTCACCGAGCCGGACGCCGGCTCCGACGTGGGCGCCGGTCGTACCCGCGCGATCCCGCAGCCGGACGGATCCTGGCACATCGAGGGCGTGAAGCGCTTCATCACCTCCGGCGAGCACGACCTGAGCGACAACATCGTGCACTACGTGCTGGCCCGTCCGGTCGGCGTCGAGGGCGTCGGCGGCCCGGGCACCAAGGGCCTGTCGCTCTTCGTGGTGCCGAAGTACCACTTCGACGAGAACACCGGCGAGCTGGGCGAGCGGAACGGCGTCTACGCCACCAACGTCGAGCACAAGATGGGCCTGAAGGTCTCCAACACCTGCGAGGTGACCTTCGGCGAGCACGGCGTGCCGGCCAAGGGCTGGCTGCTGGGTGAGAAGCACGACGGCATCCGGCAGATGTTCATGATCATCGAGTACGCCCGGATGATGGTCGGCACCAAGGCGATCGCCACCCTCTCCACCGGCTACCTGAACGCCCTGGAGTACGCGAAGAACCGGGTGCAGGGCGCCGACCTGATCCAGCAGGCCGACAAGACCGCCCCGCGGGTCACCATCACCCACCACCCGGACGTACGCCGGTCGCTGATGCTGCAGAAGTCGTACGCCGAGGGCCTTCGGGCCCTGGTCTGCTACACCGCCAGTTGGCAGGACAAGGTCGCGATGGCCGAGGCGGCCGGCGACGAGAAGGCCCTCAAGCTGGCCAAGCGGGTCAACGACTTCCTATTGCCGCTGGTCAAGGGCGTCGGCTCGGAGCGTGCCTACGAGCTGCTGGGCCACGAGTCGCTGCAGACCTTCGGGGGTTCCGGCTTCCTCCAGGACTACCCGCTGGAGCAGTACGTCCGGGACGCTAAGATCGACACCCTGTACGAGGGCACCACGGCGATCCAGAGCCTCGACCTGATCTTCCGCAAGATCGTCCGGGACAACGGCAAGGCCCTGATGGCGGTCGCCGGGGAGATCCAGGAGCTCATCACCACCGAGGGCGGCAACGGCCAGCTCAAGGAGGAGCGGCAGGCGCTGGGCAAGGCGCTCGCCGAAGTCCAGAACATCCTCGGCGTGATGACCGGCTGGCTGGGCGAGGCCCAGGGTGGCGAGGTCCGCAGTCTCTACAAGGTGGGCCTGAGCAGCCGTCGCTTCCTGCTCGCCGTCGGTGACCTGATCGTCGGCTGGCTGCTGCAGAAGCAGGCCGACGTGGCGCTCAAGGCGCTGGCCGGCGACGTCTCCGCGGCCGACAAGGCGTTCTACACCGGCAAGGTGGCCGCCGCCAGGTTCTTCGCCCGCGAGGTGCTGCCCCGCATCGGCGCCGACCGGCGGATCATCGAGGGCACCGACCTGGACATCATGGACCTCCCGGAGGAGGCGTTCTGATCCCTTCCGGGTGATCAGTCTGATTCGACCCTGACAGCGGCGGCCGGCGCGCGTACTGCGCGCCGGCCGCTCGCGTCACCACATGCGGCATCTTGTGCTGTCCGGCCTCGGAGAGCACAAGATGCCGCGAAGTCGAATCCGTGGGCTGGGAAGCGTGGGCACCGGGCGGATTTGCCGGGTCGGAGTCGGTAGGTGGACCGTCTACGGGGTAACCACGCCAGACCACGGGAGGGGCCCGCGAGGCCCTCGGATCACGACACCGGCACGCCCAAGGGCCACCGCACGGGGGAGTGCAGCGCACATGGGCATTGGCAGCGCCATCTTTCTCATCGCGCTCGGCGCGATCATGACCTTCGCCATCCGGGCCAACGTCTGGTGGCTGGACCTGCGCGCGGTCGGCTGGGTGTTCATCCTGGCCGGGCTCGCCGTCCTGCTCACCACGCTGTGGTTCTGGCAGGACCGGCGCAAGCGGGCCCGCACGCTCATCGTGGAGGAGAATCGGCTGTCCCACCCGACCGCGATGATGCCCCCGCCACCGGACCCACCGCCTCCCACCGCGCCACCCTCCTGACGCCCGGCACGAGGAGGCTGGGCGGGCAGCGCGGTGGTCAGCCTCGGGCGGTGTGGCGGTGGGTGATCTCGGCGCCGTCGACGGCCAGATCGCGCCAGGAGGTGGCCGGGCGGTGCACCACGAGATCGGTGGTACGCAGACCGTCCGGATCGGCCCGCTGCGGGTCCAGCAGCGCGCTGAGTAGCGAGATGCCCGGATTGTGGGCCACCAGCAGCACCGTGGCGGCGGCCGGGTCGACCGACCGGATCAGCTCGACCAGGTCCTCCGGCTGTGCCTCGTACGCGGCGGTCTCGTAGCGCACCACCGGGAATGTCCCCGCCGGCCCACCCTCCGGCGGGGACCCGGTCATGCCCAGCGCCACGTCGTGCCAGGTCTGCCGGGTGCGTCGGGCCGCCGAGCAGAGCACCACGTCCGGCAGGAGCCGGTGCCGAGCCAGCCAGGCCCCGGCGGCGGCCGCGTCGGCGTGTCCGCGCGCGGTCAGCCGGCGATCCATGTCCGGGCCGGTTCCGGGATTCTCGGCCTTGGCATGCCTGAGCAGCACCAGCGACCGGGTTCCTCCCCTGCTGTCCGTCATGGGCACAGCTTGCCTGATTGGCGATCGAGCCGCCTGGGTAAGTCGATGGGTGCCGTCAGCTCGTACGAGTGCTCGCGGCGGGCGGAAACGCCAGTGGACAGCCAAGGAGGCGACGTCATGGGCATCGGTGCCGGCATCTTCCTCATCGCGATCGGCGCGATCTTCGCGTTCGCCGTCGACGCCAACCTGGGATGGCTCAACGTCAACGTGGTCGGCTGGGTGCTGATGCTCACCGGCGTGGTCGGCCTGCTGATCACCCTGCACTTCTGGAACCGCCGCCGCACCGTCGTCGCCACCCCGGTACGCCAGGGCCGCGTCGTGGCCGACCGGGTCGTCCCGGTGCAGGACGACCGGGTGGTCCGGGAGGAGTACCGCGAGGTCCGGCGTCCGGGCTACCCGGCCTGAGGCCGGCCGGGGCCGGCCTCGGCGGTCAGGCGAAGAGCGCGAAGTAGATCGCGATGTGGTGACAGACGGCGGCCAGCAGGGTGCAGGCGTGGAAGAACTCGTGGTGGCCGAAGACGGTGGGCCACGGGTTCGGCCTGCGTAGCGCGTAGAAGACCGCACCGACGCTGTAGATGGCTCCGCCGACCGCGAGCAGCACCAGGGCCGTCACCCCGCCCTCGTGGAGGATCTCCGGCAGCATCACCACCGAGACCCAGCCGAGAGCCAGGTAGAGCGGGGCGGACACCCAGCGCGGCGCGTGCGGCCAGACCGTCTTCAGCGCCACGCCGGCCAGCGCCCCGCCCCAGACCAGGCTCAGCATGAGGGTGGCCATCCGGCGGTCCAGCAGCAGCGCGCAGAACGGGGTGTAGGTGCCGGCGATGAACACGAAGATCATCGAGTGGTCCAGGCGGCGCATGATCTGGTAGCCCCGCTCCGACCACACCCGGCGGTGGTAGAGGGCGCTGGTGCCGAAGAGGCCGCAGACGGTCAGGCTGTAGATCAGGCAGCTCACCAGCGGTGCCCAGCCGGGGCGGACGGCCGCGACGGAGCAGAGCACGACCCCGCAGACGAGCGCGACGAAGAACGCGTACGTGTGCAGCCAGCCGCGCATCCGGGGCTTGCCGATGTCGACCGGCTTGAGGCGGATACGTGCGGAGGTGGTCACGAGAAAAGGTTACGACACCGTAGGTTACTTATGGGTAGTGCCGCTGGTCACCATCCGCCCCAGGTTAGCCGGTCCTGGACACCGCATCGATCGGGGAGTATGGCCACATGCGGATCCGACCCGTCGGCCGGCACGCCCTGCTGCTGGACTGCGCCGACCCCGGCCAGGTGGAGGCCTGGCGCGCCGAGCTGTGGCGCCGCCGGGAGGCCGGTGAACTGCACGCCGTGGAGATCGTCCCAGCCGCCGCGACAGTGCTCCTCGACGGCGTACCCGACACGGACGCCACCGCCGCCCGGATCGCCGGATGGACACCGCGTCCGGCCCCCACCACGGCCGCCGTCCGCACCGTCGAGGTGCCCGTGGTGTACGACGGGGAGGATCTGCCCCGCGTCGCCGCCCACTGGGCGGTGGACGTGCCGGAGGTCGTCGCCCGGCTGACGGACACCGCCTTCCGGGTGGCGTTCTGCGGCTTCGCGCCCGGGTTCGCGTACCTCACCGGCCTGCCGCAGCAGTGGTCGGTGCCCCGGCTGCCCAGCCCCCGCCCCCGGGTGCCCGCCGGGTCCGTGGCGCTCGCCGGGCCGTACGCCGGGATCTACCCCACCGCCTCACCCGGCGGTTGGCTGCTCGTCGGCCGCACCGGACTGACCCTGTTCGACGTCGCCGCCGACCCGCCCGCCACGCTCACCCCCGGCACCCGCGTCCGGTTGGTGCCGGCATGATCGAGGTGCTCCGGGCCGGTTCGGCCACCACCGTCCAGGACCTCGGCCGACCCGGGTACGCGCACCTCGGCGTACCCCGGTCGGGAGCCTTGGACCCGTCGGCGCTGGCGCTGGCGAACCGGCTGGTCGGCAACCCGCCCACCGCCGCCGGGCTGGAGATCACCCTCGGCGGTGCGGAACTGCGGTTCACCCGGGCCGCCACCGTCGCACTCACCGGAGCGGACACCGAGGTGCGGATCGACCGGCGACCGGGTGACGTCGGCCGGCCGCTGTCGGTGCCGGCCGGAGCGGTGCTGCGGATCGGCCCGCCCCGCACCGGGTTGCGCGACTGGCTCGCGGTCGGCGGCGGGATCGCCGTCACGCCGGTGCTCGGCAGTCGCGCCACCGACACCCTCTCCGGCCTCGGCCCGCCTCCGGTACGCGACGGCGACCGCCTCCCGATCGGCCCGTGGCCCGGCCATCCCCCACCGGTGGACCACACCGTCGTTCCGGCGGTGCCCGCGGAACTACGGCTGACCCTGCGCCCCGGGCCACGCGCCGACTGGTTCACCGCCGACGCCCTCGACCGGCTGCTGCACACGCCGTACACGGTCAGCCCGGTGGGGAACCGGGTCGGCGCCCGCCTGGCCGGCGCGCCGCTGCCCCGCGCGGTCGCCGGGGAACTGCCCAGCGAGGGTGTCGTGCTCGGCGCGGTGCAGGTGCCCGCCGACGGCCAACCGCTGATCTTCCTGGCCGACCACCCCACCACCGGTGGCTACCCCGTCATCGGGGTGGTGGACGACGTGACAGGGCTGGCCCAGGCCCGGCCAGGCACTACGGTGACGTTCCATGGACCTCAACGCTGACCTCGGCGAGGGATTCGGCATCTGGCGACTCGGCGACGACGAGGCGCTGCTGGACCTGGTCACCTCCGCCAACGTCGCCTGCGGCTTCCACGGCGGCGACCCGTCCACCATGCACCGGGTGTGCGCCGCCGCCGCCGAACGCGGCGTCGCGGTCGGCGCCCAGGTCGGGTACCGCGACCTCGCCGGCTTCGGCCGTCGCCGCATCGAGTACGCCTTCGCCGACCTGCGCGACGAGGTGACCTACCAGCTCGGGGCCCTCGACGCGTTCTGCCGGTTGTTCCGTACCCGGGTCCGCTACCTGAAGCCGCACGGCGCGCTCTACCACGCCGCCGCCGTGGACGAATCCCAGGCCGCCGCCCTCGTCGCCGCCGTCAGCGGATACGACCACGAACTGCCGATCCTCTGCGCGCCCGGCTCGACCCTCGCCCAACTCGCCGCCGGGGCCGGCCTGCCGGTGGTCGCGGAGGGCTTCGCCGACCGCAACTACCTGCCCAACGGCGCGCTGGTGCCCCGCACCGCGCCCGGCGCGCTGGTCACCGACCCGGAGCAGGTGGCCGCCCGGGCCGTCCGGATGGCCACCGAGCACACCATCGTCGCGGTCGACGGCAGCGTGATCCCCTGCCAGGTCGCCTCGATCTGCCTGCACGGCGACAGCCCGGGCGCGGTAGCCGCGGCGGCGCTGGTGCGCGGCGCGCTGGTCGACGCCGGGGTGACCCCGAAACCGTTCGCCTGACCGGACGTCCGGGTGATGCCCCACCGGCCGGCCGTCGCCGCCCCGGCCGGTGCGGGGTCAGACGTCCATGCCGCGCAGCACCAGGGGCACCCGCGCCGCGCCGCCCTCGACCACCCGCACCGGTACGCCCCAGTCCTGCCGGGTCAGGTGACAGGCGGCGTGCTCGACGTCCACGTCGCAGGTGGCCGCCTGGGCGGTCACCTGGAGCACACCCTGCGCCACCGCGCCGTTGACCACCAACCGGCGGGACAGGTCGGTGCTCGTCCCGGCCCCCTCCAGCAGCAGGTCCGGCGGGGACGCCGAGACCACCAGCCGGGTCGACGGGCCGTACGTGTCGTCCAGCTTCTGCCCGGGCGCGGGCGTGAACACCACATCGAGGACGACCTCACCGGCCGCCACGTCGGTCGGCCGGCGTTCCAGCCGGTGCCGGGGACCGTCCACCGTGTTCGCCCCGGCCGCGGAGAGCGCCCCCGGGGCCAGCCGGGTCAGCCGGTGCGCGGCCGACTCGACCACCAGTACGCCGCCCTCGGCGGTCAGCACCAGGTCGCTCGGCTCGGCCAGCCCGTCGGCCACCGTGGTGACCTGACCGGTCGCCGGGTCGAAGCGGCGTACCGCGCCGTTGTAGGTGTCCGCGACCAGCACCGAGTCGTCCGGCAGCGCGAGCACCCCGAGCGGGTGCTGGAGCAGCGCCCGGCCCGCCGGACCGTCGACGTGGCCGAAGTCGAACAGCCCCTGCCCCACCGCCGTGCCCATCACCCCGTTCTGTACGTACCGCAGTGCGCTGGTCTCGCTGTCGGCGATCCACAGCCGGCTGCCGTCGGCCGAGACCGACAGCCCCGAGGGCTGCGCCAGCCACGCCTCGGTTAGCGGACCGTCCCGCAGCGCCTCCACCGTGGTGCCGGCGTACACGCCGGCGGTGCGCTTCACCGGATCGAACCACCAGAGCTGGTGGATCCCGGCCATCGCGACCACCACCCGGTCGTCGTACCAGGCCAGGTCCCAGGGGGAGGAGAGGTCGACGGAGAGCGCGTCGTGGGAGTGGTCGTCGACCGTGCCGCGCCACTGCCGGCCGGTACCGGCGACGGTCACCACCTCGCCGGTCGCCAGCCGTAGGCCGCGCAGCAGGTGGTTGACGGTGTCCGCGACGAGCAGGTCGTACCCGGCGATCTCGGCGGTGTGCGCCGGGAGCAGGCAGATTCCCTGCGGCTCGGCGAAGGACGCGGTACCGGCCGGCCCGTCGGCGCGGCCCCGGGCGCCGGAGCCGATCCGTCGCAGCACCTGCTCGCCGTCGGGGGCCAACTCCACCAGCGAGTGCCGGGCCGAGTCGGAGACCAGCAGGTTGCCGCCGTCGAGCACCACCGCCTTGCCGGGGAACCGCAGTGTCGTCTCCGGCTCCGCCGGCGGCACGTACGGGCCGTCGCCGCGGTGCAGGGTGCCCTTCACCTCGTGGGTGGCGATCAGGTCGTCGATCAGCCGGGCCAGGCCCTCGGCGTGCCCCTCGCCGGCCATGGTGGCCACCACGTACCCCTCCGGGTCGACCACCGCGAGAGTCGGCCAGGCCTTCGCCGCGTACTGCTGCCACATGTCCAGCTCGGGGTCGTCCAGCACGGGGTGGTGCACCCCGTACCGCTCGACGGCGGCGGCCAGCGCGGCGGCGTCCTTCTCGTGCTCGAACTTCGGCGAGTGCACGCCGATCACGACGAGCACGTCGGCGTACTTCTCCTCCAGCGGGCGCAACTCGTCGAGCACGTGCAGGCAGTTGATGCAGCAGAAGGTCCAGAAGTCGAGAATCGCTATCCGTCCCCGCAGGTCGGCCAGTTGGAGGGATCTCCCGCCAGTGTTCAGCCAGGCCCGGCCGCGCAGTTCTGGTGCCCGTACTCGTGCGCTCATGACCCCATCGTGCCGCATCAGTGGTTCCCCGTCGCCGCGACCGGGCGGACGCAGCGGTGTGCGCGCCATCGCCGCACAGGCGACTTCCGAAGCTCACCACGGCACCCCGGTCCTGACTCCTCGCAGAAACGTCGGCGGGGCCACGGATCATCCGTGGCCCCGCCGTTCGTCGCGTGGTGTCAGGAGGCCTTCTTGAGGCAGAGCACCGGGTTCGTCGCGTTGCCCTTCAGCACCACGTGCGGCTGGGTCGGGTCGGTGCACTTGTCCTTGTTGTCGACCCTCGACACCACGGTGAACGCGTCCGGTTCGCCGCAGTTCGCCGCCGTCGCGCCGCTGCCCGACCTCTTCACGCAGGAACCGACGGCCGGGTTGAAGCCGACCGGCTTGGCGCCGTTCCCGCCGATCTTGCCGAGCAGCATGAGCAGACCCAGCGGCACCGCCAGGATCAGTATTGCCGCGATCAGCACGATGGCCAGCACCCTGCCGTTGCGGACTTTCGGCGCCGGCTGCTCCGCCTTGGGCTCCGCCTCCGGCTTGAAGGCGTTGAAGCGCCCCTGATCCGGCTCCGGGTCCTGCGGCCAACCGCCCGGGCCGGACTGGCCAGCCGGCGGGAAGGGCTGCTGCCCCGCTGGCGGGAACTGCTGGCCGGCGGGCGGGAACGGCGACTGGCCGGCCTGGGGGAACTGCTGGGTCGCCGGGGCGAACGGCGACGGCGCGCCGCCGTGCGCCGGATCGTGCGCGGGGTGGCCGTACCCGGGCACCGGCGCCGGACCTGTGACGGCCGGGTCGGACGGTGCGCCGAACGGCTCCACCGGGCGCTCACCCGGACCGTGCGGCCGGGTTCCGTTCATCGGCCGGGTGTTGCTGCTCGGGTCCGGGAACGCCGGGATGGCGCCCGGGAACGCTGGCGGCGCGGCCGGGGAGGTGGGCGGGGCCGACGAGGGCGCCTCACCGCCGAAGGCGTACGGGCCGCCCGGCCGCTCCGGCTCGTCGAAGTGCGACTGGCCGTCGAAGCGCGTCCGGTCCTGGTCGTCGAAGCGCGGCTCGGGCGCGGGCTGGTGGCCGCCGGGCTCCTCCGCCTGTGCGTCGGTGTGCTCTGGGCGGGTCGGCCGGCCGTACACCCTGGGCTGCGGGGCGGCGGTGCCACTCGCGGGCAGGGCCTGGTCGGTCGGGGGCACCACCCGGCTGGCCATCGGCACCGAGGCGCTCGCCGACGCGCGACCGACGGCGCCGCCGTCCGCGCCGTCGGCTGCCGGTACGGCGGCCCGCCCGGCCCCCTCGGCCTCCGGAGAGGTCCGCGGGGCGGGCACCGCCGGACCGGCCGGTGACTGCGGGGGGTCCGCTGCCCAGCCGCCGGAGGAGGCCGGTGACTGCGGAGGGTTCACTGCCCAGCCGCCAGGGGAGCCCTCCCGTCCGGGCATCCCGAAGGACGGCTGCTCGGCAGGGCCACCGAACGGGGTCGGCGGCACGTAGTCGGCGGGCGGCGCGGCGGCCAGGCTCGCCCCGGGAACCCGCTGCTCCTGCGGGGGCAGCGGCACCTTGTTCGCCGGCGAGATGCCGGGCGCCGGGCCCGGCTGGTAGATCGGGCCACTGTCGGCGCGCTGCGGCTCCCAGGCATCCTCGGCCGGCGGCTGCGCGGCCCCCGCCTCGGCGCGGCCCCACGCCTCGCCCGGGGCCCACGGGTCGGCGTCCGGCACCACCGGCAGGTCGGCGCCCCAGGCGGGCGGGCCGTCCGGAGCCGCCATCGAGGCGGTCGCCCGGGCGGGCTGTTCCGGCGGCGTCCAGCCACCCGGCTGCGGCCGGTCGTCCTGCTGCGGCACGGAGGGAGCACCCCATGAGCCGGTACGCGCCGGCTCGTCCGGCGTGGGTCGGGCGTCCTGGGGCTGGTCATCCGGGCCGGGGACGGCAGCGGTGCCCCAGCTGTTGGCCTGCTGCTGCGCCTCACCCGCGTCCCAACGGGCCGGTGCCGGCTCCTCGGCCGGCGCCCACGGCTGCGGTGCCCGTTCGGCCTGCTGCGGCGTGCTGCTCCAGCTGTTGTTCGTGCCCTGGTCCTGCTGCGCCCCGGCGTTCCAGCCGCCGGAACGGGCCGGGTCGTCCTCGCCCCAGCCGGCGGCGGCCGGCGAATCGGCCTGTTGCGCCTGGGCCACGCCGCGGGTGCCGTTGTCGGCCTGGGCCCACGCGGGAGCGTCCTGTTGGGGCGGTACGGGCACTGAGGCCCGCCCGGTGGTCCGGGGAGCGTCTTCGGGAGTGGGAGGGGGGTTCCACTGTGCGGAGTCGCCCGCGTCGCTCTGCTGCGGGGCGTTCCAGCCACCGGAGTTGCTGACGTCGCTCTGCTGCGGGTCGTTCCAGCCACCGGAGTTGCTGACGTCGCTCTGCTGCGGCGGGTCGTTCCAGTCGGCGGGGCCGTTCTGCTCCCGGCCGCCGGCCTGCCAACCGCCGGAGTGGCCGGGATCGTCCTGGGTGGATGGCGCGGGCCAGCCGCCGGAGCGGGCCGGGTCGTCCTGCGGCGCGGCGGCGGGCCAGCCGTTGGTGGCCGGCTGCTGTGGGGCCGGCGCGGTGTTCCAGCCGGCCGAGCCGTTCGGATCGGCCTGCGCCGGCCAGCCGTCGTTCGGCTGCCCGGCGGGCTGCGGCACCCGGGCGGCGCCACGGGCGCCGCTCTCGGGCGGCGTCCACGCCGGGGCGGCCTGCTCGTGCTGTGCCCGCCCGACCGAAGCGGGTGTGGCCTGGCCGGCGGCGGGCGCGGCGGCCCAGGCGTTCTGCTGCTCGGCCTGGACGGCCCAGGCGGGCTGCGGTGCCGCGTTCGGGGCTGCCGGCTGCTCCGGTTGGGCCCCCCAGACGGGCTGCGGGCCGCCGTTCGGCGCCCAGCCGCCGGGCTGCCCGGGGTCGCCCGATGCCGGCACCGGGGCGGCCCAGGTCGGGGGCTGGTCCGGTGGGGCGGCCCAGGTCGGGGGCTGCTCCGGCCGACCGGTGGGTGGCGGTGGGGCCCAGCCCAGATCCGGTGCGGCGGGGTTGCCGTATGCCGGCTGTGCTTGTCGGTCGCCGTACGGCGCCGGTCCAGCGGCGCCCGGTGGCACCTCGTCCGGCTCCTGGCCGGGGCGGTGCTGGCCCTCGGACGTCATGGGTGCGCCTCCTCCATCACATGTCGGCCCGCCGATGCCGTCCGGGTCCGGACGGCTGACTCGCCGGTGTCGCCGGCGGATCGGCCGTGCGGGCTCCCCGCACCGTATCCGGTGGCCGCGCGGAGCGCCCGGGGAGCACCGGCCGTCACCCACCGTCGCCGGACGATGGCGATCGGCTCTGCTCCGGATCCGTCTCGTCTGGGGGAGTCGGCGGGCGGCGACCGTGCCCCACCGTACCGGTCGTCCGGTCGAGGTGGAATCCCGGTCTCGGGGGCCTGGAACGCCGACGACCCGCCCGGGGCCCGGGCGGGTCGTCGATCTGGAGGAGGTGAGGAAAGTCGGTGCCGGCGTCAGCTCATGTGACGCTGGGCGATCGCGAGGATCTCCTCGCGCACCGCGGGCGAGTTGGCGGAACGAAGCGCGTGCTCGATCGCGCGGGCGCGGCGGTGGGCGTCGCGGCGGGTTCGGATGCGCTCGATCATGCTCATGGTGACTCTCTCCTCCGGCTATTCGGTTGTCAGCCCCTGATGTCTCCATTGAAGCGCAGATTGCGGCCGACTTCCATCGATTATTAGGTGAGCTGAGCCACCTGATTAAGGATCGTAGGTTCGCGGGGCGGCTCACCAGAGGTTTCTTTCGGCAAACGGTCACGGCCGGTGTGCCGGGCGTTCACCCTGCGCACACCGGCCGTGGCCGTGGTGAACCGTCAGGTCCAGGCGAGCAACGCCGCCTCCGGATCGGTGAGGAAGTCCCCGACGTCACGGAGGAACTTCGAACCCAACTCGCCGTCGATGATCCGGTGGTCGAAGGAGAGACCGAGCGTGGTGACCTGGCGCGGCTTCACCTTGCCCTTGTGCACCCACGGCATCTCGCGGACCGCGCCGAAGGCGAGGATCGCCGACTCACCCGGGGGCAGGATCGGCGTACCGGTGTCCACTCCGAACACGCCGACGTTGGTGATCGTCAACGTGCCGCCGGACATGTCCGCCGGGGAGGTCCTCCCCGCCTTGGCCGTCTGCACCAGGTCGGTCAGCGCGTCCGCCAACTCGCGCAACGAGAGCCGGCCGGCGTCCTTGATGTTCGGCACGATCAGCCCCCGCTGGGTCGCCGCCGCGATGCCGAGGTTGACGTAGTCCTTCACCACGATCTCGTCGCCGGCCCAGGACGAGTTGACCATCGGATGGCGCCCGACCCCCAGCAGCACCGCCTTGGCGACCAGCAGCAGCGGCGAGACACGGACGTCCCGCCACTCCCGTCGGGCCCGGAGTCGGTCCAGGGCCTTCATCGCCCGCGTCACGTCGACGGTCAGGAACTCCGTGACGTGCGGTGCGGTGAACGCCGAACGGGACATGTTCTCGGCGGTGAGCTTGCGCACCCCCTTGACCGGGATGCGCCGCTCGCGGTCCGGGCCGAAACTCGCGCCGGCGGTGACCGGCGCGGTGACCATCAGCGGCTCGGCCACCGCCGGGGCCGACGCCGCCCGCTGTACGTCCTCCCGGGTGATCGACCCCAGCGGCCCCGACCCGGTCAGCCCGGCCAGGTCGACGCCGAGATCCTTGGCGAGCTTACGTACCGGTGGCTTGGCCAGCACCAGCCCACCGGCGCGACCGTTGCCGTCGGCCGCCGGAGCCGCTGTGGCCGCCGGAACCCGTGAGGCCGGAGCCGCTGTGGCCGGAGCCGCTGTGGCCGGGGCGACCGGTGCGGGAGCCGCGACCGGGGCCGACGCCTGGGCCGGGACCGCGCCCTTGCGCGGACGCCGCTTGGCCGCGGTGGTCCGCGGGCCGTAGCCGACCAGCACGGCGGTACGCCCACCCGGGGCGGGGCCACCGGTCAGACCGGCCTCAATCGCGTCCTCCGCCGGGGCCGCCTCGACCGCTGTCGGCGGGGCCGGGACGGCCGCCTCGACCGGGCCGGCCCCCGGGTCGGTGTCGATCGCGATGATCGGCGTGCCGACCTCGACCGTGGCGCCCTCCGGGTGGAAGATCGCCTGCACCTGGCCGGCCCACTTCGCCGGGATCTCGACGGCTGCCTTGGCCGTCTCCACCTCGACGATCGGCTGGTTCAGTTCGATGACGTCGCCCACCTTGACCAGCCAGGCGAGAATCTCGCCCTCGGTCAGGCCCTCACCCAGGTCGGGGAGGCTGAACTCCTTGATCCGCGACATGCCGCTCACCAGCCGTGGGCGCGGTCGACGGCGTCGAGCACCCGGTCGAGGTCGGGCAGGTACTCCTCCTCCACCCGGGCGGCCGGGTAGGGGGTGTCGTAGCCGGTGACACGCAGCACCGGGGACTCCAGGGAGTAGAAGCACTCCTCGGTGATCCGGGCCGCGACCTCCGAGCCCAGACCCAGGTTGCCCGGGGCCTCGTGGACGACCACGCAGCGGCCGGTGCGCCGCACCGACTCGTACGCCGGGCCCAGGTCGAGCGGGGAGAGCGAACGCAGGTCGATGACCTCCAGCTCCCGGCCGTCCTCGGCGGCGGCGGTCGCCGCGTCCAGGCAGGTCCGCACCATCGGGCCGTACGCCAGCACGGTGGCGTCGGTGCCCGGCCGGACGACCCGGGAGGCGTGCAGCGGGTACGCCGCCGACAGCGGGGCGTCCAGGTCGACCGGCCCCTTCTCCCAGTAGCGCCGTTTCGGCTCCAGGAAGACCACCGGGTCGTCCGAGGCGATGGCCTGCTGGATCATCACGTACGCGTCCTGCGGGTTGGCGCAGGTCACCACCTTGAGGCCAGCGGTGTGCGCGAAGTACGCCTCCGGCGACTCCGAGTGGTGCTCGACCGCGCCGATGCCCCCGCCGTAGGGGATGCGGATCACCATCGGGATCCGGACCTTGCCCTGCGAGCGGTAGTGCATCTTCGCCACCTGCGACACGATCTGGTCGTATGCCGGGTAGACGAAGCCGTCGAACTGGATCTCGCAGACCGGCCGGAAGCCCCGGATGGCCAGGCCGACCGCGGTGCCGATGATCCCGGACTCGGCCAGCGGTGTGTCGATCACCCGCTGGTCGCCGAAGTCCTTCTGGAGCCCGTCGGTGATCCGGAAGACACCGCCGAGCTTGCCGACGTCCTCGCCCATGATGACGACCTTCGGGTCGTTCTCCAGGGCCTTGCGCAGGCCGGTGTTGAGGGCCTTGCCGAGGGTGAGGGTCTCCGTGGCCATCAGTGCGCGCTCCCCTCGAACGACTCCAGGTACGTCGTGAACTGCGCCCGCTGGGCGTCGAGTTCCGGTGACCCGTGCGGGTAGACGTGGTCGAACATGGTCACCGGCTCCGGGTCGGGCATGGCGAGCACCCGCTCGCGCAGGTGCACCGACTCGGCGCGGGCCTGCTCGTCGACCTCGGCGAAGAACGACTCGTCGGCGATCTGCTGCCTGGTCAGGAACGCCTTCATCCGGGCGATCGGGTCCTTGGCCTGCCAGGCCTCGACCTCGCTGGCGATCCGGTAGCGGGTCGGGTCGTCGGAGGTGGTGTGCGCCCCCATCCGGTAGGTGTACGCCTCGATCAGGCTGGGGCCCTGGCCGAGCCGGGCGTTGTCCAGCGCGTGCCGGGTCACCGCGTACGACGCGAGCACGTCGTTGCCGTCGACCCGTACGCCGGGAAAGCCGAAGCCGCCGGCACGCTGGTAGAGCGGGACGCGGGTCTGCCGCTCCAGCGGCTCGGAGATGGCGTACTGGTTGTTCTGGCAGAAGAAGACCAGTGGGGCGTTGAAGACGCTGGCCCAGACGAACGCCTCGTTGACGTCACCCTGGCTGGTGGCGCCGTCGCCGAAGTAGGCGATCACCGCCTCGCCGTCCTCGGTGCCGGTCTTGCCGTCCATGTGGACGCCCATGGCGTACCCGGTCGCGTGCAGGGTCTGTGCCCCGATCACGATCGTGTACATGTTGAACTTGAACTCGTTCGGGTCCCAACCGCCCTGGTCGACGCCGCGGAACAGGCCGAGCGGCATGATCGGGTCGATGCCCCGGCAGTAGAGCACGCCGTGCTCTCGGTAGGTCGGGAAGGCCATGTCCTGGGCGCGCAGCGCGCGGCCGGAGCCCACCTGGGCCGCCTCCTGGCCGAGCAGGCTGGCCCACAGGCCCAGTTCGCCCTGCCGCTGGAGCGCGGTGGCCTCGGCGTCGAGCCTGCGGACCAGGACGAGGTCGCGGTAGAGCCCGCGGTACTGCTCGTCGGTGAAGTCGACGCGGTACTCGGTCCCGTCCGGGCCGGTCGCGCTCTCGATCCGCTCACCGTCGGGGGTGAGCAGCTGTACGAGTTCCGGCCCGTCGGTGCGGGTGGCTCGCTTGGAGCGGGGTGCGGCCCGCCGGCCGCGGGTGGTGACCCCGGGGTCGCCCTTTGCCATCCGTCTCTCCCTGTCGTGTCTGCGTCGGCGCCGGGGGTGACCCGTCCGCGCAAATCGTGCGCCGGCCCGGCCGGTGCCGGGCTGGTCCTGGCGGCCGCGCCTAGCCCCGGTGAGGGTTGCCGCGCGGCGGTGAGCCGGATTCGGGGAGGAACCCGGTTCGGGAGCGCCGGCGCCGAGCCGCGCCTACCGCGGGGTGCGCGGAGGTCGCGGCTGCGTTGCCGTCGTGCCTGAATGATGTCAGAGGAGGTGAGCGGGCCCACAGTATGGCCCTCTCGGCCAGTCGGCTTCCGTCTGGTTGGCGACGAATGAGCGTTTTTTCCGATGGAAGATTCACGGCGACGGACAATTTGTGTGTCGACACGCTGTGGCGGCTGGTGAACTGACCGTCACTGGTCCAAGCTGACTGGTGCCGGTTGAGGTTTTTGTAGGGCTTTGTCCGTTTAGCGCCCTCCGGCGTCCACAGCTCACTGGTCGACGAAGGAGCGCACCGTGTCCGAGCCAGGTGACGGTCCACCCGCCCCGCTCCTCGGGCGGCACAGGGCCGGCGGCGGCGGTTACCGCCGGATGGTCGGCGCCCACCGCGCCCCCGCCGCGGGCAAGCCCGGCCGGGGTTACCTCTTCACCGTCGCCCTACTCGCCGGCGTCGCCTCGATGCCCATCCTCGCCGCGCTCAGCACCGGCTCCGCCACCGTGGGCAGTAGCGCAGGACCCGACGGCAGCATCCCCTTCCTGCCCACCCCCTCCGAAGGCCCGGTGGTGGTCCCAC
>NZ_SMKD01000038.1 GCF_004348595.1 Micromonospora sp. KC723
GCGCCATGCCCCGCCCTACTCTCCGTGCCCCTGCACCGACCGTAGGCGCTGTTCAGGGCCCGGCCCGGCGGAACGGGCAAGCCGGCGGCACGCACCCGGCAGACGGCTGGTTCCCGGCGGTCACCAGCGCCCGCGGGTCGCCGACGGTCACCGGGGCGTACCGCCGGGAGAACCGGCGTCCGACCCCGTCGGGGCCCTGCCGGGCAGGGACACGTCCCCGCGCCCCGGTTTCCCGGAGCGCGGGGACCCCCCGTCCCGGCTACTGCAGGAACGCCCCCAGCGGCGAGAGCAGTAGCCGGCCGAGCGCCGCGGCGTTGTCGTCCAGCCGCGTACGCTCGCAGTCTCGGGCGTGCGGGTCGTGCCGGCAGCGCCAGATCTTCTGGGCGTTGCGCCAGGCCACGTCCCGGGTGTATTCCACCAGTTCGCCCTGGTACCAGTCGTCGATGTCGCCGTTGAGCATGTCCAGCAGCAGTTGCCAGCGCTCCAGGTAGCCACGGCGCAGCGACGGGATCTTGTCGGCGAAGATGTCGTTGATCTTCAGGTAGTCGCGGTGCTGGTCGGTGCCGTCAACCGGCTCCGACTCCAGGTGGTCGAAGGTGGTCACCAGCGCGAACGGCAGGTCGAAGTTGATGTGCGCGTTCACCCCCGCGGCCGCCGACGGCAGCGGCCGGGCGTCCGGCCCCCGCATCCGCGCGAACAGGCAGGACCACGCCTTCGGGGTGGTCGGGCTGGACTCCGTCCACAGGCGCAGCGCGTCGAAGTAGCGGGCGGCGAACTCCACGTCGAGGCGGGCGAGGAAGACCGGGTCGGCGAAGAAGTCGTCGTACAGCCCCTCCAGGACCCTGGTGGTGATGACCAGGTAGAGCCGGTTGAAGTCGGCCAGCGGGCAGCTCGCCTCCAGCGGGGGCAGCCGGACCAGCAGGTCCTGGAGTTTGGTGAGGTGGTCCACCACCGCCGGCACGTCCTCGGGGTGGTCGGCGAGCAGCCCGACGATGTCGGCGTGGACCGGACCCCAGACCGATTCCGTCATGTCTCCTCCACAGTGGTCCGGGGCGAGCCCGTGTGCCGTCGTCCTCCGCGCATCAGCCTTCCAGCGCCGTACGCCGGCGCCATCAGTAGAACGACGTATTCGCGCCGCGACAGTCGTACGTCACTCGCCCCGGTTGCGCAGGAAGATCGCGCTGGCCTGCACCCGGGTCCGGACCTGGAGCTTGTCGAAGATGTGCGAGACGTGCACACCGATGGTGCGCTCGCTGATGAACAGCCGCTGGCCGATCTCCTTGTTCGTCAGGCCCTCGGCCACCGCGGCGAGCACCTCCCGTTCCCGGGCGGTGAGCACACCCAGCTCGTCACCGGTCGGCTCGCCCCGCCCGCCCGACCGGGTAGCCGGCTGCGACCGCTCCTTCAACTCCACCCGAGCCCGCCCCGCCAGGTTCCTGATCTCGCTGGTCAGCGGCACCGCGCCCAGCCCCTGCGCCGTCTCGTACGCCTGGCGCAGCAGCTTCGCCGCGGTGGCGCTGCGACTGCGTCGCGCCAGCAACGCCTCGGCCTGCCGCAGCCGCGAGTACGCCGCCGGGTACGGGTGGTGGCGTCGGTCCCACTCGGCCGCCGACCGGGCCCACGCCTCCGGGTCGCCTCGACCGTCGAGCCGGCTCAGCTCGGCGGTGCACAACGCCAGGAAACCCTCGGCGACGTAGCGGACCGGGCCGGCCGCCGTCATGCTCTTGGCGGTCACCCGCTCGACGGCGTCCCGCAGCCGCCGCAGCGCCGTCTCGTCCACTGGCACGCGGCTGGCGCGCGCCTGCGCCTCCGCCCGCAACCCGTGCCAGGCCAGGGTCGCCAGCAAGACCACGTCGTCGGAGCGGCTCTCGGTGAGACCACGCTGCACGGCCTGCCGGGCGACGTCGTGCCGACCCTGCCACATGGCCAGCCCGGCCCGCAGGATCAGCATCGGCAGCACGTGGCGGGGAGCGCCGCCGCCGGCGAGCATGGTGGCCACCGCCTCCAGGTCGCGGTCGGAGGCCTCGACGTCGCCGTAGCCGACGGAGAGCCGGCAGCGGGCCAGCAGCAGCTCGACCGCGTCGGCGCCGGACGGGCGGTGCCGCAGCGCCGCCGCGACCACCTTCTCCGCCTCGGCCCACTGCCCCACCCGGAACAGCCCGTTGGTGGCGATGGCGAGCAGCCGTGTCTCGTAGGTGCGCCCCAGCCCCAGCTCGGCGACCCGCTCGGCGCCCCGGCGGGCCACCACCACCCCTTCCTCGAGGATGTTCAGCGGCCCGGTCAACAGCTCCGCCAGGTGCAGGTACGCGCACGCGACGTCCTCGGGCCGGCCGGCCCGCTCGGCGGTCTCCAACGCCCGGCGCACCACCGCCAGACCGGCGTCGGGATCCTCCAGGAACGCCTCGCTGAAGCCCAGCGCGGCGCTGGCGAGCACCACCTCTGTGGTGCTGCCCTCGACCGTCGCGGCCAGGTCCAACGCCTCGCGGGCCCGCTGGCCGGCCTCGGCGTAACGCCCCAGGTGCAGCAGCAGCTCGGCGAGGCGGGCGGCGGCGGTGGCCCGTTCCCCGTCGGTGCAGTCGGCCGCCTCCAGAACCCACTGGTACTCGGCCTCGGCGGGAGCGGACCGGCCGGCGGCGGCGAGGTAGCGGGCCCGCCGGATACGCAGCGCGCACGACGGCGCGGTGTCCGCGCCGGTCAGCTCGGCCAGCAGGGACAGCGCCCGGGCGTGTTCGCCGCACTGGTGCGCGGTCTCCGCGGCGTGTTCCAGCAGTTCCGCCCGGTTCACCTCGACCGACGCCGGCATCGGGCCGGTCGCCGGGGAGGCGGCCAGCTGTAGCGCCACCGACCAGTGCCGGTGCGCCTCGGCGAAACCGTGCAGCCGTTCGGCCTCCCGGGCGGCGGCCATGGCCGCCGACAGGGCCCGGGCGGGTTCCCCGGCCAGCCGCCAGTGGTGTGCCAGCCGGGCCTGGTGCAGGTCGGCCGGGACCCGGTTCAGCGCCTCGGCGTAGCGCCGGTGCAGGGCCGACCGCTCCGCCGGCAGGAGTTCGTGCTCCAGCACCTCGGCGACGAGCCGGTGGCGCAGCCGGTAGCCGTCGTCGGCGCTCACGAGCAGGCGGTGCGCCACGCTGGCGCGGACGGCGTCGATCAGTTCCTGCTCCGGCAGGTGCAGCACGTCGGCCAGCAACCAGTGCGCCACCGGTTCCACGCCGGCAGCGACGGCGTGGACCACGGCGTGCGCGTGCCGGGGCAACGCGTCGACGCGGGCCAGGAAGATCTCTCGCAGCGTGTCGGAGAGTCCGTCGTGGCCGTCACGCAGGTCACGGGCGAGTTCCTCGACCACGAACGGATTGCCGCCGCTGCGCTGCCAGATCTGGTCGGCGGCCTCCGGGGTCAGCGGGGCGCCGACGATGGCGGCGGCGAGGCGGTCGGTGTCGGCCCGGCCCAGCGGGGCGAGGTCGAACACCCGTACCGACCGGAGCCGACGCAGCTCGGTGAGGACCCGGCGCAGCGGGTGGGCGCCCTGCAACGCCTCGGCCCGGATCGCGGCGAGCACGGACAGTTGCAGGTCGCCGAGGCCGGCGAGGAGGTAGAGCAGGAGCTGGCGGGTGCTCCGGTCGACCCACTGCAGGTCGTCGAGGACGAGCACCAGGGGGCGTCCCTCGGCGATCAGGCTCAACCCCCGGGAGACCCGTTCGAGCAGCGCGCCGCCGTCCGGGGTGGCCGGCTCGTCGGCGAACATCCGCAGCAGACCGCGAACGGCGGACGAGGTACGGGCCTGGGTGACGGTCAGGTCGGCGTCGAAGCGGCGCAGCGCCTGCACGACCGGGTGCAGCGGCGAGGCGTCGCCGATGTCCAGGCAGGAGCCGGTGAGCACCACGGCTCCGGCGTCCCGCAACCGCGCTCCGGTCTCGTGCAGCAGACGGGACTTGCCCACCCCGCTCTCGCCGGTGACGAAGACCGCCGCGGTCTGCCCCGGCCCCGGCTCGCCGAGGAGCACGGCGCGCAGCTCCGTCAGCTGGTCGGCACGGCCGACGAGCGGTGCGGTGTCCACATCGCTGGCCATGCTCGCAGCCTAGTCACAGGGCCCCGCACCGTTCTACGGGCCGGACGGCCCTGTGGTACCTCTCGTGTCGACTTTGGGACCGAAGGTTGCGGTGGGCCGACATACGTCGTTCTGCAGATCCCCCCGACGGCCCGGTGGTGACAGTCTCCGTAGGCCGTCAGGGCACCGCTGCTGGGGAAGGTGGATGCGATGCCAATGTCCACGATCGTCACCGGTCGGCAAGAGGACGTCACCGCGCCGGCCTGGCCGGTGCCGGAGGAACGACGCCTGGTCAGCGTGCTCTTCGCCGACATCGTCGGCTCGACGGCGCTGACCGAGCGGCTCGACCCGGAAGACGTCCGGGCCCTGCAACTGGCGTACTTCGACACCGTCGCCGGGGTGCTGCGGCGCTGGCAGGGGGTGGTCGAGAAGTACGTCGGTGACGCGGTGATGGCGTTGTTCGGGGCCCGCCGTTCCGACGGCCTCGACGCGTACCGGGCGGTGCGTGCCGGGCTGGAGATCCAGGGGGCGCTGGACCGGCGGCCGATGCCGGGGGGCGTGCGGCTGCGGGTCCGGGTGGGGGTCGCCACCGGCGAGGCGGTGGTCGACCTGGCCGCCGCCCGCGACGGCGGTCACGGCGCGGCCAGCGGCACGGTGACCACCACCGCGGCCCGGTTGCAGGAGTACGCGCCGGCGGGCGGCGTGGTCGTCTGCGCCGCCACCCACCGGGCCACCGCCGGGCTGGTCGAACAGCACGCGCTGGCTCCGGCGGCGCTGGCCGGCAAGGCCCTGCCGGTCGACGTGTGGCGGGCCCGCGCGGCGTGCCGGCCCCGGCCGGCCCGGCACGACGGGCCGCTGGTGGGGCGGCGCCGCGAGCTGGCCACCGCGCGGGAGCAGCTCGTCCGCGCGGTGCGGGAGCAGCGTCCCCGGTGGGTGTCGCTGGTCGGCCCGGACGGCATCGGGCGCAGCCGGCTGCTGCACGAGCTACGCCGGACGCTGCGGCAGGTCGACGGGGTGTCGGTGCGGTGGTGCGTGGCGCACTGCCCGCCGTACCCGGAGGCGGCGCTCGCCCCGGTCGCCGACCTGGTCGGCGATCTCGCCGGCGCGTGCGAGGGGGACGCGCCGGCGGTGCTCCGCCGCCGGTTGGCGGCCCTGGTCGGTGGGGTGCTCCCGCCGGCCCGGGCCGCCACGGCGGTCGGCGCGCTGGCGGGGCTGCTGGCCGGCGCGGGCAGGACGGCGGACGGCGCGGCGGCCTGCCGGGAGGTCCTGCTGGCGTTGGCCGCCCGGCAGCCGGTGGTGGTCGCGGTCGACGACCTGGACCGCGCCGCCCCGGAGCTGGGCCGGTTCCTGCACACCCTGTTCGCGGCGGCCACCGTGCGCGGGCTGCCGCTGGCGGTGCTGGTCACCCATCGGCCGCACTGGGCGGATCTGTTGCCCGGGCCCGCCGACCGGCGGTGCCGGGTGACGCTACCGCCGCTGCCGGCGCTCGACAGCGGCCGGCTGGTGCGGCGGATGCTGGCCCGCGCGGGGCAACCGGCCGCGCTGGCCGCGCGGCTGCTGCCCCTGGTCGCCGGTGTGCCCGGCTACGCCACCGGGTACGTCGCCGAGGCCGGACGTGGCGCGGTCGTCGCCGAGCCGCCGCTGCCCGAGGCGGTACGGCGGGTGGCCGGTGCGCGGCTGGACCGGCTCGACGGCGTGGGGCGGGCGGTGCTGATGGCCGGGGCTACGCTGGGCGGGCCGCTCACCGCGGCGGCGGTCGACCGGCTGCTCTGCTGGACGCCGGGCCGGGCGGCGGACATCCTGTGCCGGCTGGCCGCCGACGGCCTGCTCCGGCCCGACCCACGCGGCCGGTACGCCTTCGTCGACCCGGCCCTGCGCCGGGTGGCGTACGAGCGGCTCCCCCGGGCGGTGCGGGCCGAGTTCGTCCGCCGGGCCGGCGGGTGCGGGTCGCCGGTCGTCGCGGGAGCGCCGACGTGCGACGGGACGGGTCCGGCACGGCCGGGTACGCCGACCCGGTCGGTCGTCCGCACCGACCCCGACACCGCGCCGACCGGACCGGACGCCGGCAGTGCGTCGACCGGGCGTCGCCACGGCGGGGCCGCCGGGGACACGGTCGGAACCGACCGCGACCGCTCGACCGGGTCGCCCGCCCAGGGCGGCGCACCCGATCCCCACGCGTCCATCCTTCAGGTGGGGTCCTTCCGCCCGGCCGGGTCCCCAGCACGACGGCGATCGGCCCGCGTCGCCGTGGAACGTCCGGCGCTGGCGGTCGTACCGGCGGCCGACCTCGCAGCCGGGCGCGGACGCCAGTCGCGGAGCGATTCGACGCCGCCGCTGTGCGCCGCCTGATCCAGAGTGGCCGGGAAGCCGGCGGTGAGTGCGTCGATCGCGCGGCGGATCCGGACGTTCGCCGCCGATCCGGTCGCGCCGGTGAGCGCGACGTGGTGCAGCACGCCGACCACGGCCAGGGCCAGCGCCTCGGCGTCGGTTTCCGCGGGCACCCGTCCGAGTTGTTGTTCGGCGCTCAGATAGCCGGCGGTCGCGTGCTCGATCGCCTGTAGCCCGGCGGTCCCGTTCCCCAGTACCGCCTCGACGTCTGCCGCCAGCTCGGGCCGGAGGGCCATCAGCCGGGTCAGCGCCAGCAACGTGTCCAGCGGGGTGGCCAGGGCGGCGTCACCCAGATTGCCGGCGACGGTGCCGGAACCGGCGCGCTGCGCCAGGCCCGCCACCTCGCCGGAGATCTGGAAGGACCGATCGACCGCGTACCCGGTCAGGAAGTCGTCGAAGGTCGCGAAGTGCGTGTAGAGGAGCCCGGTGGCGACGCCGGCCTCGCGGGTCACGGCCCGACCGGTCAGTCGACTGGGCCCGGCCGTGACGATCACGCGTTCCAGGGCGGCGAAGAGCTGCTGCCTGGGCTCGGGGATGGTGACTCCGCGGGGCATGGCCGAAGTCTATGCACTGCCGGGGCCGCTGTTGCACCAGGATGAGCGTCTGTTCATACTGGTATGAGCAAGTGCTCATTCTGGGATGCGGGGAGTGTGGGATGAAACGCGCGGTCATCGTGGGGGCGGGCATTGCCGGCCTGGCCGCCGCCCTGCGACTCGGACAAGACGGGTGGCGCGCCCTCGTGGTGGAGCGCGCCCCCACCCGACGCGGCAGCGGCTACCTGGTCAACCTGCTCGGACCCGGCTACGGCGCCGCCGAACGGCTCGGTTTGCTGCCCGCGCTGTCCGCCCACGACGTGGGACTGTTCACCACCGTGCTGGTCCACGCCGACGGACGACCCAAGTTCACGGTGCCATCCGCCATCGCCGAGGCCACCATCGGCAAACGGGCCATCTCGGTGTTCCGCGGCGACCTGGAGTCCACTCTGTACGAGGCGGTGCGCGACCGCGTCGAGATCCGCTTCGGCGTCACCGTCGAGTCCATCGACCAGGACACCGACGGAGTACGGGTGGTGCTGAGTGACGGCACCACCGAACACGCCGACCTGCTGGTGGGCGCCGACGGGGTGCACTCCGCCACCCGTACGGCCGTCCTCGGATCCGGCTTCCGGGTCGACCTGCCGTACGTGGTGGGCGCCTTTCCGCTGGACCACCCGGTGGCGGGCGTGCCGCGGTCGTCCGCCACCACGTTCATCGGTCCGGGGCGCACAGCGGCAGTCGTCAACCTCGGCCCGCACCGGTCAGCGGCGTTCTTCACGTACCGGTGCGCCGACCCGGCCGCCGAACTGAGGCGCGGACCGGTCGGCGCGCTCGGCGCGACGTTCGGGGATCTGGGGGCAGGGGTGCCCGACGCGCTCCGCCACCTACGGGAAGATTCGGCCCGCGCCTACTTCGACGCGGTCAGCCAGGTGGTCGTGCCACGGTGGAGCAGCGGCCGAGTCGTGCTGCTCGGAGACGCGGCCTGGTGCGTCACGCTCTTCGCCGGACACGGCGCCGCCCTCGCGCTCGCCGGCGCCGACCACCTCGGCGCCGCCCTGCGACGGCACGCCGACGACATTCCGTCGGCGCTGGCCGAGTGGGAGTCGCGCCTGCGCCCGGAAGCCGCCAAACGGCAGGCACTCGCCCGCCGGGGAATGCTGCAGTACGCGCCGCCCAGCCAGTTCCACGTGTGGATGAACGACCTGACCATCCGGGCGATCACGCTCCCGGGCATCCGCGGCCTCGTCCGGCGGGGCATCGAACGCGCGAACCGCTGAGGCTCAGCCAGGCGCCGTGCCCGTCCTGTTACCCGTCCCCGCCCACACGTCGTTCGGTGAGCCGGGCGGCAGGGCGGCGAGGAACGACAGGACACGTTCCCAGGTCAGGGCCGTGGCCGCCGGATGGTGGTCGAGGTCGTCCGGGTCGGTCCACAGGTGACCGCGACCCGGGTAACGGAACACCTCCAGCCTCGCCCCCGCGCCGGTCAGTGCCCGCTGCCAGTCGTCGACCTCGACCCGCGACTCGTACGGGTCGGGGTCGGCGAGGTGGCACTGGACCGGCAGCCCCGGGCGGACCGCCGCCGGAGCACCGCCGGTGCCGTGCAGGAGCAGCAGCCCGGCGGCGGCCGGCCGCTCGGCCAGCAGCACGCCGGCCACCCCGGCGCCCATCGAGTAGCCGGCGAGCACCGTGCCGGCGGGCAGCGGGGCGAGCGCCGCCCGGGCCCGGCGCAGCACCTCCTCCAGGGTCACCTTCTCCAGCAGGGCGAAGCCCGCCGCCGCGGTGTCGGCCGGGGGCAGGGCGTACAGGTCGGGGGTGACCACCTGGTGCCCGGCGGCGCGCAGCCGCTCGGCGTCGGCCAGCACCGCCGGTCGCAGCCCGTAGACGGAGTGGAAGAGCGCGATCTGAGCCACGAACTCATCCTGCCCCGACCGGCCGCCGGTGTCCCGCCGCCACGTCGGGACCGGTCGCGCCGTCCCGGTCGGTCGCGGCACCGCCGGGCGGGTCGCGCCGACCCGATCGCGTGGACGCGGCGGCGGGGTCAGCCGGGTGGTCCGGCGACCGGGCTCAGCGTCCGGCTGCGGCCCCGGAACTCGGCGATCACCTCGTCGCCGCGCAGGACCGTGACGTCGTAGATGCCGTTGCGACCGTGACGGACCCGCTCGGTGGCCCGTGCGGTCAGCACGTCGCCCGCGCGGACCGGACGCAGAAAGCTGATCTCACCACCGGCGGCGACGGTCGCCGGGCCGTAACTGTTGCAGGCCAGCGCGAACGCCGTGTCCGCCAGCAGGAAGACGTACCCCCCGTGACCGATACCGTGTCCGTTGACCATGGCCGGGGTCACCCGCATCCGGGCCTCCGCCGCGCCGGCGCCGGCACCGACCAACTCGATGCCGAGGCTGCGGGACGCGACGTCCACGTCGAACATGTCGTGCGCGGGGGTACGCGCCGACGCCACCGGTTCGTCCCGCCCCCGCCGCGCGACCGGATCCCGCTGCTGCCGCCGGGGGCTGTGGTCCTGCACACGCTCCTCCTGCCGGTCGACTCCGCGGCCCCGGACCACCGGGGCCTCCCCGGTACCGTACGCCGCCGCGGGCCAGGAAAGCGGTGGCGGGGGCACCGCCGGGGGTCACGCACAGGCACGGCACAATGGCGGACCGTGGAACGGATCGGAGAGGAACGCCGATGACGCGCAGCGCAGCCGCCCCCGACGCGGTCGGGGCCGACGTGGCCCGACCCGGGCAGGCCGACCGCCCCCGGGTACGACCGACCAGCCGCGGCGAGGATCTCGTCACCGTCCTGCTCGGCGCCTGCCTGGTCGCGGGGGCGATGTCCGACGGCTGGGCGCACACCAACATCATCGACACCATCGAGGGCTTCTTCACCCCGTGGCACGGTCTGCTGTACGCGGGGTTCGCCGCCACCGCCGGCTGGACCTGCTGGCTGGCGTACCAGCGACGGGACGTCGCCCCGCGCTGGTGGCGCGACGGCTGGCCGGCCGGCTACCGGGTGGGCGCGCTCGGCGTCGGGATGTTCCTCCTCGGCGGCCTCGCCGACATGCTCTGGCACGAGACCCTCGGCGTGGAGGTCGGCCTGGACGCCTCGTTCAGCCCGAGCCACCTGCTGATCGACGCCGGTGCGGTGTTGCTGCTGACCAGTCCGTTGCGTGCCTGGTGGGCCAGTGGCGAGGGCGGTTCGCGGTCGGTCACCGGGGTGCTGTCCCTGGCGATGGGGGCGATGGCCCCGACCCTCCTGCTCACCCACTCGTCGGCCTTCCTCTCCGTCGCGCCGACAGAGGCGATCGGCGCGTACGGCAACCAGAACGGCGCGATCCTCGGCGTCGACGCGTACCTGGTGACCACCGTGCTGCTGACCGCGCCGTTCCTGCTGGCCCACCGGCGGCGGCCGACCTTCGGCGCCGGGGCCGCCCTGGTGGCCGGGGTGGCCCTGTTCGACCTGGTGATGGTCGAGTTCCCGGCCTCCCAGACGGTCGCCGCGCTCACCGCCCTGCTCGGCGCGGTGCTGGCCGACCTGGCGCTGCTGCGGCTGGACGCGGTGCGGGGCCCCGACGCGGCGCTGCGGCTGCCGGTCGCGGGAGCGGTCTACGCCGGGCTGGTCTGGGCGGGGCATCTGGTCGGCCTGGCGCTGACCGACGGGCTGCGGTGGACGCCGGAGGTGTCCGGCGGGGTGGTCACGCTCACCGCGATCGTCGGAGCCGTCCTCGGTGGACTGGCGGCCCGGCCCACCGCCGCGCGGGCGACCTGAACGCCCACCGCACCCGACCCGACCGGGCGCCGGTGGGCCGGCGCCCGGGGGCGTCGGGGCCCGGCGGGGTTAGAGTGGGGGCACGGCGGTGGGGCCCGCCGCCCCGGCCACCACCGGGAGAACCGCGTCCGGCACGCCAACGGTCCCTGCCAGTGGCCCGTGTGCTGGTGGGGAGGAACAGGTGCCGACACCACGCCGCATCGACCCCGACGTCGACCTGCGGGTGCCCGCCGACCGTCGCGAACTCGACGCGCGCCCGGCGGCCGTGCTCGGCGTCGTCGCCGCGGGCGGCGCGCTCGGCGCGCTGGCCCGGGCCGCGGCCCAGGCGGCGCTGCCGCACTCCCCGACCGGCTTCCCCTGGGCCACCTTCGGCGTCAACGTGCTCGGCTGCCTGCTGATCGGGGCGCTGATGGCGCTGATCGGTCGACGTCGCGTCCCGCCACTGACCCGTCCCTTCCTGGGTGTGGGCGTGCTCGGCGGCTTCACCACCTTCTCCTCGTACGCGGTGGACGCCCACCGGGCGTTCGTCGCCGGGGCCGCCCAGACGGCGCTGGCGTACCTGGCGGCGACGCTGGTCGCCGGGCTGCTGGCCGTCGTGGCCGGCGACGCGCTCACCGCGCGGGTGCTCGACGGGCGTGGAGCTGGGCGGTGACCGTCCTGCTCATCGTCCTCGGCGCGGCCGTCGGGGCGCCGCTGCGGTACCTCACCGACCGGGCGGTGCAGGCCCGGCACGGCTCGGTCCTGCCCTGGGGCACGCTGACCGTCAACGTCGTCGGGTCGCTGCTGCTCGGCGCGGTGCTCGCGGTCCCGGCCGGGCCGGCCGTCACCGCGCTCGTCGGCACCGGCTTCTGCGGAGCGTTCACCACCTGGTCCACCTTCGGCTACGAGACGGTGCGGCTGGCCCGCGCCGGAGCCCGGACCGCCGCCCTGGCCCACGCGCTGCTCAGCGTGGCGACCGGGCTGGCCGCGGCGGGTGCCGGCCACGCCCTGGGGCACGCGCTGGGCGGCTGACCGTCGGCCCTGCGCGCCCGGACGGCGTGGGCGTATGGTGACGGAAGCGGTCGTCGTCAGTGGCACCCGCACGCCGGGCGGCCGGCCGCCCGGCGGCCGAGACTGCCGTACGGCGGAGCGCCTGGGCGGCACGGATGGGACGGAGTGGCGCTGTGGAGTGGTTGTTGGCCCCGGCGACCCCGGCGGCGGCCAGCGCCTTGCGCGCCGAGCTGACCGCGTTCCTGCGCCGGCACGCACAGGAACGCGACGAGGTCGAAGACGCCGCGATGGTCATCTCCGAACTGGTCGGCAACGCCGTCGAGCACGCCGGAGGCCCGGTCTGGGTGGGCCTGGACTGGTCGGGTGTGCGTCCCACGCTGGTGGTGCACGACCTCGGCCCGTCGTTCGACCCCGCCGACCTGCCGGCGCCGGCCACCGGCAGCATCCGGGGCCGCGGCCTGTGGCTGGTCCGCCAGCTCGGCGCGGAGCTGGATGTGGTGTCCAAGCGGGGCACCGGCAAGAAGGTACGCAGCGTGCTGCCGGTGACCCGGCGGATCGAGCTCTCCTTCGACCCGCCCCGCCGGGAGGTCAACCCGCTGCCCGCCCTCGACGAGGCGGGGCCGCGCGGCTTCGGCCGGGAGTCCTTCCTGCGCGCCCTTGTCGTAGAACTGGCCCGCACGGCCGAGAACCGGCAGGGGCCGAGCGCCACGGAGGAGATGGTGGCCCAGGTGGGCGCGACCGTCGGCGGCCAGATGGAGGAGGAGTACCGCCGGGCCCGTGACGTGGTCGGCCAGCTCACCCCCGCGCAGGTGGCCGAGTGCTACCTGCGGCTCAAGTCCGCCATCGGCGGCGAGTTCTACGTCATCTCGATCGACGACGACCGGATCGTGCTGGGCAACCGCCGCTGCCCGTTCGGCGACACCGTACGCCGCGCGCCCGCGTTGTGCCGGATGACCTCCAGCGTGTTCGGGGGCATCGCTGCCCGCAACCACGGCGCGGCGGTCGTGCTGCTGGACGAGCGGATCGCCGTGGGCGACCCGGAGTGCCAGGTCACCGTGCTGCTCGGCGCGGCCGCCCGGGACAATCCGGGCGGCCACCACTACCGTCAGGGCTCCTGAGCCCCGGGGCGTGGCCCGTGCGGTCAGCCGCGCAGCGCCACCACCGGGCCGAGGACGACGACCGCCGGCGGCCGGACGCCCTCCCGGGCCGCCAGGTCGCCCACCTCGTCCAGCCGGGACGCCCAGGTCCGCTGACCCGGGTGCCCGGCGTCCTGCACCACCAGCACCGGGGTGTCCGGCGCGCGGCCGTGCTCCACCAGCACCGCCGCGATCTTGGCGATGGTGTCGACCGCCATCAGCAGCACCAGGGTGCCCCGGGCGCGGCCCAGCGCCACCCAGTCCACGAGGGACTGTGGGTGCCCCGGCGGCAGGTGCCCCGAGACGACGGTGAGGTCGTGGGCGACCCCCCGGTGGGTGACCGGGACTCCGGCCAGCGCGGGCGCGGCGAGCGCGCTGCTCACCCCGGGCACGAGGACCGTCTCCACACCGGCCGCCGCACACGCCTGGACCTCCTCGTGGCCGCGACCGAAGACGTACGGGTCGCCACCCTTGAGCCGGACCACCCGTTTGCCGGCGCGCGCGTGGTCGACCAGGGCGTCGTTGATGGCGTCCTGCGCCATGGACGGCCCGCGCGGCACCTTGGCGGCGTCGATCACCAGCACGTCCGGGCGGAGCCCGGCGAGCAGCCCCTGCGGGGCGAGCCGGTCGGCCACCACCACGTCCGCGCTGTCCAGCATCGCCTTCCCGCGGACGGTGATCAGGTCGTCGGGGCCGGGGCCGCCGCCCACCACGGCGACCTGCCCGGGGCGCAGGCCCGGCCCGTGGTGGCCACCGTCGTGGTGATGGTGGTGATGGCCACCGTGAAGGTGATGGTGGTGGTGGCCGCCCACCGGGTCGTCGGGGTGGTCGTGCGGCGTCTGCGGCCGGCCCACCTTGTCGGCGAAGCCCGGCATCAACACCCGGTACGCGCAGGTGTCGCAGTTCATCCGGATGTCCCCGCGCAGCGCCTCGGTGTGCCGTTCCAGCACCAGGTCGGCCAGCGCGTCACAGTCGCCGATCAGGCCGGCGACCCGCACGTCGAGGTCGGGATGCTCGGCGGCGAACTCCTGCGACTGGTTGACGATCCGGTCCGGCAGCACCCCGGCGAAGAGAAAGTACGGGGCGACGACGATCCGCCGGGCGCCGAGCCGGCGCAGCCGCGCCAGCACCGCCGGCACCGACGGCTCGGCGAGGGAGACGAAACCCGGTTCGACGCCGGCGTAGCCGCGGCCCTCCCACAGCAGCCGGGCCACCTTGGCCACCTCGGCGTTGGCGTCCGGGTCGGTGGAGCCCCGCCCGATCAGGGCCACCCAGGTTCCGGCCCGGTCCGCCCCGGCCAGGGCGGCGTCGATCCGCTCCTGTAGGGCGGTGTGCAGCAGCGGATGCGGGCCCAGCGGGCGGCCGTACCGGTAGGTCAGACCCGGGTGGCGGGCCTGCTCGCGGGCCATCGCGGCGGGAATGTCGCCCTTGCCGTGGCCGGCGGCGGTGAGCACCAGCGGCAGCGCGACCAGGCTGCGGTGGCCCCGCTCGACGAGCGTGGTCACCGCGTCGGTGAGCGGCGGGCGGGACAGTTCGATGAACCCGCCCTCGACGTCGCCGACGCTTCCGCCGGCACGGCGGCGGACCCGGTCGACGAGCGCGGCGAACTGGTCGACCCCGGCCGCGCTGCGCGTGCCGTGCCCGACGATGACCAGCGCGGTCATGACGTTTCCTCCAGGTAGAGCAGGGCGTTGAGGGCGGCGGCGGCAACCGCCGAACCACCCTTCTCGCCGACGTTGGACACGGCCGGCAGGCCACTGGCCCGCAGTGCCGCCTTGGACTCGGCGGCGCCGACGAAACCGACCGGCAACCCCACCACCAGCGCGGGCGCCGCGTCCAGGGTGATCAGCTCCGCCAGCGCGGTGGGGGCGCAGCCGACCACCCACACCGCGCCCGGTCCCACCCGGCCCAGGGCGACCCGGACGGCGGCGGCCGAACGGGTCAGCCCGGTGGCGCGTGCCAACTCGGCGGCGGCGGGCTCGGCGACCGGGCAGACGATCTCCCGACCGGCCCGGGTGATGCCGGCGGCGACCATCCACACGTCGGTGACGATCACCGCACCGGCGCGCAGCGCGGCGAGGCCGCCGGCCAGGGCCGCCTCGTCGCAGACCAGATCGGTGACGTAGTCGAGGTCGGCGCTGGCGTGCACCACCCGCTCGGTTACCGCCCGGGTCAACGGGGGCAGGTCGGTCAGGTCGACCCGGGAGCGCAGGATCCGGTACGACTCCTGCTCGATCGGGTGCACCACCCGGGTCACGGGGCCGGCTCCGCGCCGGGCGGGGTGCCGGTGCCGGTGCGTACCCGCCCGGCGGGGCTGCGCCGGGGCACAGCGGTCGGGGTCGAGGTCATCGGTCTCCTCGCGGGTCGGGGGTGGCGCGGATGGCGTCCACCGGGCAGATCTCCAGGCACTCCAGGCAGCCGGTGCACCGGTCGGCGCGGACGGTCAACCCACCGGCAGTGGGCAGGATCGCGTGCGTCGGGCAGGTGAGCAGGCACGCGCCGCAGCCCTGGCAGGCGTCGACGGTCACCGGCGCGGTCACGACCGCCACCGGTAGCCGCGCGGGGTCACCATCCGCCCGCCGACCATCCGGGTCTGCGAGCTGCCGACCACCACCACGCTGTACATGTCGACCGTCGCCGGGTCGACGGTGGCCAGGGTGGCCAGGTGCACCCGTTCGCCGTCGCGGCTGGCGTTGCGCACCACCCCGACCGGGGTGTCCGGCGCGCGGTACGCGGCGAAGGTCTTCAGGGCCGCGCCGAGCTGCCAGTCCCGGGCCCGGCTGCGCGGGTTGTACAGCAGCGCCACCAGGTCCCCCTCGGCGGCGGCGGTGATCCGCCGGGCGATGACCTCCCACGGGGTGTGCAGGTCGGACAGGCTCAGGTACACGTGGTCGTGCCCGAGCGGGGCGCCGAGCAGCGCCGAGGCGGCCAGCCCGGCGGTGACCCCGGGCACGCCCACCACGTCGATGCGTTCGTCGGCGTGCTCCAGGGCGGGGCTGGCCATCGCGTACACGCCGGCGTCGCCGGAGCCGACCAGCGCGACGGCGTGTCCGGCGGTGGCCTCGACGACGGCGGCCCGGGCCCGTTCCTCCTCCGCGCCGAGCCCGCTGACCAGCACCCGGGTACCCGGGCGGAGCAGGTCGCGGACCTGGTCGACGTACTGGTCGAGGCCGACGACCACGGCGGCCCCGCGCAGTTCGGCGACCGCGCGGGGAGTGCGCAGGTCGACCGCGCCCGGGCCGAGACCGACGACGGCCAGCCGGCCGCGCGGGACCTGCCGGGCCACCGCCACGGTGGCCATCGCCGAGGCGGTCTTCGGCACCAGCAGGGTTCCGCCGCCGGCGAGCGCCGCGGCCTCCGCGACGCTGGGGGTGCCGACGGCGGCGCGGACCACCTCGCTGGGGTGCGGCACGTCGACCGCCGCCAGCTGCGCCGCCGGCCGGGTCACCAGGGGTACGCCGAACGCGTCGGCGGTCGCCACGATGCCCGCCTCGTCGGCCTTGAGGTCCACGGTGGCCAGGCAGCGCAGGCTGGCCGGGGAGAGACCGGCGGCGGCGAGCACCCGGCGCAGCAGGTCGGTCACCTCGGCGGTGGGGACGCCACGGCTGGAGCCGATCCCGGCGACCAGGGACGGGGGCCGCAGCACGGCGGTCCGCCCGTCCGGCGGCACGACCCGGTCGGTGACCAGCAGCCGGTGGGCGTCGGCGGGGGCGTCGGGGTGGACGTTCGGCGGCAGGGCGGGCAGCGGCCAGGTGGCGTCGGCGACCAGCCGGACCGGCGCGCCGTCGAGGATCGCCCGGGACACCGCGGCGACCGCCCCCTCGACCGGCCAGCCCAGGGTGTCCAGCCCGGGAAGGCCGACCGCGTCGGTGGCGGTGGTGACCACCGGCTGGGCGTCGAGCAGCGCGGCCACCTCGGCGGCGAGCGTGTTGGCGCCGCCGCCGTGCCCGCCGAGCAGGGCGACGGCGTGCCGGGCCGCCTCGTCGACGACCACCACGCCCGGGTCGGTGCGTTTGTCGCCGAGCAGCGGCGCGAGGACCCGCACCACCGCCCCGGTGGCCAGGAACGCCACCACCGCGTCGCACTCGGCCCAGGCGGCACGCAGCGCGTCGGCGGCGCTGTCGGCGTCGACGAGCCGCGCGTGCGGCCAGGCGTCGGCGAGGACCCGGGCGTGCCGGCGGCCGGCGGCGGTGGCCGCGACGAGTCCGACGTGGCGGGTGGCAGGGCTGGTCACGGGCACTCCCCGGTGAGGACGACCACCGGGTTGGTGGCCGCGAGTCGGACGGAACCGCCGGGCAGGTCGGCCAGGCGGGCGGCGGCGAGCTGGCTGCCGGAGACGGCGTAGCCGGCGGCGCGCAGCAGGTGGACGGCGGGGGCGACCCGGTCCAGGGCGGCGAGGGTGACGACCACCCGGCCGGGCCGGCGGGCGGCCACCGCGTCGAGCACGTCGGTGCCGCCCCCGCCGACGAACACGGCGTCCGGATCGGGCAGTCCGCGCAGGGCCGCCGGGGCGTCGCCGGTCACCACCCGCAGGTGTACGCCGTGCCGGACGGCATTGGCGGCGACCGGCGCGGCCGGGTCCCGGTCGACGGCGACGACCGCCGCGCCGAGCAACGCGCACTCGATGCCGACCGAGCCGCTGCCCGCGCCGACGTCCCAGACGAGCCGGCCGATGCGGGGACGGAGCCGGGCGACCACGAGAGCCCGCACCTCCGCCTTGGTGATCATGGAGTCGCGGTGGGCGTACGCGGACTCGGGCAGCGCCCAGCCGCCGGCGGGCGCGGCGGCCGGCTGGTTGTCGGTCCGCATCGGCCCGACGCCGGACCGGAGCTTCCCGCCGGCCTCGGCGGTCGGGGCCAGGCTGAGCAGGACGTGCGGGTCGGCCCAGGTCCGTTCGGCCGCCGCCTCGGCGGTGGTCCGGGTGACCCGCTCCGCGTCGGTGCCGAGGTGCTCGGCGACGACGAGGTGCCGGGGCCAGCCGGCCAGTCCCGCGCCGATCTCGGCGGCCCCGGCCCCCGGGGCGGTGAGCACCGCGACGGCGGGCAGCGCCCGGCAGGCGTTCAGCGCCGGCCGCAGGTCCCGCCCGTGCGCGGTGATTACGGCCGCGCCGTCCCAGTCCAGGCCGGCGCGGGCGAAGGCCGCCGCGACGCTGGAGACGGCGGGCAGCACCCGCACCGGCAGCCCGGTGGCGCGCAGCCGGCGGACGATGCCGAAGAACCCGGGGTCGCCGCTGGCCAGGACGACGGCCGGCGCGCCGGCGGCGACGGCGGCGACAAGCCGGTCGAGGGCGGGGGCCAGTGGCCCGAGCACGACGGTCGCCGCGCCGACCGGCACGGTCACGGCGGCGAGGTGCCGGGCCGCCCCGACGACCAGCCGGGCCCCGGCGAGCAGCGGCGCGACGGCCGGATGCGGCGGGGCTCCCCCGGCGTCGACGCCGACCACGCTGACCAGCGGCTCGCCGGCGGCGGCCGGGGACCACGGGAGGCTCACGCCACCCACCGCCCGGAGGAGGCGACCACCCGGGAGCCGGCGAAGTCCACCATCGCCACGTCGACGGCGACACCGTGCCCGGCGAAGCGGAGCAGCACCTGGCGTACCCGGTGGCAGAGCAGGTCCCCGGCGGGACCGAGCAGCCCGGCGGCCTCCCACAGCTCGTACGCGTGCCGTCCGGTGTTCGCCGCCGCGACGGCCGCGACGAGGCCGGCGTCCCCGCCCGCCTCGGCGGTGACCGCGCCGAGCAGCGACAGGTCCACCTTGGACCGGGTGTAGTGGGTCATCAGGATCCCGGCGGCCAGCTTGGCCAGCTTGCCGGCCATCCCGACGAAGACCACCGAGGTCATGCCGTCGGTGACGGCGGCGGTGACCGCCGCGCCGGTGAAGTCGCCGACCTCGACGAAGCACACCTCGGGCAGCTCCGGCAGCAGCGCCCGGGCGGCCCGTTCGGTACGCCCGCCGGTGCACAGCACCACGGTCCGCTCCCCCTGCGCGGCCATCACCTGCACCGCCTGCACCACGCTGGCCCGCCACGAGGCGGTGGAGAAGGGACGGACGACGCCGGTGGTACCGAGGATGGAGATGCCGCCGAGGATGCCGAGCCGCCGGTTGGTGGTCTTGCGGGCCATCACCTCACCGCCCGGCACGCTGATCACCACGCGTACCCCCACCTCGGTCAGGTCGACCACCTCGGCGACGGCCTCGCCGATCATGCGGCGCGGGGTGTCGTTGATGGCCGGCCCGCCGACGGCCAGGCCGAGCCCGGGTTTGGTGACCGTGCCGACGCCGGGGCCGCCGTCGAGGCGCAGGCCCGGCTCGGCGTCCCAACCGACGGTCGCGGTCAGGTGCGCGCCGTGGGTGACGTCCGGGTCGTCCCCGGCGTCCTTGACCACCACCGCCTCGGCCCGCGCCTCGGGCGGCGGGGTGAGGTCGCAGCGGGCGACGGGGAAGGTGACCCGCCGTCCGGCGGGCAGCCCGATCTCCACCTCCCCCGGTGGTGTCCCGGTGACCAGGGCGGTCACCGCCGCCTTCGCCGCCGCCGTCGCGCAGGCCCCGGTGGTCCAGCCGGTACGCAGGGCGGCGGGTCGGACCTTCGCGGTGCGCGGCAGGTCCGGTTCCCGCAGCGGCGGCTCGGCGTACGTCATCGGGGCGGCCCGTCCCCGCCGGCTGTCCCGCCGGCGTCGACACCGGCGGTCCGGGCGCGGCGCAGTTCGGCCCGGGCGGCCGGCTCGGCCCGGCGGTAGGTGTGGAAGTGCCCGGGATGGTAGAGGTGCGAGCGGGTGCCGGCGGCGGCGAGCGCCGGACCGACCAGGAACAGGGTGTGCTTCCACAGTTTGTGTTCCTTGACCGTGGCCTCCAGCTCGCCGAGGGCGCAGCGGACCACCAGCTCGTCGGGCCAGGTCGCCTGGTAGGCCACCACGACCGGGGTGTCCGGCGGGTAGCCGCCGGCGAGCAGTTCGGCCTGCGCCTGCCCGGAGCGGGCGGCGGAGAGGAAGAGCGCCATGGTGGTGCCGTGCCGGGCGAACTCGCGGACCCGTTCCCCCGCCGGCATCGGCGTCTTGCCGCCCTCGAGCCGGGTGAGGATGACCGACTGGGCCACCTCGGGGATGGTCAGCTCGCGGCCGACGATCGCGGCCACGGCGGTGAACGAGGAGACCCCGGGAACCACCTCCACGGCCAGGTCGAGGGCCCGGCACAGGTCGAGCTGCTCCTGGACCGCGCCCCACAGCGCCGGGTCACCGGAGTGGATCCGCGCCACGGTCAGCCCGTCGGCGGCGGCCCGCCGGTACAGCGGCAGCACCCCCTCGATGGGCAGCTGGGAGGAGTCGACGATCTCGGCGTCGGGGCGGGCGTGGGCGAGCACGTCGGCGTGCACCAGGCTGGCCGCCCAGACGACCACGTCCGCCTCGGCGATCACCCGGGCGGCGCGCAGGGTGAGCAGGTCGGCGGCGCCGGGGCCGGCCCCGACGAACCACACCTTTCCGTTGGTCACAGCTTTCCTCCCCGCCGGTCCCGGCGGGCGGGCACCAGCAGCGTCGACAGGTATGGCAGGTCGTCGTCGGCGTCGTCGACCGTGCCGATCCGCTCGTCGGGCAGGCCGAGGCTGCGGCCGAGCACCGCGTCGGTCAGCCGGCCGTGGCGGCGCAGCGCGTCGACCAACTCCGGGTGGCGGCGCCAGCCCTTGTAGACCACGACGGTGCCGGGGCCGGCGAGGGCGTCGTCGACCAGTGCCGGCCCGGCGGTGGCCGGCAGCAGGGTGAGCGGCTCCCGGCCCTCGCACAGCGGCACGCCGCTGCGGGCGGCGAGGTCCTGCATGGCGGTGATCCCGGGCACGGCGCGCACCTCGACCGCCGGGCGCAGGGCACGCACGCTCTGTGCCAGGTAACCGAAGGTGGAGTAGACGTTCGGGTCGCCGATGGTGGCGAAGGCGACCGACCGGGCGCCGTCGTCGAAGGCGGCGACCACGGCCGCCGCGGCGGCGTCCCAGGCGGCCTCCCGGCGGGCGGTGACCCCGCCGGTGTCGTCGAGGGCGAACGGCAGCCGGCGCAACCGGTCTGACGGGACGTACCCGCGCACGGTGGCCTCCGCTCGGCCCGCCGGCGCGTCGCCGTCCGCTGACCGCCGGTCCAGCACCGGTACGACCACCAGGTCGGCCTCGCGCAGCACCCGCACCGCCCGCAGGGTGAGCAGGTCCGCCTCGCCCGGTCCGACGCCGACCCCGGTCAGCAGGGCGGCCGGGCCCGTGTCGAGCTCCGGGGCGTTCACCGGCTCGCCGCCTCGACCAGACGGCGGGCGGCCAGTGGTCGGCCGGCCCAGTGGGTGTGCAGGTAGGAGGCGTGCACCCGGCCGGTGACGAAACCGTGCGCGGTGTCGTTCCAGCGCCATGCCGGCCGGTCGCCGTGCGCCGGGTCGGTGACGGTGCGGTGGAACTCGTGGCCGCGTACCGGCTCGCCGGCGCGGTGGACCGGGGAGTCGGCGGCGGCGACGGCGTCGCGGTAGCCGATAGTGAGCCGCCCGGTCATCCGGGCGGTGTGCGGCAGCCGCCCGCACATCGGCACGCCGTCGAGGGTTTGGCCCAGGTAGAGCAGTCCGGCGCACTCGGCGACGATCGGCCCGTCGAAGCCGGCCAGGTCGGCGCGGAGCCCGGTGTTGGCCGCGAGGGCCTCGGCGTGCACCTCGGGAAAGCCGCCACCGACGACCACCGCCCGGGTGCCGGCCGGCAGGGCGGGGTCACGCAGCGGGTCGACGGTGACGACGGCGGCGCCGGCGGCGGCGAGCAGCTCGGCCGTCTCGGCGTACGAGAAGGTGAAGGCCGGCCCGCCGGCGACGGCGACGACCGGGCGGCCCGCGCCGGCCGGGCCGCCGACGGCGTCGGCCGGATCCCAGGCGGGAACGGTCAGCGGCGAGGCGGTACGGGCCAGGTCGAGCACGGCGTCGAGGTCGACGGTGGACTCGACCAGTGCGGCCAGCGCGTCGACCACGGCCACCGACTCCGGTGCCCGTTCGGCGACCGGCACCAGCCCGAGGTGGCGGGCGGGCGCGGCCACCTCGGCCGCCCGGGTGACCGCCCCGAGCACCGGTACGCCCACCTCGGCGAGCGCGTCGCGCAGCAGCCGCTCGTGCCGGGGCGAGCCGACCCGGTTGAGGATCACCCCGCCGACGCGCACCCGCGGGTCGAAGGCCCGCATGCCGAGCACCAGCGCGGCGGCGGAACGGCCCTGCGCGGTGGTGTCCAACACCAGCAGCACCGGCGCGTCGATGAGCCGGGCGACGTGCGCGGTGGAGGCGTACGCGCCGCGCCCGACCGCGCCGTCGTGCAGCCCCATCACGCCCTCGACCACGGCCACGTCGGCGGGGGTGGGGACGGCCGCGCCGTGCCGCAGCAGGGGCGCGACGCGGTCCTCGCCGACCAGCCACGGGTCGAGGTTGCGTCCGGGCCGGCCGGCGGCGAGCGCGTGGTAGCCGGGGTCGATGTAGTCGGGACCGACCTTGTGCGGGCTGACGGTCAGGCCACGGCGGCGCAGCGCGGCGAGCAGTCCGGTGGCCACGGTGGTCTTGCCGTGCCCGCTGGCCGGCGCGGCGACGACCAGCCGGGGCAGCGGCCAGGGGGCGGTCACCACTCGATCCCCTTCTGGCCCTTCTGGCCGGCGTCCATCGGGTGCTTGACCTTGGTCAGCTCGGCGACCAGGTCGGCGGCCTCGACCAGTCGGGGGTCGGCGTCCCGGCCGGTGATCACCACGTGCTGGAAGCCGGGCCGTTCGGTCAGGGTCGTCACCACCTCACCGACGTCGACCCAGCCCCACTTGATCGGGTAGGTGAACTCGTCGAGCACGTACAGGCCGTAGCGTTGCGCGGCGAGGTCGCGCTGGATCTGCCGCCAGCCCTCCAGCGCGTCGGCGGCGTGGTCGGTCTCGCCGCCGCGCTGGATCCAGGACCAGCCCTCGCCCATCTTGTGCCAGGCCACCGGGGCACCCTGGCCGGTGCGCTCGTGCACCTCGCCGAGGGCCCGGAAGGCGGCCTCCTCGCCGACCCGCCACTTGGCGCTCTTGACGAACTGGAACACCCCGATCGGCAGCCCGGCGGTCCAGGCGCGCAGCGCCAGCCCGAAGGCCGCGGTCGACTTTCCCTTCATCACTCCGGTGTGGACGATGGTGAGCGGCCGGTTGCGTCGCTGCCGGGTGGTCAGTCCGTCGGCGGGCACGTGCGAGGGCTTTCCCTGCGGCATCAGGCAACGCTCCTGGTGGTCGTGACGGACGGATGCGGGGTGTCACCGCGGCTGGAGTTCGGGCCGTACGAGGGGCGCGCGCCGGCCAGGGCGGCCAGCGGGGCGGTGGCGACCTCGGCGAGCCGGTGGTGGCCCGCGCCGAGCTGGGCGGCGAGCCGGCGGGCCAGGTCGAGGCGGACCGGGCCGGTCTCGCAGTCCACGACGACGCAGGGGGCGCCGGTCGCGGCGAGCACCGCCGCCGCGCGGGCGGCCCGGTCCAGCGGACGCGGCCCGGCGGTGGCCCGGCCGTCGGTGACGACCAGCACCAGGGGACGGCGTCTGGGGTCGCGCAGCCGCTCCAGGCGCAGCAGGTCGGCCGCCGCGAGCAGCCCCTCCGCGAGCGGGGTACGCCCCCCGGTGGGCAGTTCCGCCAGCCGCGTCGAGGCGGCCAGCACGGAGGAGGTGGCGGGCAGCACGGTCTGCGCGGCGACGCCCCGGAAGGCGACCACGGCGACCTTGTCCCGGCGCTGGTAGGCGTCGGTGAGCAGGGCGAGCACCGCTCCCTTGACCGCCGCCATCCGCTGTCGCGCGCCCATCGACCCGCTGGCGTCGACCACGAAGAGCACCAGGTTGCCCTCGCGTCCCTCGCGGACCGCCTCCCGCAGGTCGGCCGGGCGCAGCACGAGCGGTCCCCCGCGCCGGCCCCGCCCGTTCTGGTGCGGGGCGGCGGCCCGCAGGGTGGCGGGCAGGTGCAGCACGCCGGGCCGCCCGGCGGGCGTCCGGGCGCCGGTGGTCCGGCCCCGCCCGGTCCGCGCCCGTGAGCGCCGGCCGGGCACCCCGTCGCCGATGCCGGGGGCGGTGAACAGCCGGGCCTTCAGCCCCTGGTCGGGTACGGCCGCCGGCTGCGCCGTCGCCGCCTCGTCGCCGGGGAGGGGAACGTCGGTTTCGGGGGTGTCGCCCGCGCCGGTTCCGCCCGCACGGCCCTGCCCGCCGCGGTCCGGCTCGTCGGCACCACCGTCCGGTTCCGGGCCGGCGGGGTCACCGGAGCCGGAGCCGCTGTCCGGGCCGGAGCCGCCGTCGGGGCCACCGTCGCTGTCCGGGCCGGGATCGCCTGCCGAGCCGGGACCACCGCCGGGGCCACCGTCGTCCGGGTCGTCGGGGTGCTCCTCCCGGGCCCGCTCCAACGCCTCGTCGAGGCGCTTGTCGTCCAGGCCGGGGCTGTCGAACGGGTCGCGGCGGCGGCGGTGCGGTAGGGCCAGCCGGGCGGCGACCCGCACGTCCTCGGCGGTCACCCGCTCCCGGCCCTGCCACGCGGCGTGCGCTACGGCCGCTCGGGCGGTGACGATGTCGGCGCGCATCCCGTCGACGTCGAACGCCGCGCACACCTCGGCGATCTGCCGCAGGGCCGCGTCGGGCAGCACCACCCGGTCCAGCCGATGCCGGGCGGCGGCGACCCGGCGGGCCACCTCCGCGTCGGCGTCGGCCCACCGGGCGGCGAACCCGGCCGGGTCGGCGTCGGCGGCGAGCCGGCGGCGGACCACCTCCACGCGGACCGCCGGGTCGCGGCTGGCGGCCACCTCGACGGTCAACCCGAACCGGTCGAGCAGCTGGGGGCGCAGCTCCCCCTCCTCCGGGTTCATCGTGCCGACCAGCAGGAACCGCGCGGCGTGGCTGACCGAGACGCCTTCCCGCTCGACGTGGCAGCGACCCATCGCGGCGGCGTCGAGGAGCAGGTCGACCAGGTGGTCGTGGAGCAGGTTCACCTCGTCGACGTAGAGCACACCCCGGTGGGCGGCGGCGAGCAGGCCCGGGTCGAAGGCGCGTACCCCCTCGGCGAGGGCCTTCTCCAGGTCGAGCGAGCCGACCACCCGGTCCTCGGCGGCGCCGACGGGCAGCTCGACCAGGCGGGCCGGACGGCGCTCGGCCGGCGCGGCGGCCGGATGGGGCCCGTCCGGGCAGCCGGGGTCGGGTACGGCCGGGTCGCAGCCGAAGCGGCAGCCGGCCAGCGCGTCCACCGGCGGCAGCAGCGCCGCCAGGGCGCGGACGGCGGTGGACTTGGCGGTGCCCTTCTCGCCCCGCACCAGCACCCCGCCGATGGCCGGGCTGACCGCGTTGAGCAGCAGCGCCAGACGCATGTCGTCCATGCCGAGCACCGCCGAGAACGGATAGCTCATGCCCGATCCTCCAGGTCGCCCTCGCTGGCCAGGTACGTCTCGCGGAGCCGGTCCAGGGTGGCCGGGTCGGGCGCGGCCCACAGTCCCCGGTCGGCGGCCTCCAGCAGGCGTTCGGTGATGCCGCGCAACGCCCACGGGTTGGACCGCTGAAGGAACTCCCGGTTCTCCTCGTCGAAGACGTACGCGGCGGTCAGCTGCTCGTACATCCAGTCGTCGACGACACCGGCGGTGGCGTCGTAGCCGAACAGGTAGTCCACGGTGGCGGCCAGCTCGAAGGCGCCCTTGTAGCCGTGCCGGCGCATGGCGGCGATCCAGCGCGGGTTGACCACCCGGGCCCGGAACACCCGCCGGGTCTCCTCGCCGAGGGTGCGGGTCCGCACGTCGTGCGGCATCGCCGAGTCCCCCACGTACGCGGCCGGGGCCGCGCCGGTGAGGTGGCGGACCATCGCGACCATCCCGCCGTGGTACTGGAAGTAGTCGTCGGAGTCGACGATGTCGTGCTCGCGGGTGTCCTGGTTCTTCACCGCCACGGCGATCCGGGCGAAGGAGCGTTCCATGTCGGCGCGCGCCTCCCGGCCGTCGAGTCCCCGGCCGTACGCGTAGCCGCCCCAGACGGCGTACACCTCGGCGAGGTCGGCGTCGGTGCGCCAGTTGCGGGCGTCGATCAGTGGCAGCAGCCCCGCCCCGTACGCGCCGGGTTTGGAGCCGAAGATCCGGGCGGTGGCCCGCCGTTCGTCACCGTGCTCGGCGAGGTCGGCGGCGACGTGGGCGCGGACGTGGTTGTCGGTGTCCGGCTCGTCGAGGGCGGCGACCCGCCGTACCGCGTCGTCGATGAGCGCGACGACGTGCGGGAAGGCGTCCCGGAAGAAACCGGAGATGCGCACGGTGACGTCGACGCGGGGGCGGCCCAGCTCGGCCAGGGGCACCACCTCCACACCGGTGACCCGGCGGGACCGGTCGTCCCAGACCGGCCGGCACCCGAGCAGGGCGAGGACCTCGGCGATGTCGTCTCCCTGGGTCCGCATGGCGCTGGTGCCCCAGACGGTGAGCCCGACCGAGCGCGGGTACGTTCCGGTGTCGGCGAGGTGCCGGGCCAGCAGCGAGTCCGCGAGGGCCACGCCGACGTCCCAGGCGTTGCGGCTGGGGATGGCCTTCGGGTCGACGGAGTAGAAGTTGCGTCCGGTGGGCAGGACGTTGACCAGGCCCCGGGTGGGTGAGCCGGACGGGCCGGGCGGCACGAACCGCCCGTCGAGCGCGCCGATCAGCCGGTCGATCTCGTCGGTGGTGCGGTCCAGCCGGGGCACCACCTCGCGGGCGGCGAAGCGCAGCACCTCGGCGGCGTCGGGGATCGACCGTCCGGTGACCTCGTCGACGACGGCGTCCACCGTGGTGGCGTCCCAGCCGAGGGTCTCCATGCCGACGACGAGCCGGCGGGCCAGTCCCTCGATCAGGTCGACGGCGTCGGCTGCGGTGACGGCCGGCCCGTCCACCACCTTGGTCAGCGCCGCCGGCACGACGACCCGTTGCCCCGGCGCGGCGAGCAACGCCTGCTCGTCGAAACCGTACGCGGCGGCGAGGGCCTGCCGCAGGCCGGGCAGGGCGCGCACGCCGCCCCAGACCTGCGGGGCGCGCAGCACGGCGAGGACCAGGTTCACCCTGGCCTCCCCGGCGGGGGCCTCGGCGAGGATGTGCAGGCCGTCGCGGATCTGCACGTCCTTGACCTCGCACAGGTAGCCGTCGAGGTGCAGCACGAAGTCGTCGAAGTCGTCGGCGTCGGGCATGTCCTCGGTGTGCAGGTCGTGGTGCAGTTCGGCGGCCCGGACGAGCTGCCAGATCTGCGCCTGCACGGTGGGCACCTTGGCCGGGTCGAGGGCCTGCACGGTGGCGTACTCGTCGAGGAGCTGTTCCAGCTTCGCCAGGTCGCCGTAGGTTTCCGCGCGGGCCATCGGTGGGACGAGGTGGTCCACGACGACGGCGTGGGCGCGGCGTTTGGCCTGGGTTCCCTCGCCGGGGTCGTTGACGATGAACGGGTAGACCAGCGGCAGGTCGCCGAGGACGGCGTCGGGGGCGCAGTCTGCGGCGAGCCCGAGGCCCTTGCCGGGCAGCCATTCCAGGGTGCCGTGCTTGCCGAGGTGCACCACCGCGTCCGCGCCGAAGCCGCCGTCGGCGGCCGGGGCGGCCAGCCACCGGTACGCGGCCAGGTAGTGGTGGCTGGGCGGCAGGTCCGGGTCGTGGTAGATGGCGACGGGGTTCTCGCCGAAGCCGCGCGGCGGCTGGATCAGCAGCGTCACGTTGCCGAAGCGCAGCCCGGCGAGGACGACGTCGCCGCCGTCGACGTACAGCTCGCCGGGGGGCTCGCCCCAGTGTTCCCGGATCGCCTCGCGCAGGTCGGCCGGCACCCGCGCGAACCAGCGCCGGTAGGTCTGCCCCGGCACCCGGGCCTCGGCGGCGGCGAGCTGTTCGGGGGTGAGCCACTCCACGTCGTGCCCGCCGGCGGCGATCAGCGCGTGGATCAGCGCGTCCCCGTCGACAGGCGGCGGGGCGTCGCCGAGGTGGTAGCCGGCGTCGGCGAGGGCGGCCAGCAACCGCACCGCCGAGGCGGGGGTGTCCAGGCCGACGGCGTTGCCGACCCGGGAGTGTTTCGTCGGGTACGAGCTGAGCACCACCGCGACCCGCTTGTCGGCGTTCGGCACGTGCCGCAGCCGGGCCTGCCGCACCGCGATGCCGGCGACCCGGGCGGCGCGCTCGGGGTCGGCGGCGTAGACCGACAGCCCGTCGGCGTCGATCCGCTTGAACGAGAACGGCACGGTGACGATCCGGCCGTCGAACTCGGGGATGGCCACCTGCATGGCGGCGTCCAGCGGGGACAGTCCCGCGTCGCTGTCGGCCCACTGTTCCCGGGTGCTGGTGAGGCAGAGCGCCTGGATGACCGGGACGTCGAGGGCGGCGAGCGCGCCGACGTCCCAGGCGTCCTCGTCGCCCCCGCCGGAGGCGTCGGCGGCGACCGTGCCGCCGGCGGCGAGAACGGTCACCACCAGGGCGTCGCAGCGGGCGAAGAGGTCCAGGGGGCCGGTGCCGGGGGCCAGTCCGCGCAGCGAGCCGCAGAAGATCGGGACCGGGTTGCCGCCGGCGGCGGTGACCGCGTCGGCGAGCACGTCGACGAAGCCGGTGTTGCCGGCCAGGGCGTGTGCCCGGTAGAAGACGATCCCGACGGTGGGCCGGTCCGCTTCGACTTGGCGGTCGCCGTGCACCCCGTACGCCGGGGTGGCGGCGGGCGGCGCGAAGCCCTCGCCGGTGAGCAGGACCGTGTCGGAGAGGAACCGGGCCAGCTGGGCGAGGTTCTCCGGACCCCCTTCGACCAGGTAGGACAGTGCTTCGGTGGCCACCCCGGCAGCCACCGTGGAGGTGGCCATCAGCTCGGCGTCGGGCACCGCCTCGCCGCCGAGGACGACCGTCGGCACGCCGGAGGCGAGCACCGCGGCGAGGCCGTCCGGCCACGCCTGACGGCCGCCGAGCAGCCGTACGACGGCCAGGTCGACGCCGTCGAGCAGCCCGGGCACGGCGTCGACGCCGACCCGGGCGGGATTGGCCAACCGGTAGTCGGCGCCGCTGGCGCGGGCGGCGAGCAGGTCGGTGTCGGCGGTCGACAGCAGCAGGATGCGCACGGGGCGGCTCCGGAGAGTGACACCCGGACTGCCGCGCGGACGGTCGGGCGATGACGAGGGATGGGCGCGGGGTCGGCGGGCCCGCCGGGCGCGGGTCTGACCCGGCCGGCGCAAGCCGGCCGGGTCAGCGGTGCGCGGTGCGGCGACCGGCGCGGAGGCGGCCGGTCCGGAGGGCGGTGCGGGGGGTGGCGGTGCGGCGGATCGCGGGTGCGGCGGCGTGCCCGGATCGGGTACGGCGGGAGCCGCTGGCGGTGGGGACGCTGCGCGTCATCGGGTCCTCCTCGGGTGTCCACGCCCTGGGGTCACTCCGACGGCCGAAGTATCCTGGCTCCCGGATCGACGCTCACCCCCGGCCTTCCAACCGCAGACACACGGCCGTGGCGCACGAGGGGGGATCGCTCCCCGGTGACAGTGGCGGGACCGCGCCGGAATCGCACCGGCTTCCTTCACTGCCGTCAGGCCGCGAATGCTGCCACACCCCTCGCCGCCGGGTCAACGCGTCGCCACCCGGCCGGCGGTGGTCGCATCCAGCCCGTGATCGTCAGCTGCTCAGCGGTGAGTTGCCCAGCCGGCACCGGGTCGGTCGTGGACGGGCACAATCTGGCGCGTCGCCCTCAGCGCATCCGGCGCTCCGGGTGGGCCCGGTTCCAGGCGCGCATCCGCTCCGGGTAGCCGGTCTTCGCCGCCTCGTACAGCGGCACCGCATGCCGGTGCGCCAGCTTCGCCGCCGCCCGTGGCGAGCCGGTGCGGCGGCGGATCCACTCACCGTCGTGGGCGATCGCCATCACGGTGGTGTCGGTGGCGGCGGTCTCCGGTTCGAGGTAGAACTCCACGCCGTGCCGGCTGGTCACGAACGCCTCCAGCGCGGCCAGGTCGTCCCGGGTGCCCTCCCGGTCGAGCTTCGTCGGGATCCCCTCCACGGTTCGGGACCGCCGGCTGAACCAGCCCATCTGCCCGCTCCTTCCCTCGGCTGACCTCCAGTGGAGCACCCGAACCTGTCAGCAGGCTGCGAGGACGGTGACAACGAGCTGACCGCGTCAGCCGAGCGCGGCCAGGTCCGTGTCGGTCAGCCGCAACGCGCCGGCGGCGACGTTCTCCACCAGGTGCGCCGGGTCGCCGGTGCCGGGGATGACCAGCACGTGCGGCCCCTGGTGCAGGGTCCAGGCGAGGCGTACCTGCTGCGGGGTCGCCCCGTGCGCCCGGGCCACCGCCCGCACGGCGTCGGCGTGCTCGGTCACCGCGCCGGACTCCCGCCGCGTCCCGGTCAGGGTGAAGAACGGCACGTACGCCACCTGCCGCGCCCCGCACTCGCGCAGCAGCGCGTCCTGGTCGCCCCGGTTGTCGAGGGCGTAGGTGTTCTGCACGCAGACCACCGGGGCGATCGCCTGCGCCTCGTCGAGGTGGTCGAGGCGGACGTTGGACAGGCCAAGGTGCCGGATCAGCCCGGCCTCGCGCAGCGCGGCGAGGGCGCCGAAGGACTCGGCGACGCGGTCCCGGCCCGGCCGCCGCACGATCCGCAGGTTGACCACGTCGAGGTGGTCGCGGCCGAGCCGGCGCAGGTTCTCCTCCACCTGGGCGCGCAGCCCGGCCGGGGAGGCGTCCTCGCGCAGGCCGTCGGCCGGGTCGTACGCGAAGCCGACCTTGGTGGCGATCACCAGGTCCTCCGGGTACGGGGCGAGCGCGGCCCGGATCAGCTCCGTGGCGTACCGGACCGGCCCGGTGCCGACGTCGAGGGTGCCGCCGGGCGAGACGTAGAAAGCGGCGGTGTCGATGTGGTTCACGCCCAGCGCGACGCCGCGGCGCAGCACGGCGACCGCCCGGCTGGGGTCCGGGTGCGGAGTGATCCGCATGGAGCCGAAACCCATCCGGCGCACGGTCGCGTCGCCCAGGGTCCAACTGCCCGCGGCGGTCGCGGTGATCTCCTCGTCAGGCATCGGGCGACAGTAGTCACCGGGCCGCCCGCCGCGCAGTCGGTCGCGTACCCGATACCCCGGGCAGCCGTGCGCTGCTACGTTCTACGCGTGGGACGGTCCGCCGGTGGGCGGATCACCGGCACCAGGGCCAACGTCGGGATCAGCAGCAGCGGCACCACCAGCAGCGCGTGCAGCGTCCCCACCCGGTCACCGAGCAGGCCCAGCAGCGGCGGGCCGGCCAGGAACGCCGTGTAGCCGATCACCGCGACCACGCTGACCCGGACGGCGGCGTGGGCCTCGTCGTCGGCGGCGGCGCTCATCCCGACCGGGAAGCCGAGCGAGGCGCCGATGCCCCACAGCGCCACCCCGACCATCGCCACCGGCTGGTTGTCGGCGAGCACCGCCAGGCCCGCGCCGGCCACGGCGAGCAGGATCGTGCCGAACAGCACCGGCACCCGGCCCCAGCGGTCGATCAGGACGGTGCCGGCGGTCCGGCCGAGGGTCATGCCGGCGACGAAGATGCCGTAGACGGCCGCCCCGGTCGCCTCGTTGACGCCGTGCCCGTCGATGAAGGCGACCGCGACCCAGTCGGTGGCGCTGCCCTCGGCGAACGCCATGACCAGGACCAGCGCGCCGATGAGCAGGGTACGTGGCTCCCGCCAGGCGGCCCACAGGCCACCGCGACGAGCCGCACCGCCGTCGCTGTCCGCCGACGCGTGCGGCGCCGGCAGGAACGCCCGCGCGCCGAGCAGCGTGCCGCCGAGCACCAGGGCGGCCATTACGCCCAGGTGCGCCCAGATCGGCAGACCGACCCGGGCGGCGCCGGCGCCGAGCCCCGCGCCGGCCACCGAGCCCAGGCTCCAGGCGGCGTGGAAGCGGGGCAGGATGGTGCGCCCGAGCCGCTTCTCCACCGCCGCGCCCTCGACGTTCATCGCGACGTCGCAGGCGCCCAACCCGTAGCCGAAGACGACCAGCCCGACCGCCACGCCGGGCAGCCAGCCGACCAGCCCGGTGGCGAGCCCGGCGGCGGTCAGACCGAGGGCGACCAGCACGGTGGCGACCACCACCGTGCGGGCCGGGCCGAGGCGCTGGGTGACCAGGCCGGCCGTGGACAGGGCGAGCACCGCTCCGGCCGACAGTGCGATGAGCAGCAGGCCGAGCCGGCCGGCGCTGAGGTCCAACGCCTCCCGGACCGCCGGAACCCGGGAGAACCAGGTGGCCACGGCGAGGCCGTTGAGGGCGAAGACCACCGCGACGCCGGTGCGGGCGGCGAGCACCACCGGAGGTGCGGCGGCAACGGATGGTGCGGTGACCGGATCGGCTGGCCTCACGGGGGTCCTCTCGTCGGCGTCGTGCTCGACCATCGCACACCTGAAAGCGCTACCAGCACAAACCGTTCCCCGCCCCTTACCAGGTCGGCACCCGACGAGGCATGATCACGGGGAGAGCGCTCCCACCCCCGACGACGTGGAGGATCCCATGACCTCGGCGCACCGTCCGGCCACCCTGGACGACGTGGCCCGGCTGGCGGACGTGTCCCGCTCGACCGCGTCCCGGGTCGTCGCGGGCACCGGGTTCGCCTCACCGGCCGCTCGAGACCGGGTGCTGGCCGCCGTCGACCGCCTCGGGTACGTACCGAACGCGACGGCCAGGGCACTGGTACGCGGTGGCGGTGTCCGGTTGGTGGTGGCGGTCTCCGGCGTCACCGCGGCCGTGCTGGACGACCCGTACGTCGACCGGGTCGTCGGCGCCGCCGCGCGGGCCTGCGCGTCGTACCCGGTCGGGGTGGTGCTGCACTGGCTCCCGCTGCACGGCTCGGCCACCCTGGAGCGGATCGCGCGGGACCGCGGCGTCGCCGGCGTGGTGCTGGTGAACGCCACCGAGCCACTGCTCGACACCATCCCGGCGGGACTGCGGGGCCGGATCGCGTCGATCGGTATCGGCACCCCGACGGTGCCCTCCTTCGACGTGGACAACGCCGGCGGGGCCGATCAGGTCGTCCGTCACCTGTACGCCTCGGGCCGCCGCCGGATCGCGATGGTGACCGGCCCGCGGTGGCTGTCCTGCGCCGGCCGTGTCGTCGGGGCCTACCAGCGGATCATGCGGGAGTCCGGGCTGCCGGTCCGCCTGGTTTCCGGGGACTTCACCGCCGAGCGGGGCCGGGCGGCGGCCGGCGAGTTGCTGGCCCGGTGGCCCGACACCGACGCCGTCTTCGCCGTCAACGACCTGACCGCGTTGGGGGTGATCGCCGGGCTCCGGGAGACCGGCGTACGGGTGCCCGGCGACATCGCGGTCGCCGGGTTCGACGACATCCCGCACGCCGCGCTGAACACGCCCGCCCTCACCACGGCCAGCCACCCGGTCGGGCCGATCGCCGCCGCGGCGGCGACCGCGGTGCTGCACAACCGGCCCGTCCCGCCGGTGACCTCGTTCCCCTCCGCGCTGGTCCGCCGCACGAGCGCCTGAGCCCCGCCGCGTTCCACGCCGCGCGACCACCGCGCCGCCCCGCGTCCGCGCCGCCGCGCGACCCCCACCACGGGGTCCGCCGCCCGCGCCGGCGCCTTGTCCACCCGGCCGGCATCTTTGCACTTCGGGTGCCCCGAGCCGGCCGAGCCCGCGGCGCATCGATGGCCTTCTCGCTGCCCGTGCGGCGGCTCCTGGCGCCGGCCATCGACATCGTTACTTGACATCCCAAACTTAAGCAGCTTAATAATGGCTTGACGAGCCGGCTCGGCCCGCTCGAAGCATCGCCGCTTCACCACGGCGATCCGACAAAGGGATCTACTGATGTCACTCTTCTCGCGACGCCTGGTCCGGCGTCTCGGTTTCTTGACCGTCGTGTCCACCGCAGCCACGCTCACGATCACCGCCTGCTCCGGCGATTCACCCTCCGGCACCTCCAACGCCGCGAACAGCTCCATCAGCATCAACGGGACCGCCTCCACGATCGTCGAGAACTGGAACCCGTTCTCACCCACGCAGTTGCAGCCCACGCTGGGTGTCATCCACGAGGCGCTCTACTACTACAACTTGGCCAGCGACGTCCCGCCGCGGCCGATGCTGGCGACCGCGTACTCGTGGGACACCGCCGGCAGGCAGCTGACGATCACCACTCGCGAGGGCGTCAAGTGGTCCGACGGTCAGCCGTTCACCGCCAGGGACGTCGCCTTCACCTTCGAACTGATCCGCCAGAACAAGGCGATCAACGGGAGCGGTCTCACGCTCACCTCGGCGAAGGCCACCGACGACAAGACCGTCGTGCTGACGTTCCCGACCACCTCGTTCGTCAACGAACCGGGCGTCCTCGGCAACACCGCGATCATTCCGGAACATGTCTGGAGCAAGATCAGCGACCCGGCGAAGACCACCAACCCCAAACCGGTGGGCACCGGCCCGTACAAGCTCAAGTCGCTCAACGCGCAGGGCTTCGTGATGGAGAAGAACCCGAACTACTGGCAGCCGGGCAAGCCGGAGATCCAGACGGTCCGCTACATCACCCTGGCCACCGCGGACGCGGCGAGCGCCGCCCTGACCGCGGGCCAGGTGGACTGGATGAGCTCGTACATCCCGAACCTCGACAAGATCATCGCAGGCCACAAGAACCTCGCCTACGTGAACACGCCGGCCCTGACGGCATCGATCTTCACCTGCTCGAACGCGGCCATGGGTTGCAAGGGCCCACAGACCGACCGGGCCGTACGCCAGGCCATGTACCACGCGCTCAACCGCGACCAGCTCAACAAGCTGGCCGGTGGCGGCTTCGCCGGGACGGCCTCGCCGACGCTGCTGCTGCCCGATCGTGACCAGAAGTGGATCGCGGACCCGGCCAACCTCAAGACGCCGGCCGGCTCCGATGTCGCCAGGGCCAACCAGATCCTGGACGCGGCCGGCTGGGTCAGGGGCGCCGACGGCATCCGCAGCAAGGGCGGCGAGCGGCTGTCGATGCGGATCCAGACCGTGACCGGCTGGAGTGACTTCATCTCGCTCAACGACGCGATGGCGCAGCAGTTCAAGGAGGTCGGCATCGAGCTGAAGCCCACCCAGTTGTCCTCCAACGAGTGGAACGACAACCAGGTGCAGGGCAACTTCCAGTTGTCGCTCGACTCGATCGGCCTGGGCGCGTCGTCCAACCCGTACTACACCTACAACGGGCGCTACACCTCGGCCACCACGGCGAAGGTCGGCGAGTCGGCCGGCACCTCCGGCAACTACGCCCGCTACAGCAACCCGACGGTCGACCAGGCGGTCGCCGCCGCCGCGGCGACCAACGACGAGAACGCGCAGAAGCAGCAGTACGCCAAGATCCAGGCGCAGATCGTCCAGGACCTGCCGTACATCCCGATCTACCTGAACTCGACGCTGACCCAGTTCAACACCAGCCGGGCGACCGGATGGCCGACCAACGACAACAAGTACGCCTTCCCGGCCACCTGGAAGTCGTGGGACAGCGGCATCGTCCTGACCACCCTGAAGCCGGCCGGCTGAGCGGCGTCGGCGGCCGACGTGCACCTCCTGCGGAAGGTCGGGTTCTACGTGATCGCCCTGTGGGCGGCACTCACGGTGAACTTCATCATCCCCCGACTCATGCCGGGCGACCCGGTCTCGCTGCTCATCGCCAAGCTCGGGCAGCGTGGACCGGTGACCCCGGAAGCCAGGGCGTCCATCGAGGTGCTGCTCGGCACCGACACCGACCAGCCCCTGCTCGCGCAGTACGTCGACTACCTGGGCAACCTCGCCACCGGGGACCTGGGGCTGTCGGTGTCGTACTTCCCGGCGCCGGTCACGTCGATCATCGGCCAGACACTGCCGTGGACGATCGGGCTCATCGGTCTGGCGACGGTCATCTCGTTCCTGCTGGGCATCGGGCTCGGCACCGTCGCCGGGTGGAAACGCGGGTCGTGGTTGGACAACCTGATCCCGGTGACCACGATGTTCCAGTCGGTGCCGTACTTCTGGCTGGCGCTGATCCTGCTCTTCGTGTTCGGCAGCGTGTGGCCGGTCTTTCCGCTCAACGGCGGCTACGACATCTACGACACGGTGCCCGGCTGGAACGCCGAGTTCATCGGCTCGGTCCTCTACTACGGCACGCTACCCGCGCTGACGATCATCATCTCGTCGGTCGGCGGCTGGATGCTCGGCATGCGCAACATGATGGTCTCGACGCTGTCCGAGGACTACCTGCTCACGGCCGAGGCCAAGGGCCTGCGGCCGGGCCGGGTGATGCGCACGTACGCGGCACGTAACGCGATCCTCCCGTCGATCTCGGGCTTCGCGATCTCGCTGGGTTTCGTCGTGGCCGGCTCGATCGTCACCGAGGCGGTGTTCTCGTACCCCGGGATCGGCTCGGCGCTGCTGCAGGCGGTCGGCAGTAACGACTACGCGCTGATGCAGGGCATCTTCCTGGTCATCACGCTCTCCGTGCTCGGCGCCAACCTGCTGGTCGATCTCCTGTACTCGGTCATCGACCCGCGTACCAGAGCACGGACCTGACCGGTGAAAGGACCAATGACGTGGCATTGACCACCCAGGCCGCCGAGCCCGTGGGCGGCGCCGGGGGCTTCCTGGCCGGCTCGGCGCCGCAACGTGCCCGGCGGCGTCGGCTCGGCCTGCCGCCGATGACGGCGAAGCTCGCCGCCGGCCTGATCATCAGCGGCGCGATCCTGCTCTTCGGGTTGCTCGGCCCGTTCGTCGTGCAGGATCCGACCCGGGTCGACGACATCGGCCTGACCGGGCCGAGCAGCGCCCATCTGATGGGCACCACCCAGACCGGCCAGGACGTGCTGGCCCAACTGGCGTACGCCACCCGCGGCTCGCTGACCATCGGCGCGATCGTCGGCGTGCTCACCCTGCTGCTGTCCGGGTTCTTCGGCGTGGTGGGTGCCTACGCGGGCGGCTGGGTGGACGAGTTCTTCTCGCTGTTCACCAACATCATGCTGGTCATCCCCGGGCTGCCACTGGTGATCGTGATCTCCAGCTACGTACCGGACAAGAGCCTGTTGCTGGTCGCGCTGGTGCTCTCCCTCACCGGCTGGGCCGGGTCGGCGCGGGTGCTGCGCGGGTACACGCTGAGCCTGCGCAACCGCGACTACGTGCTGGCGTCACGGGTGGCCGGGGAGAAACGCTGGCGGATCCTCGCGGTCGAGATCCTGCCCAACCTGATCCCGCTGCTGGCCTCGCAGATGGTGTTCGCCGTCATCTTCGCCATCCTCGGCGAGGCCGGCCTCTCCTATCTCGGCCTCGGCGCGAGCGGCTCGATCAGCTGGGGCACCATGCTCTACTACGCCCAGAACGGCCTCGCGCTGCGACTCGGCGCGTGGTGGTGGTTCGTGCCACCGGGTCTCCTGCTGGCGCTGTTCGGCGCGGCGTTGTCGCTGATCAACTTCTCGATCGACGAGATCATCAACCCCAAGCTGCGCAACCAGACCCGGGCCGCTCGTCGCGGCTGGCTGATGTCCCGGAAACAGTTGGAGACCGCCAAGGAGGCCACCCTGTGAGCGCGAGGAGTGAGCCGGGCTCGCGAGCCCCGCAGTCGCGAACGGAGGCCACCCTGTGAGCGCGAGGAGTGAGCCGGGCTCGCGAGCCCCGCAGTCGCGAACGGAGGCCACCCTGTGAACGGACCGATGCCGGCGCCACCGGTGCGGCCCGTGGTGTCGGCACCGGTCCTGACCATCGAGGACTTCAGCGTCGACTACCTCGTGGATCCGGTCGTACACGCGGTGAAGAACGTCTCGCTCACCCTGCGCCGGGGCGAGGTGCTCGGCCTCGCCGGGGAGAGCGGCTGCGGCAAGAGCACCCTGGCGTACGGCATCGTGCGGCTGCTCAAACCGCCGGCGGCGATCGTCTCCGGCCGGGCGGTGTTCCACTCCCGGGAGGGCATCGAGATCGACTGGAACCTGCTGGACGCCGAGGAGTTGCGGGCCACCCGGTGGGACAAGATCTCTATGGTGTTCCAGGGGGCGATGAACTCCCTGAACCCGGTCATCTCGATCCGGGACCAACTCGAGGACGTCTTCACCGCCCATCGTCCCGAGTTGGGCCGGCACGAGCGCCGCAAGCGCTGCGCCGAACTGCTCGAGCGGGTCGGCGTGGACCCCGCCCGGCTGCGCGCGTACCCCCATGAGCTGTCCGGCGGGATGCGCCAGCGCGTCATGATCGCCATGGCCATGGCGCTGGAACCGCAGGTCATGATCATGGACGAGCCGACGACCGCGCTGGACGTCGTCGTCCAGCGCGAGATCCTGCGCGAGATCACCCGGCTGCGCGACGAGTTGGGCTTCGCCGTCGTCTTCATCACCCACGACCTGCCGCTGCTGCTCGAGATCAGCGACCGGATCGCGGTGATGCGCGCCGGCGAGGTGGTGGAGCTCGGCGACGCGCTGAGCCTCTACACCGACCCGCAGCACGACTACACCAAGCAGCTCCTGGCGTCCTTCCCCAGCCTGACCGGCGAGCGCGGGTCCTTCGTGCGTGGCGGCATGGACGAGCGGCTGCTTGCCCTCGACGCGGTCCGACTCGACGATCCGAACGCAGGGAGCACCGCGTGACCACCTTGACGGCCGAGCACCTGGTGAAGAACTACCACCTCCGGCGGGGCCTGCGCGGCAGCACGCTGCGGGCGGTCGACGACGTCAGTTTCACCCTGGAGCCGGGACGGACCGTCGCGCTCGTCGGGCAGAGCGGCAGCGGCAAGTCGACCATCGCCAAGCTTCTGCTGCAGCTCGAACGCCCCACCGCGGGCCGGATCCTGGTCGACGGCAAGCCGGCGCAGCGGCGGGGCGGTGGCCTGGACCGCTACCGCCGCACCGTGCAGATGGTGTTCCAGGATCCGTTCGCCTCGCTCAACCCGTACCACACCGTCGAGCACCACCTCGAACGCCCGATCCGCCTGCACCACCCCAAACTGTCCGGGGACGAGGTGCACCGCCGCGTCCTGCACCTGCTGGAGCGCGTCCGGCTGACCCCCGCCGAGAACGTCGCCGCCCGCCGGCCGCACCAGTTGTCCGGCGGCCAACGCCAGCGCGTCGCCATCGCCCGGGCACTGGCACCCAGGCCCGGCGTCCTCATCGCCGACGAGCCGGTGTCCATGCTGGACGTCTCGATCCGACTCGGCGTGCTGAACCTGCTGGCGACGTTGCAGCGCGAGGAGGACCTCGGCGTGCTGTACATCACCCACGACCTGGCCACGGCCCGGCACTTCGCCGACGAGATCCTGGTCATGTACCGGGGGCGGATCGTCGAGCGGGGCGATGCCGACGAGGTCATCCTCCGGCCCCGGCACGAGTACACGAAGACGCTCGCCGCCGCCGCACCGAATCCGGAGCGCAGGCTCAGCGAACTGCGCGGAGGATGAGCGGGCCGTGGGTGCTTGTCAGCGGCGCATGCTGGACTGCAGCACCACGGCGGCCGCCCCGGTCGCCGACGCGGTCGCCGCGGCCAGCGACACTGTCACGGACACCGAGCGGCGCCAGGTGCGGGCGTCCGCCGCGGCGATGCGCGACGTGATCGCCGGGCCGTAGACGAAGGAGGCCGCGGCGAAGCCGGGACCGGTGAGCACGAGCAGGTCGATGTCGAGCAGGTTGACCACCGACTCCGCGGCGGCGGCCACGTAGCGTGCCGAGTCGTCGAGCAGCGCCCGGCAGGCGGGCGCGCCGGCGCGGGCCGCGCGGGCGACGGCGGCGAAGTCGGCCGCCACACTGCGCCGCGCGCCGGAACCGTCCAGGCCCGCCTCACCGGCGGCCACCGGATCGGCCAGCGCCGCCCCGACGACGGCCTGCGGGCCGGCGAGCACCTCGAGGCAGCCGCTACTGCCGCACCAGCACGGCGGGCCGTCGACCTGCAGGCACAGGTGGCCGAACTCGCCGGCGTTGGCCTGCGCGCCGCGCAGCGCGACGCCGTCGATGACGATGCCCGCGCCGATGCCGCTACCCATGTAGAGCGCGGCGAAGGCGCGGGTCGGTCCGACCCGGGCGACCCAGTACTCCCCGACGGCCGCGGCCGTCGCGTCGTTCTCGACCAGCACCTGCATCCCGGTGGCCGCCGCGAGCCGCCGGTCGAGGTCGCCCCCACGCCAGCCACGCAGGTGGGGCGGTGCCTGCTCGGGGTGCGCCCCGGGTCCGTACGGGCCGGGCCAGACGACGCCGACGCCCAGGCACCGCGCCGGGTCCACGCCCGAGGCGTCGATGAGCACGGCGACGTCGGCGGCGAGTCCCCGCACCAGGGTGTCCGGATCGACGCCGGCCGGCGCGGGCCGGGCCAGCCGGGAGATCACCCCGCCGGTCTGGCCGGTGAGCACGTACGTCGTGGTGTCCTCGTCGAGGTGGATGCCCACCGCGACTCGCGCGACCGGATCGAGGCGCAGCAGTGTGCGCGGCTTGCCGCCGGTGGGGCTGCGGCCGGTCTCCCGGACCAGGCCCTCCTCGATCAGCCGGCGTACGGTCATCGACACCGCGGCCTCGGTCAGCCCGGTCATGGAGGCCAGTTCGACGCGGCTCAGCGGCTCCGCGGAGCGGATGGCGTCGAGGATGCTCTCCCGGGCGCCCGTCCGTCGGCTGCGGCCGACCGGGGTGCCGCCGACCGGAGTGAGTGCACCACCGCTCACCGCCGACTCACCGTCTCCTCAGCCGATGCCCCGATCGTCACCGGGGTCTGGCGCACAGCATCGCACCACCGCCCGCGGCAGCGGGCCACGGGTGTCGCGCACGACGTCGGCCCGGCAGTGGTCGATCGGACGCACCCCTCCGCATAGTCAGCCATGGATCTCCCGTAGTGCCGGTGCCGTTGACGACTTCGTTCAGTTACTTAAGAATATAGGCCGGCAGCTCCCTCCGAGACGACGGACACGATCGATGACCAGAAGCGACCTCCACCCGGCCCGGGCCGTGCGCGCCGTCGGCGGTCCGGCGCCCCCGGAGGTCGGCGCCTCGTCACTGACCGCCGGCGCGGTCCACGCGGAGGGGGAACCCATCCGCCGCGAGGACACCGGGGCGTTGCCGGCACGACAGGGCCCGCGCTCCGCGACCCCCCTGGCCGTGCCCGTGGGCGCGCACTGAGGCCGGCCGTGGACACCACGACCGGCCCCCGCCTGGTCGGCCTCGTGCTGACCGAGAACGCCGCCCAGGTCGGTGTCGAGCCCTTCTTCATGGAGCTGATCGCCGGCATGGAACAGGTCCTCGCGCCGACCGGCGCCGGCGTGCTACTGCTCGTCGTCGCCGACCTGGCGGCGGAGCTGGCGACCTACCGGCGCTGGGCGGATGAGGACACCGTCGAGGCGGTGGTCGTAGTCAACATCGTGCACGCCGACGTCCGCCCGGAGACGCTGGTGGCGCTGGGCCTGCCGGCCGTGCTCGCCGGCCGCTACACCGGGTCCGCGAAGCTCAGCGGCGTGGTCACCGACGACGCAGGCGCGATGGCCGCGGCGGTCGACCTGCTGGTCACCCTCGAACACCGGGTGATCGGTCGGGTCAGCGGACCAGCCGAGCTGGTGCACACCGCCGAGCGCACCGCGGCCATGCACGCGGCGGCCGAGCGCCTCGGCCTGCAGGTGCGGATCGTCGAGGCCGACTACAGCGCCGAGGGTGGCGTGCGAGCCACCCGCGAGCTGCTCGCCGGCCGCCCCGCGCCGACCGCCGTCATCTTCGACAACGACGTCATGGCCGCAGCCGCCGAGGAGGACCTGGTGCGTTCCGGCCTCCGGGTGCCGGATCAGGTGAGCCTGCTCGCCTTCGCCGACTCGGCGCTCTGCGAGTTGGCGGTGCCGCCGTTGTCGGCGATGAGCATCGACGCCCACGAGCACGGTGTCAGTCTCGGCCGGGCCGCGCTCGACGTGCTGACCGGCGCCGGGCACCAGGACCGTGCCGGCCCGCCGATCCGGATGCAGCAGCGGGCCAGCACCGGCCCGGCTCCGGGCCGGGTCAGCTGACCTGGTCGCGCACGACGTCCGCCGCCAGGAACGCTGGCGGTCGGCACCCGGTCGGAACGTCCCGCCGGCCGTTCCCCTCCGTGCTGGTCCACGGGACGAGCGCCTGACCGTCGGGGCCGCCGCGCCGCCCGACAGCGCCCGCCGGATCCGCGCCGCCCGGCCTCACGACACCACACCACGCCGTCCCGGATCCGCGCCGCCCAGTCGACGGCGCGCCACCGGGACACGGCCGCTACAGCGGGGGCAGCCCCAGCGCCTCGTCGACCCGGGCCAGCACCGCCGCGTCGTCGTCGGCCCGTACGCCGCGCAGCAGGTCGATGGCGGTGGCCCGGACCTGCCCGACGATCACCGCCAGCGGCAGCGTGTGCCCCTGGGTGAACAGCCGCCCGACGGCCCGTACCGCCGCCAGGGCCGCGGCGTCGGCCTGCTCGGCGTGCCGGTCGGCGGCGGACTCCGCGCCGTCGAGGTCGGCGGCGAGCGCCTCTCCCGCCGCCCGGACCGCCTCGGCCAGCACCCGCAGCGCCGTGACCAGCTCATCCGGTACCGGACTGGACAGCCGGTTGCAGGTCACCCCGGCCCGGGCGAGCACCCGCACGTTACGCACCGCGTAGTCGACCTGGGCGACGGAGGCGTCCACGGTACGCAGCCGTCCGATGTGCCGGCGGCGGCGCACATTGAGTCGCAACGCCTCCCCGGCGGCGAGAACGGCGGTCCGGAGCCGCTCCACCCCGGCGTCGAGGCCACGGGCCCGGTCCAGCGCGGCCCGGGCCGCCGCGTCGTCCCGGTCGGCGAGGGCGGTGGCCACCTCCTCCACCACCTCGGCCATCCCGTCGAACGTACGCCGGAACTCGGCCACCAGCGGCGCGAGCGGCCGGCGGGCGTCGACGAGCTGGCTGGCCACCACCGCCACCGCGCCGCCGATCAGCGCGTCGACGAACCGGAACGGCACCAGCGACTCGGTCGGCGGGGAGACCACCACCAGGTAGAGCGCCGACACGGCGGCCTGGACGACGCTCACGCTGCTCGCGCCGATCGCCACCGCCAGCGCGACGGTCAGCAGGATGACGGTGAAGACCGTTCCGGTGCTGCGCGGCCCGAGCGCCTGGACCACCAGGTCGGCGACGAGCACGCCGGCGGCCACGCCGAGCACCACCTCGATCGCCCGGCGCATCCGCTGTCCGCGCGCCTGACCGAGCACGATCAGCGCGGCGGCCGGGGCGAAGAACGGTTGCGGATGGCCGACCAGCCGGGTGGCGAGCAACCACGCCACGGTCGCCGCCAGGGTCGCCTCGGCGACCGGCACCCAGCCCTGCCGCAGCCGTACGACGGCCTCCCGCAACCAGCCCCACCGGACCATCGCCACCTCCTCCCACCAGCTCGGGGCCCCACGGTAGCCGGGCCGGCGGGTCAGGTCCGCCAGACCCCGGTGGCCGCCGCCGCGTACGCCCGGAGGTCACGGGGCGGACGGGCGGTGGCAGTTCCGGCGACCACCTCGCTGACCTGGGCCAAACCCCTCGTGGTATCGACCGTGCTCGTTTCTGCCGTCACCGTACGGGAGGGCGGGCG
>NZ_SMKD01000039.1 GCF_004348595.1 Micromonospora sp. KC723
CACCCGCCCCGCCGCCGGCGGTGGCCCGGTCGCCGAGGGGACGCTGCTCGGTGTGCCGCGCGTGCTCACCCGCCCGGCCACCCGAGTCCGCGCCGAGGTCACCGCCGAGACCACCCGGGGTGGGACGGTGCAGGTCCAGGCCCGGGGCTGGCGGGCCACCGGCTGGACCGAGTGGCACGACGTCTCCACCGGCGCGGTCCTCGACCGCCCGGTCACCCGGGTGCAGGCGCGCGTGCTGCTCGCCGCCCCGGACACGCGGGCCACGGTCGGGGTACGCGCCGTCACGCTCACCGCCGACCACACCGCCGCCCCGGCCCCGCGGCTCGCCGCCACCCCGCTCACCTACCGGGTCTTCGCCACCCGGATCGGTCTGGTCGGCGACCAGACCGCCAACGGCCGGATCATCCAGCCCAGGGACCACTTCGTGGCGCTGCCCAGCCGACGTGGTCTCGCCCCGCCCAACTCCGGCGACTACACCGTGCGGGTGTGCACCGTCGGCGGTGGTCGCTGCGCGTACGCCCCGGTGTGGGACGTCGGGCCGTGGAACACCCGGGACGACCACTGGAACCCCAGCGCGGTACGGGAGAACTGGAAGGACCTGCCGCAGGGGCTCCCCGAGGCGCAGGCCGCCTACCAGAACGGCTACCACGGCGGACGGGACGAGTTCGGCCGCGTGGTGCTCAACCCCGCCGGCATCGACCTCGCCGACGGCACCTTCTGGGACGGGCTCCGCCTGACCGACAACGCCTGGGTCGACACGACGTACCTGTGGACCGCCGACGGCCTGCGCGGCGTGGTCGGCTCCGGCCCGCTCAACGTACGCGGCGGGGCCGGCACCGGGTACGCCGTGCGCGGGCTCGCCGCCACGTACGCCCAGGTGCCGATCCAGTGCTACGTGACCGGTCAGACGGTCAGCGGGCCGTACCGGACCACCAACCGGTGGCACCGGCTGGCCAGCGGCCAGTACGTCAGCCACGCCTACCTCTCCGCCGTCTACGGCGGCGCCGTACCACCCTGCTGACCGCCCCGGCCGCCGTGCTCCCCGGACCGGTCGTGGCAGGTCAGGGGCGCTCGTCGGGGCGCGGTGGGCGGACCATGTCCTGGTAGCGGGGGTGGCTGGCGCCGTACACGGCGAAGTTCAGGCGGGCGTGGGTCAGGCTCAACTCACCGTTCGGCCCACCGCGCACATCTTCGGCGTCGGCGTCGCCCTGCCCGTCGTCGGTCCAGAAACAGACCGGGCAGGTGCCCCCACCGGTCCGGGACGCGCAGCAGGGACAGACCGCAGGAACCCAGAGCTCACCCACGGGGAGCAAGCTTTCCACATGGGACGAGGCCACGGCAGGGGTGGTCGGTCCCCGCGATCGCCCGGTTCGGCCGAGGCCAACGGCCCCCAGGGCCGCCGTCGTCGCCGGTTCCGGTGCCCGCTCGACCGGCCTGCTCGCCGACGCCGGTCAACCGCCCGTACCGGTCACCCGAACCAGGTCACCCGGGGTGACCCCGAGCAGGTCCACCGCCCGACCCCGGTTGACCGCCACCGCCACCAGACCGGCGGAGTCCACGTAGAGCACCAGCGCGCCGTGGGGCGCGTCACCGAAGGTGCGTCCGCGTACGGCGGGACGACCGGCGACGCGCGGCTCGCCGGGCAGCGCGTCGAGCAGGCCGGCCCCGGCGGCGAGCTGCACGTTGCCGAAGTGGTCGACGGTGAGCACCTCGGCGGCGAACCCGTCTGCCTCGCGGCGCAGGACCGGCTCGGGCAGGCGTACCAGGGTTGTCGGGTCGACCGCCGGCCCGGCCTCGACCGCCGTCGCGCCCAGCGCGAGCCGGGCCGCCACCGGGGCGAAGACGTCCCGGCCGTGGAAGGTGGGCGACACCTGCGGCGCCAGCCAGTCCGGGTTGGCCAGCTCCACCGCCTCGGTCACGCCGCCCAGCGCGGCGGCGGCCGGCAGCAGCAGGCCGTTGTCCGGCCCGACCAGCAGCCCGCCCGGGGTGACCAGGGCGACCCCGCGCCGCGCGGTGCCCACCCCCGGGTCCACCACCCCGACATGCACGCCGTACGGCAGGAACGGCACGGTCTGGGCGAGCACCGCCGCGCCGCGCCGGACGTCGGCCGGTGCCACCAGGTGGGTCACGTCGATCACCCGCACCGCCGGGGCCAGCCGGGCGATCACCCCGTGGCAGGCGGCCACGAACCCGTCGCCGAGTCCGTAGTCGGTGGTCAGGGAGATCCAGGCGGTCGGGGTCATCCCCGAAGGCTAGGCCGGATTCCGTACGTCGGCACGACCCACGCCGGCTCGTCCCGCCGTCCGGGCCGACGCCGAGACCTTCGCGGCGCTGCGCGCCAGCAGGCACCATGGCCGACCGTGGGGTGACGGGCCGGCCGTTCACCCGGCAAACTGCCCGAGTGAAGAAACACCCTCGTGCTCTGACCGTCGCCGGACTCCTGACCGCCCTCGCCCTCTCCGGCTGTGGCGACGATCCCAAGCCCGGCGATCCCTCGTGGGCCGACGGCTCCGCGAAGCCCGCGCCCACCACCCAGGCGGCCCCGCCCGACGCGCCGCAGCAGGCCGCGCCCACCGGCAGGGCGCCCCGGATCCCGGGGGAGAGCCCGTCGACCCCGCCGTTCACGATGCCGAAGCGGGACGCGGACGCGCCGGCAGCGCGCGCCGTCGTCGACGCGTTCAAGGCTGCCGGGCTGAAGGTGACGAACCTGCGCGACCGCAGCGCCGACTGTGGGCCCGACGGGGCCGGCCTCGGCTGCGCCGAACTGCTGGTCACCGACGCGGTGACGGTGTACGTCTTCCCCGACGAGGCGTACGCGAGCAACCAGACCGACGTCTGGGGCGCCGACGCCTACCGGGCGGGGGCCGTGGTGCTCAGCTACGCCGGCACCAAGACCGGCGAGGCACAACGCAAACGCTACAACGACGTCCTCGCCAAGCTGGGCTGAGCCGGCAGCCCGCCCCAACCGGGCGGGACCAGGCACGCCCGGGAATGCCCGCCGCGACCCCGCAGGTCAGCCCCGCAGTCGCAGCCCACGCGGGGTGGCCCGGAAACCGGCGGCGGTGAGCGCGTCGCGCAGCGGGGAGGAGTGCACCGCCTCGCCGTCGGCGCGTTCCACCGACATCGCCCCGAGCGCCCCCGAGTGCACCGCGTCGGCCAGCGCCTTGCCGGCGGCGGCCACCGTGTCGGCGTCGTCGGTGAAGGAGAGGAGGGTCCGCCCGCCCCGCTCCACGTAGAGCACCAGGTCACCGCCGACCAACACCACCAGCGCGCCGGCCTTGCGGCCGGCCCGGTGCCCGCCCGTCGGGACGGCCCCGTCGCCCGAGTCGACCACCCGCTCCGGCCACGGCAGCGCGGCGCCGTACGGGTTGGCCGGATCGGTGGCGGCGAGCACCAGCGTCGCGCCGCCCCGGCCGCGCCCTCCGCCGGTCGGGTCGGCGAGGGCCCGGATCCGGTCCACCGCCCCGGGGACGGCGAACTGGGCCGCGCCCAGCCCCTCCACGAAGTAGCCCCGTCGGGCCGCCCCGCGTTCCTCCAGCGCGGACAGCACCGGGTAGACCGCGGCGAACCCGCCGGTCACCTGCTCGGCGACCACCGCGCCGCGGGTCACCACCCCGTGCCGATCCAACAGCAGGTCGGCCAGGGCGGCGGCCCGTCGGGTCGGGTCGGTGTCCCGCTCCGGCAGGCGGGACCAGCGACCGGCCACGGTTAGCGGGCCACCGCGGCTGGGCAGCGCCACCCGGCCGGGACGGCGGTGCCGGGTACGCGGGGCCGACGGCCGGGACCGGTGCGCCCCGCCGCCGCCGAGCACCGCCCGCAGCGGAGCGAGCGTGTCGTTGGTGAGGTGGCCGGCCCAGACCAGGTCCCACACGGCGGCGATCAGCGCCGCGTCGTCGGGGCCGCCCACCCGGTCCGACAGGGCGCGGAAGAACAGCGCCTGCCCGTCGCCGAGCGCGTCGAGCACCGCGCGGTGCAGCGGGGTGAGGGCCAGCGCCTCGTCCACCGGGGGCAGCAGCAGCCCGGCGGCGTCCGCGTACGCCAGGGTGACCCAGCCGTCCCCGCCGGAGATCGCGCCGGCGCCGGCCCAGAGCACCTCTCCGCTGGCGCAGAGCTCGTCGAGCTGGGCGGGGGAGTAGTCCGCCACCCGGGCGGGCAGGACGAGCCGTTCCAGGGCGGACGCCGGCACCGTCGCTCCCTGTAGTTGCTCGACGGCGGCGGCCAGCGCCGCCACCCCCCGGGCTGACGAGCCGACCTGCTGCCAGCGGGGCAGGAACGCCGCGAGCGCTCGTGGCGGCACCGGCTCGATCTCCCGCCGCAGCGCGGCCAGACTGCGCCGGCGCAGCAGCCGCAGCACCTCGGCGTCGCACCACTGGGTGCCGACGGTGTCCGGCGCGAACTCGCCGGAAACCACCCGGCCGGTGGCGGCGAGCCGACGCAGCGCCTGCTCGACCACGTACACGCCGAGCCCGAACCGGGCGGCGCAGGTCGCCGCGGCGAACGGCCCGTGGGTCCGGGCATACCGGGCGACCAGGTCGCCGAGCGGGTCGGCCACCGGGACGAGGTACGCCTCGGCGACCCCGACGGGCAGCGCCACGCCGAGCGCGTCGCGCAGCCGGGCGGCGTCCTCGACGACGATCCAGCGTTCCTCCCCGGCGATCCGTACCCGCAACACCCGGCGGGCCGCCGTCAGCTCGGTGAGCCACGCCGTCGGCACGGCCCGCTCGGCCAGCTCCGCCTCGGTGAGGTCGCCGACGACCCGGAGCAGCTCGACGACGTCCTCGGCGTCGCGGGGGCGGCGCTGCTCGGTGCGCCAGCGCAACTGCCGCTCCGTCTCGGTGAGCACCGCCGGGTCGAGAAGTTCCCGCAGGTCGACCCGGCCGAGCAGCTCGCCGAGCAGGGCGGAGTCCAGCGCCAGCGCGGCGGCCCGCCGTTCCGCCAGGGGCGCGTCGCCCTCGTACAGGAACGCGCCGACATACCCGAAGAGCAACGAACGGGCAAACGGCGAGGGGCGTTCGGTCTCCACCTCGACCAGACGCACCCGGCGGGCGGCCAGATCGCGCATGTGCTGGGTGAGGGCGGGCTGGTCGAAGACGTCCTGGAGGCACTCCCGGGCGGCTTCCAGGGTGACCGGGAAGTCGGCGTACTCGCGGGCGACGTCGAGCAGTTGGGCGGCGCGTTGGCGCTGCTGCCAGAGCGGCTGGCGGCGGCGCGGGTCGCGGCGGGGCAGCAGCAGGGACCGGGCCGCGCACTCGCGGAACCGGGACGCGAACAGCGCGGAGGTGCCGACCGAGTCCTCGACCAGCTGGCCTATCTCGTCGGCGTCGAAGACCACCACGTCCGCGCCGGGCGGGGTGTCGGCGGTGTCCGGCAACCGCACCACGATCCCGTCGTCCGACGGCATCACCTGGGCGTCCACGCCGTACCGCTCGGCGAGCCGGCGACCGATCGCCAGTGCCCACGGCCCGTTGACGCGCGCGCCGAGCACACTGTGCACGGCGAGCCGCCAGTCGCCCAGCTCGTCGCGGAACCGCTCGACCACCACCGTGCGGTCGTCGGGCAGGGACCGGGTGGCGGCCTGCTGCTCGCGCAGGTACGCCAGCAGGTTGCCGGCGGCCCAGTCGTCCAGGCCGCCGGCGCGCAGCGCGGCGATGGCCTCGTCGTCGCCGTGGCGCAGCAGGGCGCGGACCCGGGCGCCGATGGCCCGACCCAGCTCCACCGGCCGGCCGAGTTGGTCGCCCTTCCAGAACGGCATCCGGGCGGCCTGGCCCGGGGCGGGGGAGACCAGCACCCGATCGGGGGTGATCTCCTCGATCCGCCAGGACGAGGAGCCGAGCAGGAAGACGTCGCCGACCCGGGACTCGTAGACCATCTCCTCGTCCAGTTCGCCGACCCGGGCGGCGCGTTCCGCGCCGGCCAGGAAGACCCCGAACAGGCCCCGGTCGGGGATGGTGCCGCCGCTGGTGACGGCGAGGCGCTGGGCGCCGGGTCGGCCGGTGAGCACGTCGGCGACGCGGTCCCAGACCAGGCGGGGCCGCAGCTCGGCGAAGGCGGTCGACGGGTAGCGCCCCGACAGCATGTCGAGCACGGCGTGCAGCGCCGAGTCGGGCAGCTCGGCGAAGGGGGCGGCGCGGCGGACCAGCGCGGCCAGGTCGTCGACCTGCCACGGTTCGAGGGCCACCATGGCGACGATCTGCTGGGCCAGGACGTCCAGCGGGTTGCGCGGGTAGTGCAGTTCCTCGATGGCCCCGGTGGCCATCCGTTCGGCGACCACCGCGCAGGAAAGCAGGTCGCCCCGGTGCTTGGGGAAGACCACGCCCCGGGACACCGCGCCGACCTGGTGCCCGGCCCGGCCGACGCGTTGCAGGCCGGCGGCGACGCTGGGCGGCGCCTCGATCTGCACCACCAGGTCGACCGCGCCCATGTCGATGCCGAGCTCCAGGCTGGAGGTGGCGACCACGGCGGGCAGTTGCCCGGACTTGAGGGCCTCCTCGATGTGCTTGCGTTCCTCGCGGGAGACGCTGCCGTGGTGGGCCCGGGCGATCACCGGAGCCGCGCCGGCCGCCGCGCCGGACTGCGCCATCACCTCCGCCGGCGGCCGGTCGGCCCGCGACGGCTCGACCGCTTCGCCCCGCCGCGCCACCCCCTCTCCGCCCGCGCCGGCGAGCTCCTCGGCGGCCAGTTCGTTGAGGCGCGCGCAGAGCCGTTCCGCGCTGCGCCGGGAGTTGGTGAAGACGATGGTCGAGCGGTGCGCCCGAACCAGTGAGAAGACCCGCTCCTCGACGGCCGGCCAGATCGAGGCGCGCCGCACGCCGGGGCCGCCCAGGTCGTCCCCGGGCGGCTCCTGCTCGTCGAGGCGGGTCATGTCCTCCACCGGGACCTGGACGCTCACCTCGATCGTCTTGGCGGTGGCCGGTTGCACCACGTCGACCGGGCGGGCACCGCCCAGGAAGCGGGCGCAGGCGTCGATCGGCCGGATGGTGGCGGACAGGCCGATCCGCTGCGCGGGACGGTCCAGCAGCTCGTCGAGGCGTTCCAGGGAGAGCGCCAGGTGGGCGCCGCGCTTGGTGCCGGCCACCGCGTGCACCTCGTCGACGATCACCGTCTCGACGCCGCGCAGGGAGTCACGGGCGGCTGAGGTGAGCAGCAGGAAGAGCGACTCCGGGGTGGTGATCAGGATGTCCGGCGGGGTGCGGGCGAAGGCGCGGCGCTCGTCGGCGGGGGTGTCGCCGGTGCGCATGCCGACGGTGATCTCGGGCGGGACGACGCCCAGCCGGGTGGCGGCCTGCCGGATGCCCGCGAGGGGAGCCCGCAGGTTGCGCTCGACGTCGACCGCGAGGGCCTTGAGCGGGCTGACGTAGAGCACCCGGCAGCGGTGCCGGGCCTCGGCCGGCGCCGGTTGGCGGGCCAGCCGGTCCAGCGACCAGAGGAAGGCGGCCAGGGTCTTGCCGGATCCGGTCGGGGCGACGACCAACGCATGGCGGCCGGCGGAGATCGAACGCCAGGCGCCGGTCTGGGCGGCGGTGGGCGCGGCGAAGGCGGCGCGGAACCACTCCCGGGTCGCCGCGCCGAACTCGGCCAGCACCCCGAGCCCGGTTGCCCCGTCCGCCTGATCGGTCATGCCTCCATCCTGCCTCGCCGGTGTGACATCCCCTCCGGCCCGGACGCTCTTCTGGGCAGTGGCCGTTCTTATTGGGCAGACCAGGCACGAGACCGTTAAGTCCTAGATAACTGGTTGCTAGCGGAGCGCAACATAAAGTAACTTCACTGCAGCGTGGCGTCGGGCAGAGGGGGATCGGATGACCGTCGAGCAGCACGGCCTGAGATCCGGCACCGATGTGCTCATCCGCAAGGTCGACAGCCATCTCGCCGCCGTCCGGAGCGGTCTGCGCGGCGCCGAGCTGGAGCTCGCCGAGCATCTCGCCCGTACCCTGCGTGAGCTGGTCGTCTCCACCGCCCAGGCCAGCGCCGCCGACCGGGCCCAGGTGCGGGCCGCGGTGCACTACTTCGTGCTGCGCCGGGAGAGCCGCGGCAACCTGCTCTCGGTGCGTTCCCTCACCGCCGCCCAGCGGGTGGTCAACAAGGTCGTCCGTCAGCTCGGCCGTCCGGACCTGCTGGTCGAGGCCCGCTGGGACCGGGAGCCGGCCGTGCCGGCCGGCGACGTCGTCCTGCGCTGACCCGGGTCCCGGCCGGCTGTCCCGATCCCGGCCGCCGCGCCTTTCGCCGTCCCGGGCGGGTGCGGCGATCCGTCCCGTCCAGGCGGGACCGCGGTGTGCCCTGCCGGCCACGCGCGCCCGCCACGTCCACCCGCCGCTCGCCCGGCCGACCCGCCACCGACCGGCTGCCCTCTCGGCACGGGACGTCGCCAGCCGTGCGGCTCGCCGACGCGGCCCGGCGGCAGCCCGCGCGTGGTCACCTGATCCGGATGTGTACTCAAGTCCCCTAGCCTCCGCCGACATCCGGACCACCACCACTCACGACGCAATGGCCAGATTTCGGTAAAACCGCCCGCAACCCGGTGAACTGGCGTGTGATCAGTGCTGGCCGGGACATTCCGACCCGGCGCGCGCCGCCAGCTCGACGGGGAGGACGCGTGCTCGTACTGCTGCTCCTCCACGTGGCGGCGGCACTCGTCGCGCCGCTGCTGGTGCGGTGGTGGGGTCCGCGTGCCTGCTACCCGCTGGCGCTCGCGCCGGCCGCCGCCCTCGGCTGGGCGCTGACCCGTACGTCGGCCGTCCGCGACGGCGGCGCGGTCGTCGAGACGTACCACTGGGTCGGCCAGCTCGACCTGGACGTCGCGTTGCGGATGACGACGCTGTCCTGGCTGATGACCCTGCTGGTCGGCGGCGTCGGGGCGCTCGTGCTGGTCTACTGCGGTCGATACTTCGATCGGGACACGGTCGGGCTCTCCCCACTGGTGGCGGTGCTGGTGGCCTTCGCCGGGGCGATGCTCGGCCTGGTCCTCGCCGACGACCTGCTGCTGCTGTTCGTCTTCTGGGAGCTGACCACCGTCTTCTCGTACCTGCTGATCGGGCACGACGCCGAGCGACGGTCCAGCCGGTGGGCCGCCGCACAGGCGCTGACCGTCACCGCCCTCGGCGGCCTGGCGATGCTGCTGGGCTTCCTGGTGCTCGGCGAACAGGCCGGCAGCTACCGCTGGTCGGTGATCGCCGAGACACCGCTGCCCGGCGGCGCCAGCCAGGTCGTCGCGGTGCTGCTGATCCTCACCGGGGCACTGGCCAAGTCGGCGATCATGCCGTTCCAGTCCTGGCTCCCGGTCGCGATGGCCGCCCCCACCCCCGTCAGCGCGTACCTGCACGCGGCCGCCATGGTCAAGGCCGGCGTCTACCTGATCGGGCTGCTCGCCCCGGTCCTTGCCGACACCGGGCCGTGGCGGCCGGTGGTGCTCACCCTCGGCCTGGTCACCATGGTCGGCGGCGGCGTGGCCGCACTGCGACAGTGTGACCTGAAGTTGCTGCTGGCGTACGGCACGGTCAGCCAACTCGGCCTGCTGGCGGTGGTGCTCGGCGCCGGCACCGCCGACGCCGCCCTCGCCGGGGTCGCCATGCTGCTGGCGCACGCCCTGTTCAAGGCGGCGCTCTTCCTCGTCGTCGGCGCCGTCGACCACCAGGCCGGCACCCGCGACCTCCGGCAACTCAGCGGACTCGGCCGACGGTCGCCGGTGCTCGCCGGGGTGGCCACGCTCGCCGCCGCGTCGATGGCCGGGGTGCCGCCGTTGCTCGGTTTCGTCGCCAAGGAGGCCGTCTTCGCCGCGCTCACCGACCGGCCCCTGGTGCTCGCCGGCATGATGGTGGGGACGGTGCTCACCGCCGGGTACAGCATCCGGTTCCTGTGGGGCGCCTTCGCCACCCGACCCGGCGTCCCGCCCACCGAAGCCGCCCCGGCGCCGCTGCCGATGCTGGCGCCCCCGGCCCTGCTGGCCGCCGCCGGGCTGGTCGCCGGCACCACCGCCACCGGGCTCGACGGGCTGCTGCGCCCGTACGCCGAACTCTTCGGCACACCGCACGAGAAACTGGCGCTCTGGCACGGGCCCACCCTGGCGCTCGGCCTGTCGGCGGTGGCGCTGGCCGGCGGCGCGGTGCTGCACACGATGCGCGGCCGGCTCACCCCGGCGCTGGTCCGGCTGCGTTCGCCGGTCGGCGGCAACCAGGCGTACGAGTGGCTCACCCACCGTTTCGACCGGCTGGCCGTCGAGGTCACCGGCGCCACCCAACGCGGTTCCCTGCCGGTGTACCTGGGCACCATCCTGCTCACGCTGGTGCTGGTACCCGGCGGCACGCTGCTGGCCACTCGCCCGTGGACGGAACGCATCGCCCTCTGGGACACCCCGTTGCAACTGGTGGTGGCGCTGGTCATCGCGGTCGCGGCGGTGCTCGCGGCCGGCGCCCGCCGCCGGCTCACCGCGATGCTGCTGGTCGGAGTGACCGGTTACGGCACCGCCATGCTCTTCGTGCTCCACGGCGCGCCCGACCTGGCGCTGACCCAGTTCCTGGTGGAGACCGCCACCATCGCGGTCTTCGTGCTGGTGCTGCGCCGGCTGCCGGAGCGCTTCTCCGCCCGCCCGCTACGCCGCAGCCGCTGGGGGCGGCGACTGGTCGGGGTCGCCGTCGGCGTGGTCCTGTCCGGCCTTGCCCTGGTCGCCGCCGCGGCTCGCACCGCCACGCCGGTCTCGGTGGCCCTGCCCGAACTCGCGGTCCTGGAGGGGTACGGCCGCAACGTGGTCAACGTGACCCTGGTTGACATCCGGGGCTGGGACACCACGGGAGAGATCTCCGTGCTGGTGGTGGCCGCCACCGGGGTGGCCAGCCTGGTCTTCGAGCGGTCCCGCACCGGCCCCCGGCCCCGCCGGGACCCGGCCGGCCGCCGGCGCGACGACCGGCCGGTGTGGCTGCACGGCGGACCCACCCTCCGCGAGCGTCGCCGGTCGATCGTCTTCGAGGTGGTCACCCGGCTGGTGTTCCACACCGTCGTGCTCTTCTCCCTCTTCCTGCTCTTCTCCGGCCACAACGCCCCCGGTGGAGGCTTCGCCGGCGGCCTGGTGGCAGGACTGGCGCTGGCCCTGCGGTACCTCGCCGGCGGCCGGTACGAACTGGCCGAGAGCGCCCCGGTGGGCGCGGGCACCGTTCTCGGCGCCGGAATGGCGATCTCCGTCGGCGGCGGCGTGGTGTCCCTGCTCACCACCGGCGTGCTGCTCGACAGCGCCAAGGTGGCCCTGCCACTGCCGGAACTCGGCGATCCGTACCTGGTGACCTCGCTCTTCTTCGACGTCGGCGTCTACCTGATCGTGGTCGGCCTGCTGCTGGACATCCTGCGCAGCCTCGGCGCCGAGGTGGACCGGCACATCGAGGCGACCGGCAGAGCCGAGCGGGGCCTCGTCATCGACCAGCGTGGAGACCCGACGTGAACGCGGACGGTGCGGGGCCCACCCTGGTGCTGGTGCTCGCCGTCGGCGTGCTCGCCGCCACCGGGGTCACCCTGCTGCTGGAACGCAGCCTGACCCGGATCCTGCTCGGTGTCGTCCTGCTCGGCAACGGCGTGAACCTGCTCATCCTGCTCAGCGGACGGTCCGGCGGACCGCCGGTGGTGGGCACCGGACCGCCCGGCGACTTCAGCGATCCGCTCCCCCAGGCGATGGTCCTCACCGCCATCGTGATCACCTTCGGGTTGACCGCGTTCGTGGCCGCCGTGGCGTACCGGAGCTGGTACCTCACCGGCGACGACGAGGTGCCCGACGACCTGGAGGACCGGCAGGTCGTCCGGCTCGCCGAACGCAACGAGATCGCCAGCTCCGACCTCGGCGAGGAGGGCCCGGGCGACCCCGAACAGGTGGACCCCCGGCCGGCGCGTCGCCGGCTGCGCGGACCCGGAGGCCAGCCATGACCCAGCTGGTCCCGCTGCCGGTGGTGGTGCCGCTGCTCGGCGCCGCGCTGACGCTGGTCCTCGGCAGGTGGCCCCAGGTGCAGCGCACGGTCAGCGTGATCGCGCTCACCGCCAACCTGGTCGTGGCGGCGCTGCTGCTGGTCGAGGCTTACCGGTACGGACCGGTGGTGGTGCAGGTGGGTGGCTGGCCCGCCCCGGTGGGGATCGTGCTGGTCGCCGACCAGTTGGCCGCCCTGATGCTGGTCGTCTCCTCGGCGGTGACCCTCTGCGTGCTGCTGTACTCCATCGGTCAGGGCCTCAGCGAAACCAGCGAGTCGGCGCCGGTGAGCATCTACCACCCGACCTACCTGGTGCTGACCGCCGGCGTCACCAACGCCTTCCTCACCGGGGACCTGTTCAACCTCTTCGTCGGCTTCGAGATGCTGCTCGCGGCGAGCTTCGTCCTGATCACCCTCGGCGGCACCGAGGCGCGGATCCGTAGCGGCTCCACGTACGTCCTGGTCAGCGTCCTGTCCTCGCTGATCTTCCTGATCGCGGTGGCCCTGGTGTACGCGGCCACCGGCACCCTCAACATGGCGCAGCTCGCCGCGCGCCTCGACGCGCTGCCCGACGGCGTACGCCTGGGGTTGCAACTGACGCTGCTGCTCGCCTTCGGCATCAAGGCGGCGGTCTTCCCGGTCTTCGCGTGGTTGCCGGACAGCTACCCGACCGCGCCGGCCCCGGTGACCGCCGTCTTCGCCGGCCTGCTCACCAAGGTCGGCGTCTACGCGATCATCCGGACCGAGACGTTGCTGTTCCCGGGCGGGGAGGTCGCCACCCTGCTCATGGTGGTGGCCGGCCTCACCATGATGGTCGGCGTCCTCGGCGCGGTGGCCCAGTCGGACATGAAGCGGCTCTTCTCCTTCACCCTGGTCAGCCACATCGGTTACCTGATCTTCGGGGTGGGCTTGAGCACGGCCGCCGCGCTCTCCGGCGCGATCTTCTACGTGGTGCACCACATCACCATCCAGACCACCCTCTTCCTCGTCGCCGGTCTGGTCGAGGAACGGGCCGGCAGCACCGACCTGCGCCGGCTCGGCGGGTTGGCCCGGGCCGCGCCGCTGCTGGCGGTGCTCTTCTTCGTACCGGCGATGAACCTGGCCGGCATCCCGCCCTTCTCCGGCTTCCTCGGCAAGCTGGGACTGCTCCAGGCCGGGGTGGCGGTCGGCGGCCCGCTCGCCTGGGTACTGGTCGCCGCCGGGACGCTGACCAGCCTGCTCACCCTCTACGCCGCCTCCCGGGTGTGGAACATCGCCTTCTGGCGGGCACCGCGGCTGGCCAGCGCCGAGCCGCTGGTCCGGCTGCCCAACCTGATGGTCGGCGCGACCACCGCGCTGGTGGTGCTGGGGCTGGTGCTCACCCTCGCCGCCGGCCCGCTCTACGGCGTCACCGCCGACGCCGCGTCCGACCTGCTGCGGCGAACCCCCTACGTGGAGGCCGTGCTGCCCGGCGGTCCGCCGTGACGGCCCCGTCCCGGCCCGGTCGCTGGCGGGACCAGGCGATCGCCCTGGGGTGGCTCATCGCCGCGTGGAACCTGCTCTGGGGCGAGGTGACCTGGGGAAACCTGGTCGGCGGGACGCTGGTCGGCGTAGCGGTGCTGGTGTTCTTCCCGCTGCCGCCGGTCACCTTCGCCGGCCGACTGCGGCCCCGGGGGCTGCTGGTGCTGGTGGCGGCGTTCGTCGTCGAGCTGGCCAGCGCCAGCGTGAACGTCGCCTGGATCGCCGTACGCCCCGGTTACCGGCCCCGCGGCGCGATCATCGGGGTACGGCTGCGGGTGCGCAGCGACCTCAACCTGGCCCTCACCGCCGAACTGCTCTCCCTGGTACCCGGCACCCTGATCATCGACGTGGACCGGGACGAGGGCGTCCTCTACGTGCACGTCCTCGACGTGCGCCGGGCGCACGACCTGGACGACAGCCGGGACCGGGTCCTCGCCGTCGAGGAGCGCATCGTCCGGGCGATCGGCTCCGACGCCGAGCTGCGCCTGCTCACCACCGACCCCGACCGGAGGTCCGAGACATGACCGTCGTCCTCGCCGTCGTGCTGACCGTGCTGCTGTCGGTCACCGCGCTGCTGGCCCTGGCCCGGATGTACCGGGGCCCGTCCCTGCTCGACCGGGTGATCGCCGCCGACCTCCTGCTCGCCACCATGATCGGCGCGGTCGGGGCCGAGGCGGCGGTCAACCGGCACGCCACCAGCCTGCCCGTGCTGGTGGTGGTCTCGCTGCTCGGCTTCGTCAGCTCGGTGGCCCTGGTCCGCTTCGCCGTCCGGCAGGAGTCGTGAGCGTGGCCGGCGTCCTCGACTGGCTGGGCGCGCTGGCGCTGGTGGCGGGCGCCCTGCTCAGCCTCGCCGCCGGGATCGGTGTGGTGCGTTTCCCGACCGTGCTGGACCGGATGCACGCGGCCACCAAGCCGCAGGCGCTCGGCGTGCTGCTGTTGCTGCTCGGGCTGGCGTTGCGGCTGCGTACCCCGGCGGACCTGGGCATGATCCTGCTGGTCGGGATCTTCCAGCTGGCCACCGCGCCGGTCGCCGCGCAGATGATCGGCCGGGCCGCGTACCGGTCCGGCCGGGTCGAGCGGGAACTGCTCGGCACCGACGAACTCGCCGACCGGAGGAGATAGCGGGCGGCGACGGCTTCGGCCCCACCATCAGCGAACCTCCAGGGATCGCCGATAGAATTACCGAATGATCGACTCTTCTGTCCAGGAGGGCAGCAGTAGCCAGCCGGGTCGTGCCCGGCATCCCCTCGGCCCGACGACCCCGGGAGCCCTGAGCGGCCCGTGTTGATTGTCGTCGGTCTCGTCGTCATCATCGTTCTCACCGCCGCCACCGGCTACTTCGTGGCCCAGGAGTTCGGCTACGTCGCCGTCGACCGCGGCCGGCTCAAGCAGCGCGCCGACGACGGCGACCAGGCGTCCGCCCGGGCTCTCGAGGTCACCGGTCGGCTCTCCTTCATGCTCTCCGGGGCCCAGCTCGGCATCACCGTCACCGCCCTGCTGGTCGGTTACGTCGCCGAGCCGTACCTGGGCGCCGGGCTGGCCGAGCTGCTCGGCGGGGCCGGTGTGCCCACCTCGGTCGGTCTGCCGCTGTCGGTGGCGCTGGCCCTGATCATCGCCACCGTGGTGCAGATGGTCCTCGGCGAACTGGCCCCGAAGAACCTCGCGCTCGCCCGCGCCGAGCACCTCGCCCGGGCGCTCGCCCGCTCCACCCTGATCTACCTCAAGATCGCCGGCCCGCTGATCAAGCTGTTCGACCGGGCCGCGGTCCGGCTGCTGCGCCGGGTCGGCATCGAGCCGATCGAGGAACTGCCCAGCGGCGCCACCCCGGAGGACCTGGAGCAGATCATCGCCGACTCCCGCGAGGGGGGCCACCTCGACGTCGAGATGTCCACCCTGCTCGACCGGGGGCTCGACTTCCGGCAGTTGACCGCCGGGGAGGCCATGGTGCCCCGGGTCCACGTGCACACCGTACGGGCGCACGAGCCGGTCAGCCGGGTGGTGGAGCTGCTCGACAGCGGCCACTCCCGCTTCCCGGTACGCGGGACGGAGGGCGTGGACGACCTGGTGGGTGTGGTCGGCATCGCCGACGTGCTCGGGGTGGCCCCGGAGAAGCGGGCGAGCACCCCGGTCAGCGCGGTGGCCGTACCCCCGTTGCTGGTGCCCGAGACGTTGCCGCTGCCGACGGTGCTGGACCGGCTCCGGTCCGGGCACCGGCAGCTCGCCTGCGTCGTCGACGAGTACGGCGGCTTCGCCGGTGTGATCACGCTGGAGGACATCGCCGAGGAACTGGTCGGCCCGATCCGCGACGAGGACGACCCACCGGAGCGGGCGCCCGCGCGGCAGGAGGACGGCTCCTGGGTGGTGCCGGCGCGGTGGCGGATCGACGAGGTCGCCGACAGCACCGGCATCGCGCTGCCCGAAGCACCCGAGTACGACACCATCAGTGGCCTGGTGATGCGGGAACTGGGCCGGGTGCCGGAGGTCGGTGACCGGCTGGAGATCAGCCTCCCGGCCGACGGCGAGGAGCCGCAGGAGCGGCCGAAGGCCCTGGTCGAGGTGCTGGCGGTGGACCGGCACGTGGCCGACACCGTACGGCTGCGGATGGCCGGCGCGGCCCGCGACGGGGAGGCCGCCGCGTGAGCCCCGGCCTCGCTCTGTTCGTCTCGGTGCTGCTGCTCGCCCTCAACGGCTTCTTCGTCGCCGCCGAGTTCGCGCTGGTGGCGGCGAAGCGGTACCGCCTGGAGCAGTTCGCCGCCGGTGGGGGCCGCGCGGCCCGGGCCGCGCTGGACGGCGTCCGGGAGCTGTCCCTGATGCTGGCCGGTGCCCAGCTCGGCATCACCCTGTGCACGCTGGGGCTCGGCGCGCTCGCCGAACCGGCGATCGAGCACCTGCTCAGCCCGCTGCTGTACGCCGTCGGGCTGCCGGTGGCGGCCAGTCACCTCATCGCACTGGTGTTCGCCCTGGCGCTGGTGACCTTCCTGCACCTGGTGGTCGGCGAGATGGCGCCGAAGTCGTGGGCGATCACCGACGCCGAGCGGTCCGCGATGCTGCTGGCGCTGCCGTTCCGGGCCTTCGCCCGGTTTGCCCGGCCGGTGCTGTCGGCGCTCAACGCGCTGGCCAACGCGATGCTGCGACTGGTCGGCGTGCAGCAGCAGGACCAACTCGCCCAGGTACACGGCCCGGACGAGCTGCGCATGCTGCTGGAGCAGTCCCGGGAGCACGGGCTGCTCGGCGCCGAGCAGCACCAGATGCTGACCAGCATGCTGGAGTTGCAGGCCACCACTGTCGCCGACGTGATGGAGCCGTTCGACCGGATCGTCACGGTCCGCCGGGACGACACCGCCGAGCGCGTCGAGGAGGTCAGCCGCGACAGCGGCCGATCCCGGCTCGCCGTGCTCGACCCGTCCGGGGAGGTCTGCGGCCTGGTCCACGTACGGGAGGCGGTGCGGGCGGTCACCACCGGCCGCCCGGCCACAGCCGGGGAGTTGATGGGCCGGGCCTTCACCCTGCCCGCCGGATCCACGGTCACCGAGGCGGTGGCCGCCATGCGTGCCGACCAGTCCCAGCTCGCGCTGGTCCGCAACGGCGGCGGGCCGACCCGGCCGATTGGCTTCGTGGCGCTGGAGGACCTGCTGGAGGAGGTCATCGGCGAGTTCGACGACGAGACCGACCCGGTGCCGCGCGGGCGGCGCCTGCGCTGACCGCGTCCACCGCCGCTGACCCCGCGTCCACCGCCCTGACCGGCCGCCGGGCCGTCCATGACCCGGCGGCCGGCCGAGGAGTGCCGGGCCGTCCGGGACCCGGTGGCCGGCCGAGGAGTGCCGGGCCGGACAGCGGGAAAGCGCCGCGACGACGGCGGCCCGGCAGGACGACGGGTCGGGGCGGCGGGAGCGGCGGGATGCGGTTGACGGGGGTGGCGCGGGAGTCCGGCGGGATCGGACTGTCGGTGCGCACCACCCTGACCAACCCCAGCACCCGGCCCGGCCTGCGCCTACCCGGGCGGGTGGTGCTCACCGCCGGTCGGGACGACGTGCCGGTCCGGCGCGTCCGGCTGGGGTTGGTCGCCACCGCCGAACCCGATGATCCGGGCTCGCCGCGCCGGTTGGTGCAGTACCACCAGGTGCCGATCGCCGGCCGGTTCGTGGTGCCGGCGGGGCGGCGGCGGGCGGTCGACTTCGCGGTGCCGCTGCCCTGGGAGACCCCGGTGACGATCTTCGGCGGGGTGCCGTTGATGGGGTTGCGCACCGGACTGCGTACGGAGGTCTCCGTCGACCCCGAGCGGGACCGGGGGGCGATGGTGCCGGTCTTCGTCCACCCGCTCCCCACCCAGCAGCATGTCCTGGCCGCGTTGGACACGCTCGGTTTCGTGCTGCGGCAGGCGGGTCTCGTGCAGGGCCGGCTGCCCGGGGTGGAGCAGACCCTGCCGGTGCACCAGCGTCTCGGGTACTGGGTGGCGCCGTTGTACGCCGGCCCGATGACCGAGCTGGAAGTGATCTTCGTGGCGAACTCGGCGGGGCTGGAGGTGCTGCTCTGGGTGGACCGCCGGCTCTCCCTGACCGGGATCAGTCACCAGAGCGTCAGCCGGTTCCGGATCTGGCACACCGGAGCGGCGCAGCGGGACTGGATCGCCACCGTGGACGGCTGGCTACGCGAGACGATCAACCGGCATGCGGCGGCGGCCGGCCGTTCCGACTGGTCGGCTCCGATCACCGAGTCGGCGCACGTCAGTCGCCCGCCGGACCAGCCGGTCGCGCCCGGTTACGGCCTCGGTGGCACCGCCGGCGGGCCGGGCATCGGCGGCGGCGGCGGGGGTGGCGGCGACGGCAGCTGACCGCTGCCGTCTCACCCCACCGGTGCGGCCCGGCGAAGCTTCTCCCGCAGCCTGGCCCGCGCCGTCGGCCACTCGTCGACGGTCATCGCGAACTGCACGGTGTCCCGCCAGGAGCCGTCGGGGCGCTGCCGGTGCATCCGCAGCACGCCCTCCCGGGTCGCGCCGAGCCGCTCGATGGCCGCCTGCGAGCGGCTGTTGCGGATGTCGGTGTGCCAGACCACCCGCACCGCGCCCAGGTCGTCGAAGGCCCGGCCGAGCAGCAGCAGCTTCGCCTCGGTGTTGATGCCCGTGCGCCACCAGGGTCGACCCAGCCAGGTGTGCCCGATCGCCACCGATCGCCGCTGCGGGTCGATCTCGTAGTAGGAGGTGCTGCCGACCACCGCCCCCGTCCGCGCGCAGCGCTGCACCCACGGCACCCGCTCGCCGCGATGCCGGGCGGCGAGCGCGGTGGCGACGATCGCCCGCATGTCGGCGAGCCCGGCCGGCAGCGGGTTGCCCAGGTGGGCGAAGACCTCGGGCTCGGCGGTGGCGGCGAAGAGCTCGTCGGCGTGGGCCAGGTCCAGCGGCTCCAGCAGCACGTGCGCGCCGCGCAACTCTGCCGGCTCCCGCCAGGGTGACACCGGCGCGCGCAGGTACGCCGGCACCGGCGCGGTCACCCCGACGTCCGGCTCGGGCAGCCCGGCGGTCAGCCGCACCGGCACCACCCCGGCCCAGTGCGGCAGGTCGAGGTCGGCCGGCTCGTCCACGACGCCGCCGGTGCGGGCCCGCACCGACACCTCGCGCAACGGCAGGGCCAGCACCGCCGTCTCGGCCAACTCCCGACGGCTCGGTGGGCGGCTGTCGGCGCTCCGCCCGGCGCCCACCTTGTCCACCAGCGCGGTCAGCACCTTCCGCTTCTCGTCCTCGCCGGTGACCAGGTGCGCCACGCCGTGCGCCACCACCGAGCGGTAGTTGGCGCTGTGGTGGAACTGGGAGCGGCCGTAGACCAGCCCGTCGAGCAGCGTGACCGCGACGCACACCGGCAGCCCGGCGTCGCCCCTCGCGGCGAGCAGCGGCCGACCGCCGGTGGAGCCGTGCAGGTAGAGGGTGTCGCCGACGCGTACGTGCAGGGTGGGCAGCAGCCGGGGCTCGCCGTCCACGGCGAACCCGAGTACGCAGTGGTAGGCCTCGTCGAGCACCGCGTGCGCCGCTGCGCGGTCGTAGCTCATCCGGTCCCGGTAGCGGCTGGCGGTGGTCCGCGCGGTCGGGGTGTACATGACATTCCACCTTTGTTCTAGTACAATCTCCGAACTGTGGCAGTACGTTATCAGATCGACGGCGCGACCTCCGCCGCGATTTCGGCCAGCGTGGAAGCGGGCATCCGCGCCGGCGCGCTGGAGCCGGGCGAGCTGCTGCCCGCCGTCCGCGCGCTCGCCGCCGCGCTGGCCGTCAGCCCGGCCACCGTCGCGCGGGCCTACCAGGAGCTGCGCCAGCGGGGCCTGGTGGTCACCGCCGGCCGGCACGGCACCCGGGTGCGGCTTTGCCCACCGGTCGCCGCCCGCCGCGTCGCGCTCCGCCCGACACCCGCGCCGGGCAGTCGCGACCTGTCGCAGGGGCACCCCGACCTGCGGCTGCTGCCCCCGCTCGGCCCACATCTGGCCGCGCTCGCCACCGAGGTCGGCCCACCCGTGGGGTACGCCTCGACCGCCGTGCTTCCCGCGCTCGCCGAGGCCGCCCGGGAGCGCCTCACCGCCGACGGTGTGCCCGCCGAGGAGGTCATTGTCACCGGCGGCGCGCTGGACGGCATCGAGCGGCTCCTCGCCGCCCACCTGCGCCCCGGCGACGCGGTGGCGGTGGAGGACCCGGGCTGGGCCAACCTGCTCGACCTGGTGGCCGCGGCGGGCCTGCGTCCGGTCGGCGTGCCGGTGGACGAGGACGGCCCCACGGTGACCGGCGTGCGGGACGCCCTGGCCCTCGGCGCACGGGCGCTGGTGGTGACCAGCCGCGCGCAGAACCCGACCGGCGCCGCCGTCTCCGCCGGCCGTGCCGCCGCGTTGCGCGAGTTGCTCACCGGCCGTGACGTGCTGCTCGTCGAGGACGACCACGCCGCCGAGTTGGCCCGTGTCCCGTTGCACCCGCTGGCCGGGGCGACTTCGACCTGGGCCTTCGTCCGGTCGGTGAGCAAACCCCTCGGGCCCGACCTACGGCTGGCGGTGCTGACCGGTGACGAGGCGACGGTGGCCCGGGTGGCCGGCCGGGCCCGGGTCGGCGCGGGTTGGGTCTCCACGGTGCTGCAACGTCTCGTGTTGTCGCTGTGGCGCGACCCGGCCACCGCCGCGCTGGTCCGCCGGGCGGGGCAGGAGTACGACCGGCGCCGCGACGCCCTCCTCGCCGCCCTCGCCGACCGGGGGCTGACCGGGTACGCCCGCACCGGCATCAACGTCTGGCTGCCGGTGCCGGACGAGACGGTCGCGGTCACCGCGCTGCGCGACGCCGGCTGGTCCGTCGCGCCGGGCGCGCTCTTCCGGATCGGGGCCGGTCCGGCCGTCCGGGTCACCGTCAGCACGCTGGACGACGCCGAGGTCGGGCCCCTCGCCGACGCGATCGCGGCTGCCGTGCGCCCGACCGGTCCGGCCGGCTTCACCGCCTGAGCCCGCCGACCTGCTGCCACCGACGAGGTTGCCGCGCCCACGGGCGACCAGGCCATGTGCTGCGCACCCGACCCCCGGGGCGGCGCACCCGGCCGCCCCGACCGACCAGATCTAGGCGAGTTGCCGTCCACACGTCCGGGCGGGGGTGACGCGTCAGGTGATGACCGGCCCACGATGGACCCACCGGGCCAGGTCCGGTTCGAAGAGCTCGCGGACGCGTGTTTCGTAGCGTCGCAGGTCGTCCTGGTCGAGCAGGTCACGCCACTGGCCGCTGGCGCCTCGATTGAAGAAGCGGTGTGGGTCCCGCCACAGCGTGATCTCCGGCGCCAACTCGTCCGCGCGGGCGCGCATCGCGTCAAAGCTCGCGGCGTTCAGCAACTCCGGCCACCGCTGCTCGGGGATCTCGATGCCAAGACGCGCCGCGAGCCCCCTCATCTGCCCTTCCAGATCGGTCTTCAGGTCGTCGTAGTGGAGCAGCAGGACATTCGGCTCGTCCCTCGCCTGCCAGAATGTGGACAAGTGACGGCACAGCGCCGGAAGGCCCACCAGCGTGTCGTCGTTGTCGATCCACGACCAGAACCGCTCGCGCGCGGACTCCGACCGCTCCGGCAATCCGGTGGGCGTCGACGGGTCGATGTCATCCATCCCGACCGCGACCGCACGCATCGCCATCGCCACGTCGAGATCGGCGTTGTCGCTGTGGTTGTCCCAGGAGATCGCGACGTCTCGCGGGTCGCGGGCCACGCAGATGTAGGTGATTCGGTCGTCGAAGGGCAGGCCGTCGAGGGGGGTGTGGGTCTTCATGAAGCGGCGATGGGGCTGCGCTTCCAGGTCGGCCAGCACATCGTCGAGGCGGTGGGTCAGGACATCCGGCCAGCGTGATATGGCGTCCAGGGCACGGGGGAGTGCGGGCGTCTGGAATATCAGCAAAGCGCAGATCATCTGCGTCCACGTCGTCCCGCATTTCGGCGGCGAGGAGATCACGATATCTCCGGCACGAAACGGAACGTGATCCCATCTTTCGGTATCCATCAGTATCGTTCGATACCTTGTCGCGGGTGGCCGCACCGTGCACCTCGCCTCGATACCTGAATCATCGACAGCTAGGAATGTAGCGACGGGTTCGTTGGCGGACAAGGAGCCGACTCGGCGTAACCCGGTCCTGGCCCGCGCCGGGCGGGTCCCGCCGCGTGCGCGCCGCCGCGCGGGGTAGAACTGTCGGCATGGCCGAGCAGACCGACGCACCCGGTGCCCAGCACTTCATCCCGCCACAGGCCGACACCCTGGACCAGTTGCGCGCCGCCGCCGCCGGCTGCCAGGGCTGCGAGCTGTACCGGGACGCCTCCCAGACGGTCTTCGGCCGGGGCGACGAGGGTGCCCGGGTGGTCTTCGTCGGCGAGCAGCCCGGCGACATGGAGGACCAGAAGGGTCTGCCCTTCGTCGGTCCGGCCGGGCGGTTGCTGCGCAAGGCGGTGGACGACGCCGGGATCGACCCGGGTCACCTCTACCTCACCAACGCGGTGAAGCACTTCCGCTTCGAGCTGCGCGGCAGGCGGCGGATCCACCAGACGCCGGACCGGGTGCACATCACCGCCTGCCGGCCCTGGCTGGTGGCCGAGTTCTCCCGGCTCCACCCGGAGCTGGTGGTGGTGCTCGGGGCGACCGCCGCGAAGGCGCTGCTCGGCCCCACGTTCCGGGTCACCCGGCAGCGTGGCGAGCTGCTGCCCTGGCCGGCCTCCGCGCAGCGGCCGGAGGACTTCGCCCGGGTACCGGTGGACAGTGCCGGGAAGGTGGCCGACGCCCCCGCCGCGCAGCTGCTCGCCACCATCCACCCGTCCGCCGTGCTGCGCGCCGACGACCAGGACAAGGCGTACGAGGGGCTGGTCGCCGACCTCACCGTCGCCGCCCGCGCCCTCGCCCGCTGACCACTCGTCCTCGGCTGCTCGCCTCCGCCGCCCCCGCCGTCCCGCCGGGCCGTGCCTGGCCTGGCCGTGCCTGGCCTGGCCGTGCCTGGCCTGGCCGTGCCTGGCCTGGCCGTGCCTGGCCTGGCCGGGTGGCCGGCCGAATGTGCCGCTACCTGCGCCATCCGCCCCGCGGTTGGGCCGCAACGCCGCAAGTCGTGCTGGCCGGGGCCGCCGGCCGCCCGGGGCGGGCGGGCTGCTGGCGGGGTGGCCGGTCCGTGTGCGCGAGGATGGGGCAGCACATCGCCCCTTACCGCAGGAGCCCCTCGATGGCCGCGTACCTGACCACACCGACCGCCCCGGCGGATGTCGCGCCGATCCAGCGGCGCACCCTGCGCCTGCTCTTCGGCACCCAGATCATCGGCGGCGTCGGCGTCACCATCGGGATCGCCGTCGGGGCACTGCTCGCCGCCCGGATCGCCGGGACGGCGGTGGCCGGGCTCGCGCAGAGCGCCGCGGTGGTCGGCGCGGCGTTGCTCGCCGTCCCGGTCACCCGCGTGATCACCGGGTACGGCCGGCGGCCGGGGCTGGTGCTCGCGTACCTGACCGGCGCGGTGGGCGGGGTGCTGGTGGTGCTCGCCGCGGCGACCGGCTGGGTGCCGCTGCTCTTTCTCGGCATGCTGCTCTTCGGCGGCGGCACCGCGGCCAACCTCCAGGCCCGCTACGCGGCGGTGGACCTCGCCGAACCGGCCCGGCGGGGCCGGCAGTTGTCGCTGATCGTCTGGGCCACCACCCTCGGCGCGGTGGCCGCGCCGAACTTCGCCGCCCTCGCCGACCGGGTCACGCACCGCTGGGGGCTGCCGCCGCTGGCCGGGCCGTTCGCGTTCAGCGCGGTGGCGTTTGTGCTGGCCGCGGTCGTACTGCTGCTCCTGTTGCGGCCCGACCCGCTGCTCACCGCGCGCCGGCTCGTGGCGGCCGGGGCCGGCGTCGTGCCGCCCGCCGGCCCGCCGGGGGCGGTCGCGCCGCGGGCCGGGATGCGGGCGGCCTGGCGGGTGGTAGTCGCCCGGCCGGCCGCCCGGCTCGGCATCGCCGCCGTCGCGGTCGGCCACCTGGTGATGGTGGCGGTGATGGCGATGACCCCGGTACGCCTCGGCGAGTCGCACTCCGACGTGGACGTGCTGCGGGTGGTGGGCGTGGTGCTGAGCCTGCACATCGCCGGCATGTACGCGCTCGCCCCGGTGGTGGGCTGGCTCACCGACCGGGCCGGCCGGCGCGCGGTGATCCTCGGTGGGATCGCCGTCCTGCTGGCGGCCTGCGCGGTGGCCGGCACCGCCGGGCACCACACGCCGCTGCTCTCGCTCGGCCTGGTGCTGTTGGGGCTGGGCTGGTCGGGGACAATGGTCGCCGGCTCGACCCTGCTGTCGGAGGCGGTGCCGACCGACGTTCGGCCGGGTGTGCAGGGACTGTCGGACCTGACCATGGGGCTGGCCGGGGCGGGCGCCGCGGCGGTCAGCGGGTTTGTCATGCGGGTGGCGGGATATCCGACGCTGACCCTGCTGGCGGCGATCGCGGTGGTGCCCCTGCTGGCGCTAGCGTTGCGTCCGGCGCCGTCCGGGGCGCTCGACGGGGAGGGCTGATCACGTGCGGCTGACCGATTTCTGGACCCGGCTGGAGGAGGCCTTCGGGTCGGGTTACGCGGCCAGCATCGCCAGCGACCAGGTGCTCTCCCAACTGGGCGGGCGGACCATCGTGCAGGCGCTCGCCGAGGGTGAGGAGACACACGTGGTGTGGCGGGCGGTCGTCGCCGCCTATCCCGACCGGGTGCCCGCCCGGCTACGCTGAGCAGCCTTTTCGCCACTTCCGCGTGTCACTTGCCGAGTCGTACATCTGTTCGGCTATTGTCCACAGCGAGGTGCTTGTCCACAGCTCACGGCCGGTCGGCTGGTTTTCTGTCGGACCCAGCGCCTAGCGTGTCCCGCGTGACGCGAAGCTCAGGAAAGACGCCGGCGAAGGCAGGGGTGGCAACCATGGCGGCAGGGCCTGACCGGGAGAAGGCGCTCGACCTTGCTCTCGCTCAGATCGACAAGCAGTTCGGCAAGGGCTCGGTGATGCGGCTGGGGGAGCGGCCGGTCGTCCAGACCTCGGTGATCCCCACCGGCTCGATCGCGCTCGACGTGGCGCTCGGCGTGGGCGGTCTGCCCCGTGGCCGGGTCGTCGAGATCTACGGCCCGGAGTCCAGCGGTAAGACCACGGTGGCCCTGCACGCGGTGGCCAACGCCCAGCGGGCGGGGGGCATCGCGGCGTTCGTCGACGCCGAGCACGCCCTCGACCCGGAGTACGCGAAGGCCCTCGGCGTCGACACCGACGCCCTGCTGGTCTCCCAGCCGGACACCGGCGAGCAGGCGCTGGAGATCGCCGACATGTTGGTCCGCTCCGGCGCGATCGACATCATCGTGATCGACTCGGTGGCGGCCCTGGTGCCGCGCGCCGAGATCGAGGGCGAGATGGGCGACAGCCACGTGGGTCTGCAGGCCCGGCTGATGAGCCAGGCGCTGCGGAAGATCACCGGTGTGCTCAACAACACCGGCACCACGGCGATCTTCATCAACCAGCTCCGCGAGAAGATCGGGGTCATGTTTGGCAGCCCCGAGACCACCACCGGTGGCCGGGCGCTGAAGTTCTACGCCTCGGTCCGCCTCGACGTGCGGCGCATCGAGAGCCTGAAGGACGGCACCGACGTGGTCGGCAACCGCACCCGGGTCAAGGTCGTGAAGAACAAGGTGGCCGCGCCGTTCAAGCAGGCCGAGTTCGACATCATGTACGGCAAGGGCATCTCCCGCGAGGGTTCGCTGATCGATGTCGGTGTCGAGCAGGCGATCATCCGCAAGTCCGGTGCCTGGTACACCTACGACGGCGACCAGCTCGGCCAGGGCAAGGAGAAGGCCCGCGAGTTCCTCCGGGAGAACCCGGACGTGGCCGCCGAGATCGAGAAGAAGATCCTGGAGAAGCTCGGTGTCGGGGTCGGCGCGGGCGACGCCGCCGGCGGCCCGGAGCTGCCGCCGGTCGACTTCTGACCGGTCGCGGCTGAATGGCAGGACGACGTGCCCGTACGGGGCGCGGCTGGGACGCCAGCCCGCCCCGCACGGGTGACGCCACCACACCCCACCCGGCCCGCGCCGGTGACAGCACGCCCCATCCCCGTCGCGCCGGTGACGACGCGGGGCGGTTCCGCCCACGCCGGGGTCGCCGGCCCCATGTCGACGGCGCCGACCCGGAGGCACCGGCCGCCCCGCCGGGTGACGAGGCCGAGGCGGCCCGGGAGATCTGCCTGCGGCAGCTCGCCGTGCGTCCCCGGACCCGGGCCGAGCTGGCCGGGGCACTGGCGAAGCGGGGCATCTCCGACGAGGTCTCGGCCCAGGTGCTCGACCGGTACGACGAGGTCGGCATCATCGACGACGCCGCCTTCGCCCGCGCCTGGGTGTCCAGCCGGCACGCCGGCCGGGGTCTGGCCCGCCGGGCGCTCGCCAACGAGCTGCGCCAGCGCGGCGTGGACGGTGAGGTCGCACAGGAGGCCCTCGGCGAGCTGGACGAGGAGACCGAGACCGAGACCGCCCGCGCCCTGGTGGAGCGGAAACTGCGTACGGCCCGGGGCGAACCCGACGCGGTCTTCCGCCGACTGGTCGGCATGCTGGCCCGCAAGGGTTATCCACCGGGGGTGGCGATCCGGGCGGTGAAGGACGCGCTCGCCGCGCAGAGCGCCGAGGCGGCGGAGTTCGCCGAGCAGATCGACGCGGACGCCCTGGCCGACGCCGAGGGCGAACCGGACCCGGCCACCCGCCCGCTCGGCTGACCGCCGTCGGATCGAGCCCAACCCGAACGGCGGCCTGTTTGTCCCCCGGTGTCCGGCCTGCCGTCAGCCCGGAGTGACGGGGCAACTTCTCTCCGTTCGGGGGGTTTGATCATGAGTTCTTGACCGAACGGCCGTCCGCGACCTAGCCTCGCCATACAGGTTCGAATTGCCCGACCAGCGCAGGCTAAGCGCACAACATAGATCGCGTAACAGAACAGCATCACTTTGGCCAGCTCCGCCGGCCTGTGACGACCACTCCGGACGGCAGGTCCGGAGCCGGTCGACAACTGCAACCGGTTGTCGACGACGCCCGGGGGCGTCGCCGACGGAGAGCTGTACCCATGGCCAGCCGCTCGGTCGGGCGTCCGGGGCCGTGGCGGTTCGTGTCCAGGGCACGGTTCCGCGGCGGCGGCGACTCAGGGGAGGCGGCCATGGCGGCGCGGCACAGGGACCACGGGTCCCCAGGGGGTGTCGGCGGATGCTCGCCGGCCGGCGCGCGGCGACCCCGTGCCAGACGTGGTTCCGGCGGCGCCGACCGGGTCAGGGGCGCTCCGGTCGGCGACGACAGGTGGCCGCCGGGCAGAGGTGGTCCGGCCGGCGGCGATCGGCGGCCCACCAGGAGCCAGCTCGTCGACCGGGGAGCGCGGTCATGACGCCCATCGACGTGGTCCTCCTCATTGTGGTGCTGGTCCTGGCCCTGGTCGTCGTCGGCGCCGTCCTGTTCGGTGTCCGGGTGGTGCGGCAACTCGGTGCGGCGCCGCGGCCGGAGGATCCGGCGTTCATCGCCGAGAAGGACCGCCAGGAGCAGTCCCTGGCCGCGCTGCGTTCCGCAGCGGATGAGGCGAGCAGCACCGTCGACGTGGCGAAGTCCGCCGCCGCGGCGGCCCGGGCCGAGGCGGCCGCGGCCAAGGCCGAGGCGAAGGCGGCGCGGGCCGAGGCCCGGCGGGTGCTCGACGACGCCCGCACCGAGGCCGACACCATCCTGGAGCGGGCCCACAAGCAGGCCGAGATCGACGCGGAGCAGCTGCGGACGACGGCCCGTCGCAGCGGCGAGCGGGAGGTCGCCGTCCTCGCCGCCACCACCCGTGAGCAGGCCGCCGAGGTGGAGCGCCGGGCAACCCGGATGGACGAGCGTGAACGCCTGCACACCGAGGAGGTCGAGCGCCTCGCCGAGCGGGAGCGCCAGCTCACCGCGGCCAGCGCCGCGCTCGCCGAGCGGGAGGCCGCGATCGCCGCCCGGGAGGCGCAGCTGACGGTGGCCGAGGAGCAACGCCGCCGGGAACTGGAGCGGGTCGCCGGCCTGACCGCCGACGCGGCCCGCGCCGAGCTGGTCGAGGTGATCGAGACGCAGGCGAAGCGGGAGGCCGCGCTGCTCGTCCGGGACATCGAGTCCGACGCCCGCAGCACCGCCGAGCAGCGCGCGCGGCACATCGTGGTGGAGGCCATCCAGCGGGTGGCCAGCGAGCAGACCGCGGAGAGCGTGGTCAGCGTCCTGCACCTGCCGGGGGACGAGATGAAGGGCCGGATCATCGGCCGGGAGGGGCGCAACATCCGCGCCTTCGAGTCGGTGACCGGCGTGAACCTCATCATCGACGACACCCCGGAGGCGGTGCTGCTCTCCTGCTTCGACCCGGTCCGTCGCGAGGTGGGCCGGCTCACGCTGGAGAAGCTGGTCCTCGACGGGCGCATCCACCCGCACCGGATCGAGGAGGTGTACGAGCTGGCCCGCCAGGAGGTGGAGCAGCTCTGTCACCGGGCCGCCGAGGACGCCCTGGTCGAGGTGGGCATCACCGAGATCCACCCGGAGTTGGTCACCCTGCTCGGCCGGCTGCGCTACCGCACGTCGTACGGGCAGAACGTGCTCAAGCACCTGGTGGAGACCGCGCACATCGCCGGGATCATGGCCGCCGAGTTGCGACTGGACGTGCCGACCATCAAGCGCTGCGCGTTCCTGCACGACATCGGCAAGGCGCTCACCCACGAGGTGGAGGGGAGCCACGCCATCATCGGCGCCGACCTGGCCCGCAAGTACGGCGAGATCGAGGACGTCGTCCACGCCATCGAGGCGCACCACAACGAGGTGCCGCCGCAGACCATCGAGGCGGTCCTCACCCAGGCCTCCGACGCCTGCTCGGGCGGGCGGCCTGGCGCGCGGCGGGAGAGCCTGGAGGCGTACGTCAAGCGGCTGGAGCGGATCGAGGAGATCGCGGCCGGCAAGCTCGGCGTGGAGAAGGTCTTCGCCATGCAGGCCGGCCGGGAGGTCCGGGTGATGGTCAAGCCGGAGGACGTCGACGACATCGGCGCGGCGGTGCTCGCCCGGGACGTGGCCAAGCAGATCGAGGAGGAGCTGACCTATCCGGGGCAGATCCGGGTGACGGTGGTCCGCGAGTCCCGGGTCACCGAGATCGCCCGCTGAACGACACACGGAAACGGGCCGGCTCGGAACACCGCGCCGGCCCGTCGTCGCGTGCGGGTCAAACCCCGTGACCGGTGCTCTCGGACTGGGAGGCGAGCGCGGCGGGCGGGAGCGGCTGGGCCGGCGTGCCGGCCGTCTTGCGGCCCTGGGAGAGCCGGCGCTGGACGTACTGCGCCAGCTTCGACAGCGAGTAGTTCACCAGGATGAACAGCACGCCGATCACCACGTACACCTGGATCGGGTTGCCGAGTACGCCGATGATCTGCTTGCCGATGTTGAGGGTCTCCTCGTAGCTGATGATGAAGCCCAGCGAGGTGTCCTTGAGCACCACGACGAGCTGGCTGATCAGCGCGGGCAGCATGATCCGGAACGCCTGCGGCAGCAGGATCATCCGGGTGGTCTGCAGCGGGGACAGGCCGATCGCGGCGGCGGCCTCGGCCTGCCCGCCGGGCAGCCCCTCCATGCCGGAGCGCAGGATCTCGGCGATGACCACGCCGTTGTAGACGGTCAGGCCGATGACCAGGTACCAGAGGGTGTCGAAGGTGATGCCGAACTCGGGGAAGCCGCGGGCCACGAAGAAGATGGTGATGACCACCGGCAGGCCACGGAACACCTCGACGCAGACCCGGGTGACCGCCGACAGCAGCAGGCTCAGTCCCCGCAGCAGGTACGCCGCGGGGGCGGCCATCCCGGTGAAGCGACGCCGGGTGAGGCTCTTGAGCTGGATCCGGAGCAGGGCCAGCAGGGTGCCGATCACCAGCGACGCGGCGATGGCCAGCGCGGCGGCGGTGAGGGTGTTCTTCAAGCCGAGGCCGATGCGTTCCCAGACCAGCGGGAAGTTCTCGTTGGAGGGGTCGACCAGCGGCCCCCACAACTCCATCGAGAACTGGCCCTTCTCGTCCAGCGGGCGGTAGATCAGGAAGTACGCCCCGACGATCAGCACCACCGTGGCGACGATGCTGCTGATCAGGGTGATCCGCCGCTGCCGGGGGCCGGGGACGTCGTAGAGGACGGTGGTCTGCTGGCTCACCGGGCCACCGCCTGTCGCTTCTCGATCCGGTCGAGCAGGGCGCCGAGCGGAACGGTCATGATCAGGTATCCGATCGAGATGCCGATGGCCACCGGGACGAAGGCGTAGCCCCCGGCGGAGGTGAGCTGGTCGGCGGTCTGGGAGAGGTCACCGACCACGCCGAAGAAACCGATCAGCGCGCTGTTCTTGATCATTGCGATGATGACCGAGCCGAGCGGCACCACCGACGCCTTCCAGGACTGCGGCAGCACCACGTACCGCAGGTTCTGGCCGAAGGTGAGGCCGAGCGACCGCGCGGCCTCGGCCTGGCCGGCCGGAACGGCGTTGACGCCCGAGCGCAGCGCCTCGCAGACGAACGCGGCGGTGTAGAGCACCAGGGCGATCAGGGCGAAGCGGAAGTACGGCAGGTCGGTGTCGAGCCGGCTGAAGATCGCATCCAGGCCGGGAAGGCGCAGGAAGTCGGCGTTGGAGCCGAGCGCCGGTAGGCCGAAGGCGGCGAAGAACATCACCACGGTCAGCGGCAGGTTGCGGAAGATGTTCACGTAGCCGGTGCCGAGCGCGCGCAGCGGCGGCACCGGCGAGATGCGCAGCACCGCCACGACGGCGCCCAGGATCAGGGCGCCGATCGCGGCGAGCACGCAGATCTGGAGGGTGAGCCAGAAGCCACCCGCAAAGACGTCGAACTTGTCGATGAGTACGTTCACGGGCCGGTCTTCCTCCCCACCCTCCAGATCGGCGGTCGGTCAGTAGCGGTCGATGGTCGGCGGGGTGCCCAGTTCCGCGCCGAACTTGCCGGCGGTGTCGTCCCAGGCCTTCTTCCAGCTGCCGTCGGTGAACGCCTTCTCCAGCACGTCGTTGATGAAGTTGCGGAAGGCGGTGTCGTCCTTCTTCACCCCGATGCCGTACGGCTCCTTGGTGAAGTTGGCGCCGGCCAGCTTGAACGAGGCCTCGTCCTTGGCGATGTAGCCGAGCAGGATCACGTTGTCGGTGGTCACGGCGTCCACCTGGCCGCCCTTGAGGGCGTCGCGGCACTTGTCGTACGTGTCGAAGAGCACGAGCTGGGTGGCGACGTCCTTCACGTACTTCTTGATCTCCTCGGCCGGGGTCGATCCGGTTACCGAGCAGACCTTCTTGGTGCCGTCCTTGAAGGAGTCCGGGCCGGTGATCGCGGTGTCGTCCTTCTTGACCATGATGTTCTGGCCGGCCTCGTAGTACGGTCCGGCGAAGGAGATGCGCTCCTTGCGCTCGGCCTTGATCGTGTACGTCGCCGCGACCAGGTCGACGGTGCCGTTGGCGATGACGTCCTCGCGGACCTTCGACGGCGTCTCGACGTACTCGATCTTGTCCTCGGGGATGCCGAGTTCCTTGACGACGAGCTTGGCGATCTCGACGTCGAAGCCCTCCGGCTTGCCCGACAGGCCCTTCTGGCCGAAGCCCGGCTGGTCGAACTTGGTGCCGACCTTGATCTTCTGCGCCTTGTTCAGCCGCTCCATGGTGCTGCCGGCGGGGAAGGACTTGCTGCCGGCGCCGGTGCCCTCCTCGGCGTTGTTGCCACCGCAGGCAGCCATGGCGAGGGCCAGGGCGGCAGCGGCGGCGACCGCCGCCACGCGCTTCACACGCATACTCTTCTCCTTCTTCGACGGAGCCCGCCCGGGGACGGCCGCTCCACTACGGGGACGCTCAGTGCGTGAGGATCTTGGAGAGGAAGTCCTTGGCCCGCTCGCTGCGCGGGTTGGCGAAGAACTCGGCCGGCGGCGCGTCCTCGACGAGCTGGCCGTCGGCCATGAAGATGACCCGGTTCGCGGCGTGTCGGGCGAAGCCCATCTCGTGGGTGACCACGACCATCGTCATCCCCTCGCTGGCCAGCGAGGTCATCACGTCCAGCACCTCGCCGACCATCTCCGGGTCCAGCGCGCTGGTCGGCTCGTCGAAGAGCATCGCCTTGGGCTGCATGGCCAGCGCGCGGGCGATCGCCGCCCGCTGTTGCTGGCCGCCGGAGAGCTGGGCCGGGTACTTGTCGGCCTGGTTGGCGATGCCGACCCGGTCGAGCAGGGCCAGGCCCCGCTCGCGGGCGGCGGCCGGCTTCTCGCCGCGGACCTTCACCGGGCCGAGGGTGACGTTCTCCAGGATGGTCTTGTGCGCGAAGAGGTTGAACGACTGGAAGACCATGCCGACCTCGCTGCGCAGCCGGGCGAGGGCCTTACCCTCGGCGGGCAGCGGCTGCCCGTCGAAGGTGATGGTGCCCGAGTCGATCGGCTCCAGCCGGTTGATCGTGCGGCAGAGCGTCGACTTGCCGGAGCCGGACGGGCCGATCACGACGACGACCTCGCCCCGGCCGACGGAGAGTGACACGCCGTCCAGCACGTGCAGGGGTCCGAACCACTTGTTGACCCCGTCCAGCACGATGAGCGGTTCGCCCTTCGCCACGTCGTCCACCGTCCCTGTCGTTCGTCCCGGAGAGCGGGGTCGGTCGACCCCCGGTCTGGGCAACTGTAGGCGGGCTGACGTGGCGGAACGCAACCCGGTTGGTCACGGAGCGGTAACACCGGTCCGGGCCGTGGCGCCGCGTCCGGTTTCCGGTGGTCACCGGGCCGCCCCGGGTGGTGCGCACGACGCCTTGCGGAGATCATGGTCGGATGACCGACCGGCTGCGTCTGACCGATTACGCCCGTGGCGGCGGCTGTGCCTGCAAGATCCCTCCCGGGGAGCTGGAGTCGTTGGTGGCCGGGCTCGCTCCGGCGGTCGGCGCCGCCGAGCTGCTGGTGGGGCTCGAGAACGGCGACGACGCCGCGGTGGTCCGGCTGGACGAACGGACCGGCCTGGTCAGTACCGCGGACTTCTTCACCCCCGTCGTCGACGACGCCTACGACTGGGGCCGGATCGCCGCCGCCAACGCACTGTCCGACGTGTACGCCATGGGCGGCAGCCCGCTGGTCGCGGTGAACCTGCTCTGCTGGCCCCGCGATGTACTCCCGCTGGAGTTGGCCCGGGAGGTGCTGCGGGGTGGGCAGGACATCGCCCGGGAGGCCGGCTGCCACCTGGCCGGCGGGCACAGCGTCGACGACGACAGCCCGAAGTACGGCCTCGCGGTCACCGGTCTGGTGCGACCGGAGGAGCTGATCACCCTGGACGCCGGGCGGGCGGGCCTGCCGTTGTCGCTGACCAAGCCGCTCGGCGTGGGGGTGCTGAACACCCGGCACAAGCGGACCGGGGAACGTTTCGAGGCGGCGGTGGCCGCGATGGCGACCCTGAACCGGGACGCCGCCCGCGCCGCCGTCGCCGCCGGGGTCCGGTGCGGTACCGACGTCACCGGCTTCGGGCTGCTCGGGCACGCCTCGAAGCTGGCCCGGGCGAGCCGCCTGACGGTGGCGATCGACGTCGCCCGGGTGCCGTACCTGCCGGGCGCGCGGGAGGCGGTCCGGGACGGGTACGTCAGTGGCGGCACCCGCCGGAACCTGGACTGGGTGACCCCGTGGACGGAGTTCGGTGCGGCCGGGGAGGCGGACCGGCTGCTGCTGGCCGACGCGCAGACCTCGGGTGGTCTGCTGGTCGCCGGGGAGGTGCCCGGGGGCACGGTGGTGGGTGAGCTGCTGCCCCGGGGCGAGCACCTGGTGGTGTTGCGCTGATCCGACCCGACTCGGCGTCCCGCGATGCGCCGGGCCGGCCACCGTACCCGATAAACTGTCATCTTCCCGCTACTCCGAGCAATGAGGCTCGGAGAATTTTGCCCGGAATGGTCACAGACCGGTAACTTGCCCCCGGCTGAGGTCATATGCACCCCACCATCGTCTGTAAGGCCCGATCCGGAGGCCGGTGGGACGAACGCAGCGAGGAGGCGGCGTGACCGAGCTGTGGAACTGGAGAATCGACCGGGCGGCACCGGTGGAGGTGTACCCGGCCCTGGCCGAGGCGATCGGCCGGGTGGTGATGCCCCTCGCCGTCGCCGACCCCGCGCGGCTGCCGGCGTACGCGGTGGTCTGCGACGTGTGGGAGGCGCCGGGTGAGTTCGGCACGGTCGTGGACTGCTACGGGGTGCCGGAGTCGCTGAACGAGCACACCAGCGTCGCGGCGCTGGCCCGGCTGCTGGGCCGCAACTGCCTGCTGGCCGATGACACCCTCGACGCGGGCCGGCACCTGCTGGTCGCGCCGGACGGCACCATCCGGCCGGTGCACCTCGAGGTGACCGAGACCGACGACGGCGAGGTGCTGACCAACCAGCGTCTGTGCACCCTGGCCCATCCGGGCTGTCGCGGCTGGTCCCGGTGCCACCGCTCGAAGTGGGCCCCCGACTCGATCAACCCGGCCCTCGCCGCCGCCTGACCGGTCGCGACCCGCCCGGGTCGCCCGACCCGCTCGGGCGGCGGTGTCGAGGGCCGGGCGGCCGGTCAGCGGGTCGCGGCGGGGCGGGAGCCGCGTACCTGCAACTGGTCCAGCAGGGAGGCGGTCGCGGCGGCGACGGCCTGCACCGCGGCGTCGAACGCCTCGGCGTTGTGGGCGGCCGGCGCCCGGAACCCGGAGATCTTCCGGACGTACTGCAACGCCGCCGCCTGGATGTCCGCCGGGGTCACCTCCGGCACGTACGGCTCACGCAGGGTCTTGATGCTGCGGCACATGGCTCCTCCTCGTTCGGGTCGGTCCGGTCGGCCCGGATACGCTGTGCACGTCATGACTACCGCAGCCGAACGCAGCCCGCGCACCTACCAGGTGCGCACGTACGGCTGCCAGATGAACGTGCACGACTCCGAGCGGATCTCCGGCCTGCTGGAGCGGGCCGGTTACGTCCGTGCCGCCGGGGCCGACGACACTCCGGACGTGGTGGTGTTCAACACCTGCGCCGTCCGGGAGAACGCCGACAACCGGCTCTACGGCAACCTCGGTCACCTGCGACCCGTCAAGGACAGGCACCCGGGGATGCAGATCGCCGTCGGCGGCTGCCTGGCCCAGAAGGACCGCGGCGACATCGTCCGCAAGGCTCCCTGGGTCGATGTGGTCTTCGGCACGCACAACATCGGCTCGCTGCCGGTGCTGCTGGAGCGGGCCCGGCACAACGCCGCCGCCGAGGTGGAGATCCTGGAATCCCTCGACGTCTTCCCGTCGACGTTGCCGGCCCGACGGGAGTCGACGTACGCCGGCTGGGTGTCGATCTCCGTCGGCTGCAACAACACGTGCACGTTCTGTATCGTGCCCGCCCTGCGCGGCAAGGAGAAGGACCGCCGCCCCGGCGACATCCTCTCCGAGGTCCGCGCCCTGGTCGACGAGGGCGTGCTGGAGGTGACCCTGCTCGGGCAGAACGTCAACTCCTACGGCGTGGAGTTCGGCGACCGGTACGCCTTCGGCAAGCTGCTGCGTGCCTGCGGCGACATCGACGGGCTGGAGCGGGTCCGGTTCACCAGCCCGCACCCGAAGGACTTCACCGACGACGTGATCGCCGCGATGGCCGAGACGCCGAACGTCTGCCCCTCGCTGCACATGCCGTTGCAGTCCGGCTCCGACGACGTGCTGCGGGCGATGCGCCGGTCGTACCGGTCGGAGAGGTACCTGGGAATCATCGAGAAGGTCCGGGCGGCGATGCCGGACGCGGCGATCACCACCGACATCATCGTCGGCTTCCCCGGCGAGACCGAGGCCGACTTCCAGCGCACCCTGGACGTGGTCCGCGCGGCCCGGTTCTCCTCGGCGTTCACCTTCCAGTACTCCAAGCGCCCCGGCACTCCGGCCGCCACCATGGACGGCCAGCTGCCCAAGCAGGTGGTGCAGGAGCGCTACGAGCGGTTGGTCGCGACGGTGGAGGAGATCACCTGGGCGGAGAACCGCAAGCTGGTGGGGGAGACCGTCGAGGTGCTGGTCGCCGTCGGCGAGGGGCGCAAGGACGAGCTCACCGGCCGGCTCTCCGGCCGGGCCCGTGACGGCCGTCTGGTGCACTTCGCCGCCGGCGCGTACGCCGGGTCGATCCGCCCCGGCGACATCGTGCGCACCACGGTCAGCTACGCCGCCCCGCACCATCTCAACGCCGACGGCGAGCCGCTGTCGCACCGGCGTACCCGGGCCGGTGACGCGGCCGAGGCCGGGCGCTCCCCGCGTACCCCGGGGGTGTTGCTCGGGTTGCCCACCGTGGGCGCCCCGGCGGTGGCGCCCGCGCCGACGACGGGCTGTGCCGCCCACTGACGGCGTCGGGGCCCGCCGGGTGGCGGGCCCCGAACCGGTTGTCAGACCGAGATCTTTCCGGCGCCCGCGCCGGCGGTCACGATCGACTTGACGCTGCTGGCGGCGTCGAGCGGGTACGGGTAGGGGATGCTCCGGACGCTGCCGCCGGCCTGCCCGCCGCCGGAGTTGACGAAGTGGTTGTTCCGGGCCACCAGGGTGCCCGGTCCGGAGCTGCCCTCACCGAGGTGGTACGGGTCGGGGACGCTCTCGAAGTAGTTGCCCTCGACGAGGACACCGGCGTTCATCGTGGACGCCACGCCGTAGCCACGGTTGGCGCGGTAGTAGTTGTTGAACACGTGCACCGGGTTGCCGAAACGGACCCGGGGGTGGCGTTGGTTGCTGCCGTCGAAGTGGTTGTGGTGGTAGGTGACCCGTAGCCGTCCGGTGTCCTGGCTGGCGTTGCTGTCGCTGTGCCCGAGCAGCATCGACTTGTCGTGGCTGTGGACGCGGTTCCAGGACACGGTGACGAAGTCCGAGCCGCGCTTGATGTCGACCGCGCCGTCGTACCCGCTGGTGAAGGTGTTGTGGTCGATCCAGATGTTGGTCGCGTACTCCTGCACGTTGATCGCGTCGTCGTTCCAGTTCCGGAAGGTCAGGTTGCGGATGATGACGTTGCGGTCGCCGCTGATGTTGAAGCCGCAGCCGGCGATGGTGGCGCCGGAGTTGCCGAGGATGGTCTTGTTGGAGCGGACCCGCAGCATGCCGGAGCAGTTGATGGTGCCGGAGACCCGGATGATCGAGGCGCTGCCGGAGCCGAGGGCGGAGGTCAGCGCGGAGGCGCTGGTCACCGTGGTGGTTGGGGCGTTGCCGCCGCCGGTGGTGCCGCCGTTCTGGGTGGCCCAGCCGACCAGGTAGTTCGGGGCGGCGGCGGCCGGTGTGGTGCTGAGGGTGAGCGCGGAGGCGGCGAGCAGCGCGGCGGTGGTGGCGGCGAGCAGGGTCTTCGGACGTCGGGATGTGGTGCGCATGGTGCTTCCCTTCGGTGGTGGCGGGGCTCGCGGACCGTCGGCCGACCCTGCTGGCGCCATGCCCGTCGGCGTCGAGGTCGGCCGGGGACGGTGGTCGGCGTGCCCTGCCGGTGTGGACGTGCGGGGTGAGAAGCGGCTCCCGTGCCACGCTTGCCCGGCATGCCGAGGCAAGCGCTTTCCTTGATAGAAGCACAGACGCTCATCAATGTAAAGTGCCTTGCCACCTGCGGAAATGATCAGTGGCTGTGGCGGCGAGGGCGGTCGTCGCCGGTTGCCGGAAGCCGCCCGCCGGTCGGCGGGGAGCGGCCGGCGAAGGGGCCCACGAGGTGCGGACGGGCGGAAGCCCCCGGCCCGTCAGGGGGCCGGGGGCTTCCGGAGCGGGTCAGGTCAGCCGGCCTGTTCGGCCAACTGGAGGAACTGCCGCTTGGCGGCGAGGGCCTGCTCGGCCTCCTTGATCCGGCGGGCGTCCCCGGCGGCCTGCGCCCGGGCCAGCCGCTCCTCGGCCTCGGCGACCTGGGACCGCATCTGCGCGAGCAACGGATTGTCCTGTGGGGTGGTGCGCCGCCAGGCCGAGTCCATGACCTCGCGAACCCGGTCGTCCACCGCGCGCAGCCGGCGCTCCAGCCCGGCGGCGGCCTCCCGGGGCACCCGGCCGGCCTCGTGCCACTGCGCCTGGATCTCCCGCAGCCTGGCCTGCGCGCCCTTCGGGTCGGCGTCGACGTCCAGCGCCTCGGCCTCGGCCAGCAGCGCCTGCTTGCGCTCCAGGTTGGCCCGCTGCTCGTTGTCCCGGGCCGAGAAGACCTCGCTGCGCCGGCTGAAGAAGGCGTCCTGCGCGGCCCGGAAGCGTTCCCAGAGCTTCTGCTCGGCCTCCTTGGACGCGCGCGGGGCGGCCTTCCACTGGTTCATCAGTTCCTTGAGCTGGTTGGCGGTGGCCGCCCACTCGGTGGAGTCCCTGAGCTTCTCGGCCTCGGCGACCAACTCCTCCTTGACCGTCTGCGCCTGCTTGCGCTGCTGGTCGAGGGAGGCGAAGTGGGCGCCCCGGCGCCGGGTGAAACCGTCGCGGGCCGCGGCGAAGCGCTTCCACAGCTCGCCGTCGGTCTTCTTGTCGACGCCGCGGATGGTCTTCCACTCGTCGAGGATCTCCTTGAGGCGGTCCCCGGCGGTCTTCCAGCCGGTCGACTCGGCGGCGATCTTCTCCGCCTCCTCGACGAGGGCGGTCTTGCGCGCGAGAGCCTCGACCCGGGCGGCGTCCCTGGCGGCGCGGGCCTCCCCGGCCTTGTCCTCGGCGACCGCGGCGAGCTTGTCCAGCCGAGCGGCCAGCGCGTCGATGTCGCCGACGACGTGCGCCTCGGCCAGCGAGGCGCGGATCCGGCGGATCGTGGTCAGCGAGTGGCCGGCGTCCGCCGCGCCCGAGTTGAGCCGGGCCTCGGTCAGGTCCACCTCGGTCACCAGGTCGGCGAAGCGTCGGGCGAAGTGGGCCAGCCCCTCCTCCGGGGCCCCCGCCTGCCAGGATCCGACCACCCGCTCACCCTCGGCGGTCTTGACGTACACGGTGCCGTCCGCGTCCACCCGTCCGAAGGCAGTCCAGTCGCTCATGTGCCCATCCTCGTTCTCCCGGCGTCGACGGGACTTCGCCCTCGATCGCCGCCACGGCGCAGCCAACTTGCTCTCGGCATTGTCACAGGTCTCACCCTGCCCGCGTCGAGCGCCTGTCTCTGACCGTGACCATACGGTGTCCTGCCATTCACCGACAGGGTGCGTGGGGAGTGTCGACCATCGACGTGGGCTGTACCGTACGACGTACGACAAGTGGTCCGCCCGGCGGGCCGGCGAGGAGGAACAGATGACGCAGTCCCGGAGCCGAATGACGCCCCCGGCCGACCCGGGTTTCGCGCCGGGCGCGGCGGCCCTGGCCGAGTTGGACGAGTGGTTCCGCCGCTACGACGCCCTGGCGGAGGCCGGCGACGTGGCCGGCACCGCCGAACTGGCCATGTTCCCGCTCAACACGGTCACCGACGACGCGGCCGGGGAGGGATCCGCCCGGCAACTCGACCGCGCGGCGTACCTGGAGATGATGGGCGGCGTCCTCGCCGGCGGCGGCGACCTGAAGATGGAGTCGCGCCGCACGCCGTACTTCCTCACCCCGAGCCTGGTCGTGGTCTTCACCGAGGCCGAGTTCACCGTCGACGGCGAACGCCGGCAGGTGCGCTACGCCGACCTGCTGGTCCGCGCCGGCGGCCAGTGGCGGTTCCAGACCATGGTGCAGGGCGGCTGGGGCGGCCAGCCCGACTGAGCCGGCGGGTGCGGGGGCGCCGGGCCCGGCGGTGCCGATACGGTTGCCGGGTGCCCCTGGTCGCCGCCGCCGTCTGCCCGCACCCGCCACTGATCGTGCCCGAGTTGGCCGGCGCCGCCGCGCCCGAACTGGACGGGCTCCGCGCCGCCTGTGACGCCGCCGTCGCCGGGCTGCTCGCCAGCGACGCGGAGAGCGTCCTCGTGGTCGGCGGCGACGACCGCGACGCCAGTCTGGACCACCCGTTCCGGGGAACCTTCGCCCCCTGGGGGCTGCCGCTCGAGGTCCAGCTCGGTCGCCTCCCCGACGGACGAGTCGGCACCGACCGCCTCCCCCTCAGCCTGCTGGTCGGCGCATGGCTGCTGAGTCGGCGGCGACCGGAGGAAGCGCGCCGGACCAGTTGGCGGATGGCCACCGTGGCGCACCACGCACCGGCCGAAGAGTGCGCCGCCCGGGGCGCCCGGGCCGGCTCCGACCGACCCTGGGGGCTGCTGGTGATGGGGGACGGGTCGGCGTGCCGGGGCCCGCAGTCGCCCGGCTACCACGACCCGCGCGCCGAGGCGTACGACGAGGGGGTGGCCCGGGCCCTTGCCGACGCGGACGCCGAGGCCCTGCTCGACCTGGACCCGGCGCTCTCGGCGGAGCTGAGGGTCGCCGGCCGGGCGCCCTGGCAGGTGCTGGCCGGCGCGGCCCGCGCCGCCGGCGGCGACTGGCGCGGCACATTGCGCCACCACTCGGCCCCCTACGGCGTCGCCTACCTCGTGGCCTCCTGGGAGCGGGCATGACCGTCGTCGCGGTGGTCGGGCCCACCGCGGCCGGCAAGTCGGCGCTGAGCATCGCTCTGGCGCACGCCCTGGACGGCGAGGTGGTCAACGCCGACTCGATGCAGCTCTACCGGGGCATGGACATCGGCACCGCCAAGCTCACCCCGGCCGAACGCGAGGGCGTGCCGCACCACCTGCTCGACATCTGGGCGGTCACCGAGCCGGCCAGCGTCGCGGAGTACCAGCGGCTGGCCCGTGCCGCCGTCGACGACATCCTGGCCCGGGGGAGGGTGCCGCTGCTGGTCGGCGGCTCCGGGCTGTACGTGCGGGCGGTGCTGGAGCGGTTCGAGTTCCCCGGCACCGATCCGGCGGTCCGCCAGCGCCTGGAGGCCGAGCTGGCCGCCGTCGGCCCGGCCCCGCTGCACGAGCGGCTGCGCGCGACCGACCCGGCCGCCGCGGCGAGCATCCTGCCCGGCAACGGCCGGCGGATCGTCCGCGCCCTGGAAGTCATCGAACTGACCGGGACGCCGTTCACCGCCTCCCTGCCGCAGCCCACGCCGTACTACCCGTCCGTGCAGCTCGGCGTCGACCTGGACACCGCGTCGCTGGACGAGCGGATCGCGCGGCGGGTCGACCGGATGTGGGCCGACGGGCTGGTCGCGGAGACCCGCACACTGGTCGGCCACGGCCTGGCCGAGGGGCGTACGGCCAGTCGGGCGCTCGGCTACCAGCAGGTGCTGCGGTTCCTCGCCGGCGAGACGACCGAGGCCGAGGCGCACGACGAGACGATCCGGGCCACCCGCCGCTTCGTCCGCCGGCAGCGCTCCTGGTTCCGTCGTGACCCGCGCGTCCACTGGCTGGACTCGGCGTCGCCGGGCCTGGTCGACACGGCGTCGCGGGTGGTCGCCGCGCATCGGGGATGATGGGGGCGTGGAGTTCACCAAGGGCCATGGCACCGGCAACGACTTCGTCATCCTGCCCGACCCGGACGGCACCCTCGACCTGACCCCGGGCCTGGTCGCCGCGATCTGCGACCGACGGCGCGGCGTCGGCGGTGACGGCGTGCTGCGGGTGGTACGGGCCGCCAAGCACCCCGAAAGCGTCGGCCTCGCCGGCGAGGCCGAGTGGTTCATGGACTACTGGAACTCCGACGGCTCGATCGCCGAGATGTGCGGCAACGGCTCCCGGGTCTTCGTCCGCTACCTGCTGGAGAACGGGCTGGCCACGCCGTCCGGCGCCGCGCTGCCGGTGGCCACCCGGGCCGGTGTCGTGCGGGCGCGGGTCGAGACCCACACCATCGCCGTCGAGATGCGCCGTCCCCGGGTGTACGACGCCTCGGCCGCGACCCTGGGCGGGCTGACCCTGCCCGGGACGGCGGTGGACGTGGGTAACCCGCACCTGGTCTGCGCGCTGCCGGCCGGTCTGGAGTTGGCCGGCCTGGATCTCACCCGGGCCCCCGAGTACGATCCGGCGGTCTTTCCCGCCGGGGTGAACGTCGAGTTCGTCACGCCGGGTGAGCCGGTCGCCGACACCGACGGGCACGTGCTGATGCGGGTGTACGAGCGCGGCTCGGCCGAGACGCTCTCCTGCGGCACCGGGGCGTGCGCGGTCGGCGCGGTGGCGCTGCGCGACGTCGGGCGGGACACCGGCACGGTGGCGGTCGACGTACCGGGCGGCCGTCTCACGGTCACGCTCACCGAGAGTTCCTGCTGGCTCTCCGGCCCGGCGGTGCTGGTCGCCACCGGCGAACTCACCCCCGCGGCCCTGCGCGGGTAGCC